>CAYMPK010000200.1:0-4946 GCA_964392145.1 uncultured Actinomycetes bacterium | reverse complement strand
CCACCCAGACACCTCGGTTCCCGACCGTCCGGTGTGATCGGGGCCACCGACTCCGTAACCGCGATGAGCATCGCGCTGCGCGCCGAGTCCAAGCCGGACACCCCCCTGCGCGGGTTGGGATTGGTGGCGCCGACCAGCGACTGCACCTCGGCGATGAGCGCCCGGTGCCCCTCCACCGTCACCGTCGCGCAGGTACCCTCCACCGGGGTCTCGCGGGCCCCCCGGAACAACACGCTGGGATCGACGACCTCCTTCATCCCGGTGTCGGTCTGCTCGAAGGCGGCCACCTCCAGAGAACCGAAGCGGTTCTTGACTGCGCGCAGCAGCCGCAGGCTGGTGTGCTTGTCGCCGTCCAGCGAGAGGGTCGCATCGACGATATGTTCCAGCGCCCTCGGACCTGCCACGTTGGAATCCTTGGTCACCTGACCGATCAGGATCATGGGGATTCCTCGGGACTTAGCGATCCTCGTGAGGACCTGGGCTACCTCCATCACCTGGTTCACGCCGCCGGCACGACCGTCGACCTCCGCGGAGGAGAGGGTCTGAACCGAATCGATGATGACCAATCCCACGTCGTCAGCGTGGGCTTCGATATGGCCGATGACGGTCGAAAGGTCGGTGTCGTCGGCGAGCAACAGGTGCTCGCTGTCGGCGCCGATGCGCTTCGCACGGACAGCGATCTGGGCCACAGACTCCTCGCCCGATATGTACAGGACGGTGGTGCGCGTTCGGGCGGCGAGGGAGTCGGCCACAGCGAGTACCAGGGTGCTCTTGCCCGAACCCGGTGGACCGCTGCACAGCACCACCTGCCCAGGAACCAGCCCACCTCCCAGCACCCGGTCGAACTCGCCGATGCCCGAGGTGACCCGCACCACGGGGCCGTTGCTCATGATCTGCGACACCGGCTGAGCCGCCTTCGCCGGTGCCCGACCGGTGGCGGATGCGCGTTGGCCAGGAGCCGGGCCGGTGGGGGCCTGTTCGGAGATCGTGCCGAACTCACCGCACTTGACGCAGCGGCCGGTCCACTTCACCGAGACCGCATCGCAGGCGGCACACCGGAACGTACTGGTCGACTTCGCCATGCTGCCTCCTCGACAGGTCGTAGGTGGGGTCACCGTCCCCGGATTCGGCGACGGAGTCAGGCCCGGACCTGGCCGAGGCCCGCGTGGGCGACGCTAACCGCAGCGTCCGACATCAACCAGCGGGATGGGGTATCACCCCTGGGCGCTCCTGCAGCAGCCGCACGAGTTCGTGATAGCCGGCCTGGCCCATCAGTTCAACCAGGGCAGCCCTCTCGGTGACGTAGACAGGGTCGGGTGCCACGTGGGCCTCCGTCGCCCCGGAGCAGTACCAGTCCAGGTCGTGACCGCCGGGACCCCAACCACGCCGGTCGTACTCGCCGATCACCACGACGTCGGCGGAGGTGCCGTCCGCCCACTCCTTGGTGTCGAACTCGCGCCTGATCGGCAGTTGCCAGCAGACATCGGGCTTCACCGACTCCGGCTCGACGCCCTTGTTCAGGGCCATCAGGTGCAGTGCGCAGCCCTCGCCACCGGCGAAGCCGGGCCGGTTCAAGAAGATGCAGGCACCCTTGTGCGTCCTGGTCTGACGCTGGCCGTCCTGGTCGCGCATAACGATGCCGTCGGAACGCCCGACCTTGCGGAACTGCCAGACCTCGTCTGTGAGTTGTTTGGCGGCCGCCTTCACTCGGCGTCGGTCGTCCTTGTCCGAGAAATGAGCGCCAAGGGTGCAGCAGCCGAAATCGGGTGCGTTGGCCACGATCCCCTTGCAGCCACGTCCGAAGATGCACGTCCAGCGCGAGGTCAACCAGGTGGCGTCGCAGCGGAAGATCCGGGTGTCGTCTTCGGGGTCGACGAACTCGAGCCAGGTACGGGGGAATCCGAGGTCAACTTCGGGCACCTGGACAGCCTAGGCCCCGAACTCCGGGTAGGTTTACCCCCGTGCGTCTTGGAGTTCTGGATGTCGGATCCAACACCGTCCACCTGCTGTTGGTGGACGCGCACCACGGGCGCGCCCCGGTTCCTGCCTACTCGCATAAGACCGAGTTGAAACTTGCCGAGAACCTCACCGCTGACGGTCGCGTGTCCGATCGGGCGATCGACCTACTGACCGGCTTCGTGGAGGAGTCGCTGGAGATAGCCGAGGATCTGGGGGTCAATGAGGTGATGGGCTTCGCCACCTCGGCCATCCGTGATGCTCCGAACGGCGACGACGTCATCCTCGAAGTAAGACGGCGTAGCGGCGTCAACCTGCAACTGCTGTCGGGCGAGGACGAGGCGCGACTGACCTTCCTCGCCGTGCGCCGCTGGTTCGGATGGAGCGCCGGAAGATTGCTCGTGCTGGACATCGGTGGTGGTTCGCTGGAACTTGCCGCGGGCCTCGATGAGGAGCCCGACGAGGCGGTGTCACTGCCGCTCGGCGCCGGTCGGCTCACCCGGGACATGCTCAGCGGAGACCCGCCGGATGCGAAGGAACTCAAGGCCCTGCGCAAGTACGTGCGCGCCCAGATAGCCGACATCGTCGGTCCGATAACGCGGTTGGGGGAACCGGAGCTGGCGGTCGCGACATCGAAGACGTTCCGGCAGATCGCCCGCATCACCGGCGCCGCTCCCTCGGCGGAAGGGCCGTTCGTCCGTCGGGTCATCGACCGGGACGACCTCGGCGATTGGCTTCCCAGGCTGGCCGCGATGTCCACCAGCAAACGGGCGGAGCTTCCGGGGGTATCCGCGGGGCGTGCGGCACAGCTGGTGGCGGGTGCGTTGGTGACCGAGGCGGCGATGGACCTGTTCGGCCTGAGTGAACTCGTGCTCTGCCCTTGGGCCCTTCGCGAAGGGGTCATTCTGCGGCAACTGGATGGACTGGACTGATGTCCTCCCAGGGGCCGCAACCCCCGCAGCGCACCGACGAGGCATTCCCAGCCGCCGGCGTCGATGTCCAGCCCGTGGGCTTGACCACGGTCGAGGTTGCGGAGCGGGTCGCCCGCGGAGAGACCAACGACGCCCCCGACCCCCGCAGTCGAAGCCTCGCAAGCATCATCCGCGAGAACACCCTCACCTCATTCAACCTGGTGATAGGGATCCTGTGGGTGCTGATGATCGTCGCCCAAGCGCCGATCCAGGATTCGCTCTTCGGTCTGGTCATCGTCTTCAACTCCGCGATCGGCATCGTGCAGGAGTGGCGCGCCAAGCGGACCCTGGAGCGGCTGTCGTTGGTGGGCGAGGCGAAACCGCTGGTCTATCGGGACGGGCACGTCGTCGAAGTGCGCCCGAGCGAGATCGTGCTCGGCGATGTGCTGGAACTCCAGCTGGGCGACCAGATCGTGGTGGACGGCCCAGTGCTGAACGCGGTCGGGCTGGAAGCAGACGAATCCTTGCTCACCGGCGAGGCCGATCCGGTGCACAAGCAGCCCGGCGACGAAGTGCTCAGTGGTTCCTTCGTGGTTGCCGGCGGCGGCACCATGCGCGCCGACAAGGTGGGCACCGAGGCATACGCGACGAAGCTCGCGGCGGAGGCGCGCAAGTTCTCGACCACGAAGAGCGAACTCATGGAAGCCATCATGAGGTTCGTCCGGATCATGACCTACGTGCTGATTCCGCTGGGCACCCTGCTCTTCATCAGCCAGCTGCGGGCGAGTCCGGATTGGCAGCAGGCCTTGAGCGGAACCGTGGCAGGAGTCGTAACCATGGTGCCCGAGGGACTCGTCCTTCTGACCAGCGTGGCGATGGCGGTCTCGGTGGTCAGACTCGGTCAGAAGCGCACCCTGGTGCAGGAGATGCCGGCGGTGGAGGGACTTGCTCGGGTGGACGTCGTCTGCGTGGACAAGACCGGGACCCTGACCGAACCGGGCATGGCGGTCCAGGACCTGCGAACCCTGGTAGACGGACTCGATGTGGAGGCGGCCCTGGGGGCCCTGGGCGACTCCGAGGAGAACCCGAACCCGACCTTGGCTGCGGTCGCCGCTGCGTACCCCGACCCGGGTTGGCGGTTGACTTCATCGGTGCCGTTCTCGAGTGCGCGCAAATGGTCGGGCGCGACCTTCGCCGACCACGGTTCCTGGGTGATGGGCGCTCCGGAGATGCTCACGGCCGACACCGATCCGAGCCGTGCGGTGGCCGACGAGATGGCTGCCGGCGGGGCGCGGGTGCTTCTAGTCGGACGGGTGCTGGACGGTGAGCCGGACGCCGATCGCGGTGCGGGCGAGGTGCAACCGGTCGCGCTCGTGGCTATCAATCAGCAGTTGCGCCCGGACGCCGCCGACACGGTGGCCTACTTCCTCGATCAGGGGGTGACTGTCAAGGTCATCAGCGGGGACAATGCCGTCACTGTCGGGGCGATCGCCGAGCAGGCGGGGATCCCACTGGCCGACGATCCGTTCGACGCCCGACACCTGCCCGAAGACATCCCCGAACTCGCGGAGGTGCTGGAGACCCATGGCGTATTCGGGCGGGTGACGCCCGCGCAGAAGCGAGCGATGGTGAAGGCCCTGCAGTCGCGTGGTCATACCGTGGCGATGACCGGCGACGGGGTCAACGACGTGCTGGCGCTCAAGGATGCCGACCTCGGCATCGCGATGGGGTCCGGCGCCTCGGCCACCCGGGCGGTCGCGCAGATCGTCCTGCTGGACAACCAGTTCTCGGTGATGCCGTCCGTGGTTGCGGAGGGCAGGCGGGTGCTCGGGAATATCGAACGAGTGTCGTCGCTGTTCCTGACCAAGAGTTTCTACTCGGCTGTGCTCTCCTTGCTGGTGGTCTTCTTCACGCTGACGAATCTGTTCGAGGTCGAGTTCGTGTTCCTGCCCCGACACCTCACCGTCATCACCTGGCTCACCATCGGCACCCCCGCCTTCTTCCTCGCCCTGATGCCCAACACCGCGCGGTTCCGGCCCGGCTTCTTCCGAAGGGTGTTGGTGTTCGCGGTGCCCGCGG
>CAYMPK010000199.1:0-4957 GCA_964392145.1 uncultured Actinomycetes bacterium | reverse complement strand
GCAGACCCTCTCGGAGAGCGCCGGACGGCACCCGGCCGACCGCTGCGCCCAGATCGTGCCACCGAACCCCGTGCACCCGTTCGGCTCCCAACAACACGTCGAGGCCCGCGCCCAGTGGATCCAGATCCAGCAGGTAGGGGGTGAGCCCCTCCCGTACTGCCGTCGTTGCCAGGGCGCCAGCCAACACAGACGCCCCGGCCCCGCCGCGCGCGCCCGTCACGACGACAACCGGCGCGGGCACCTTGCCATCGCCTGCCGCATCGGCCATGGCCTGCACGAGCCACGATTCGGCATCGGGCAGCCGGACGACGCCCTGCGCACCGACCTCGAGAGCGCGACGCCACACACCCTCATCGTCCGGGTCGACCGCCACCACTACCACTCCAGGGCGCGAGGGCAAGGCAGCCGCAGCGCACGACTCCAATTCCTCGCCACCGACAAGTACCAATGGGACCCGCGCCCACAGCGGACCGGCAGCGGTGGGTTCCACTCCGATCGCGGCAGTCACGCCAGCCGCCGCCGCCAGTCTCATCAGGTCGTCCTGGAGTCCGGAATCGGCCACCAGGACGAGGACTGAGGGTTCGCCCGATCCGATCACGATGCCTCCCCCGACACCAGATGTATGCTCATCCGTCCATCGATGGTGCCTGCGCTGCGCCGGTGGTCCCAGACCCGCCAATGCGATTGTGGACAAGCGGCCATCGCTGCCGTCAGGGGCCACCAGGGCGGGCGGATAGACTTGGTGCCATGAGGACAGCGGCGTTCTTCGACCTCGACAAGACGATCCTCGCCAAGTCGAGTTCCCTGGCTTTCATGAAGCCGCTGTACGACGGTGGCCTCATCGGACGGTCGGCGGTGCTCAAGGGTGCCTACGCCCAGTTCGTCTATCTGACCTCGGGAGCCGACCACGACCAGATGGAGCAGATGCGGGTGTACCTGCAGGCTCTGTGCAAGGGCTGGCCGGTCGAGCAGGTGCGCTCGATCGTCGCCGAGACCCTGGACGACATCGTCGACCCGATCGTCTACACCGAGGCGATGGACCTGATCAAGTGGCACCAGGACGAGGGCCGCGACGTCATCATCATCTCGAGTTCGGGTACTGAGATCGTCGAACCGATCGGGGAACGCCTCGGCGTCAATCGCGCGATCGGCACCCAGATGGCCGTCGATCCTGCGGACGGCACTTACACCGGCGAGATCCTGTTCTACGCGTACGGCACGGGCAAGTCCGAGGCGATGGTGGCCCTGGCCGAACACGACGGCTACGACCTCGCCGAAAGCTACGCCTACACCGACTCCCACACCGACCTGCCGATGCTCGAGGTGGTGGGTCACCCGGTTGCCGTCAATCCGGACTCGGCGCTGCGGGACATTGCCGAGGAACGGGACTGGCCGGTGGTGGATTTCCAGAAGCCGGATTCCATGCGGGCCCAGCAGGCGCGGGATCGCGCGATGGTGGCGGCCGGAACGGCAACTGCGGCGGTGGCCCTGGGCATCGCGTGGTACGCCCGGTCAGTCAGGCATCGCGGCTAACTGCTAGGCAGCCCGAACCCGTTCTGCCACAACACCTTTGACAACGCGAGAGGCGCCCCCCTCTCGGGGAGCGCCTCTCCACATCGCCGGGTCGGGCGATCAAGCGTGCAGTCCGAGGATCTCGTGAGACCCGCACCCTTCTCGTGGGTTTGGCGCCGCGTGGGTGCCTGGCCCGGCTGTGTCCGGCCTCTCGGCCGCATACCTTCTTTCTACTCCTGCGAAGGCGCCTTGCCAAGTGCTCCGGCACTAATTTCATCCAACAATTCTTCCGATGCCAGCGCCCCCACCCGAATGGTCTCGCAGACGAACCGGATCCACGCCGCAACACCGTCCGGGGAGCCACTCTGGTAGCGACGGATGGCGTCGACGTAGCTCGGGCGCCCGAGCTTCATGATGCCGATCTCGGGCACCGTCAGCATGTCAGGATCGAGCCCGCGGGCGGCGATCACGAGCCTCGTCGTCATCCTCGCGATCGGCCCCGAACCCTCGGTGAAGGGCCTCAGCGCCAGCAGCTCGCCGTGCACGATCGCCGCTTCCACCGGGGCGGGGGCGGTGGACCCGTTCGCAACCAGTCCGGCCAGCATGTTCAGACGCTCTCCGAGTTCACCCACGGCCGGGGCGGACCCGACTCGGAGCGGGTCATGGGGTTCACCGACCCGCGGGCGTCCGAGATCCCCCGCGTCGACCAGGTCGCGGGCAAGCAGGGAGTGCAGCCTGGCCAGGACCTGCAAAGGCGTGCGCGGCCAGATGTCCACCTGCGTGGGCAGTTCCCGGTAGCACCGCCAGACCCCGGCGGCGGTGCGCCCCATCGGCGAGTCGTCCCAGGCGTCGCCACTGCGCCAGGCATCGACCGCGAAGTCGATGCCCTCGACGGCTGCGCATGCCTGAGCCCCGTGCACCCGTGACGCGACGGCCAGCGCGGCACCGTTACCCGCCAACCTGCGGGGCCACACCAGGGAGTCAACCGCGTCCCGGGCTGCCGCCACCGCTTCGGCCACACCCGGCAGATCGACCAAAGCGGTGAGGGGATCGTTGGCCGTCATCGACCAACCTCGGTCACTGGGTCGCCGGCGGCAGTGCCTGCAACTGCTGGAGAATCGCCGGATCCTGGGCCTCGAGCCACTTCTCGAGGTCGAGGTTGCTCACGAACTGGACGTCCGGGTGCTTCGCCTTCAGATCGACGATGAAGTTGGTCAAGGAGTTCTTGTAGGCACCACACGCCCATTCATTGAAGTGGTTACCCACGAAGAATGGCGCCCGGTTGCCGTTGTACACCGTCTCGGCGGCGCCCATCAGCGAGTTGTAGGTGGACTGCTCCATAGCCTTGCACTTCTCCGGGTCGGCCTTCGTCTCGCCCTTGTTCTGCGTGACGAGGAAGTTGTAGTCCATCGAGAGATTGCTCTCGTTGTAGCCAGCGACCTTGATCGTCTGCAGCGGGAAGTCCCACAGGTTGTAGTCCTTGACCTTCTTCGGCCACGACAGGTCACCGGAGTTCGAGGTGTCGTAGGTGTAGCCGGCTGCCAACATCGCCGGGTACATCTGATCTCGCTGTCCCTCCAGGCATGGGGTTCGCCCGCCCTTGATCACGCTGGCGTCGAAGGGCAACGGGTCGACACCGCCGGTGTATTGCGGGTTGAACTTCGTCCACTCATTCATGAAGGTGTTGAACTGGTTGATCTCGCTCGTCCAACCCGCGGTATCCCACGACTGGACGCCACCGCTGCCGCAGAAGTGTCCGAGGTAGTGAGTGGCGATCTCGTGCCCCTTCTTGTAGGCCTCGGTCCACGCGTTGATGCGGTCCGCCAACAGCGACGGGTCGCCGAAACCGATTGCCGAGGTGCCGCGCGGTTTGTTGGGTGGGTCGTAGTTCAGCTTCTGCTCGTTGTCGGGCAAGATGCACAACCCGGAGATGTTGAATGAGAACCGCCCGGAGACTTTCTCTGCGGTGTCGAGGTAGTGGCGGAAGAGTTTGCTCTTCGTCTCGCATGACCCGTCGAACGACACCACCACGAACTGCGGCGGCTTCTCACCCGGGGCGAGCTTCTTGATCTCCAACTGCGGCTGGGGCTCCGGTGGCGTCGTCACCGACTTCGGGGGTCCCGAGGGGCTCGAGGACGCCTCGCCGCCCTCGGACGAGGTGTTGCCACCACTCTCGGCCGCCGTGTTACCGGCCGCCGCGGTCCCCTTCGGCAGGAAGCCGCCGTAGATGAGCCCCGCGACAGCTGCGAGCGCGAGCAGTACGGGGATCAGCACACGAGCGCGCATCGTCCCTCCGAATCGATAGAAAAGGCCACCTCGACCATGCAGGTCCAGTATCTCCGACGAGCCCGAGGCCCCCCGGGTTCCTTCGCCCGCGTGTTCACGGTCACATCGAGGCCGCAGCAAGCGAGGTCTGCTCAGCCACCGATGGAGCCCGGATCCGACTTCTTGGCACCCGAAGGCCCTCGGTCACTAGTGTGAGCCACGGCAGACAAGCGGGGCACCAGCGCCCCTCCGATTGCGACAGAACTCTCATCGAGGGCGGGTACCCATGGACGAGCAGCACGGCGAGGGCCGGCTCTTCGACCGACCGTCGCTCGCTGAGCGCAGTTGGCTGCTCGGCGTGCTACGCAATGAGACGGTCGGGGGCGTCCTCCTGCTGGTGTCGGCCGTCATCGCGCTGATCTGGGCGAACAGCATGTACGGAGACGCCTATCAGGCGATCTCGAACTTCGAAGTTGGACCTGCAGCCCTGCACCTCCACCTGAGCCTGGCCGACTGGGCTGCCGACGGCCTGCTGGCGGTGTTCTTCTTCGTCGCCGGACTGGAACTCAAGCACGAACTGGTTCTGGGCAGTCTCGCGGATCGCCGCAAGGCGGCCGTGCCGGTGGCCGCTGCCCTCGGCGGCATGGCCGCGCCCGCCCTGATCTACCTGGCAGTGAACGTCGCGGGTAGCGGCGAGCCGATCGGGTGGGGCATTCCGATGGCCACCGATATCGCCTTCGCCCTCGCGGTGCTGGCCATCGCGGGTGCCAAACTTCCGATCGCGCTGCGGGCGTTCCTACTGACCTTGGCGGTGGTGGACGACCTCGGTGCGATCACCGTGATCGCGCTCTTCTACTCCAAGGGCTTCCACCTGATGCCGTTCGTACTCGCGATTGCCCTGCTGGCCGGGTACTGGCTCCTGCAGCGTGCGAGGGTCACGGCGTGGTGGATCTACGTACCGCTCGCGCTGGCGGTCTGGACCCTGGTGCATGCGTCGGGCGTCCACGCAACCGTGGCCGGCGTGGCGCTGGGGCTGCTCACCCGGGTGAGGGCCGACCCCGGGGAGCAGAGCAGCCCGGCCGAACGCCTCCAGCTCAGGATCGCCCCGTTCTCCGCGGGCTTCTGCGTGCCGGCGTTCGCTTTCTTCGCCGCCGGTGTGGACCTGCGCGGCACAAGCGTG
>CAYMPK010000198.1:0-5042 GCA_964392145.1 uncultured Actinomycetes bacterium | reverse complement strand
CAAGGTCAACGACGTGCTCTTGGGAGTCATAGACGGCCCCGACGAGGCTCGCACGGGCAAGGCGATGAGCATCGGGCGGCCGGCCATCGGCAAGACCGGAACCGCCGGGGAATTCCACGCTGCCTGGTTCGCTGGTGCCACCCCCCAGTTGGCCACCGCGGTGTGGGTTGGGGATCCGCGGGGAGGCCCCACCTTCCCGCTACGCGACGTGGTTGCCTACGGCGAGCCGATCCCGGAGGTCTACGGCGGGCTTGTTCCGGGTCCTGTCTGGCGTCAGACGATGGTGGTGGCGCAGCAGAACCTTCCGGTGGTGGCGTTCCCCGGGGCGGACAAGCCGCCGCTGCCGACGGTCACCGTGCCGAACGTCGTGGGACTGCCTGCGGCCCAGGCGGTCGGGGCCCTGCAGTCGGCTGGCTTCCAAGTCAAGATTGCCGACCGCACCCAAGGTCTCGACCAGCCGCTGCCGCCTGGCTACGTGACGGCCGTGGATCCACCTCCGGGTACGCCGCGCAACAGCAGTGTCCCGGTCACCCTTACGCTGTCTCCCGGCTCGGACCTGAAGGTCGAAGTCCGGGCGGGCGGCTAAGCATAGGCTGGGGGCATGTCGGACGGGAAGCGTCACGGGTGGACGCCGGTGACCGCCCCCGGGCCGACCGGTGCGGAGATGCTGCGCGCTTTCGCCACCATCCGGGACGATCCACTGAGCTTCCTGGATTGGTCGTGGCGGAACTACGGCGATGTCGTGCAGTTCCCCATCCCCGCGCCGCCGACCTACCTGCTGACGCATCCTGATGCCGCCCGACGTGTCCTGCAGACCAACCACCGTGGCTACGGGAATGCGACGGTCCAATATTCGCGGCTAGCCCTCGTCACGGGTTACGGCTTGCTGGCCGCGGACACGGAACAGTGGCGCGGGCAGCGCAAAGCCGTCCAACCGGCCTTCCATCCCTCCTCGGTCTCGGCCGTTGCTGACCACACCGTCGATGCGGTGGATCGCATGTTGCTGCGGTGGGAATGGGCCCCCCGGGGCGCAGTGATCGACGTGGATGACGAAATGATGCGCACGGCGTTGGAGATCGTCGGATCATCCCTCTTCGGAACGGACCTGCAGGGTGATTCGGTGGCCCTGGTCCAGGCGACCCAAGATGGACTGCGCGAAGTTGTGGAACGAGCGCGCAACCCGCTCGCGCCCCCCACCTGGATCCCGACCCCTGGCAACGTGCGGCTGAATCGGGCCGTGGCGAGACTCAACCGAGCTGTGGCCGACATCCTGAAACAGCGGCGGGCGCGGCCCCGGCCATCCGAACCGGCGGACATGCTGGACTGGCTACTCGCTGAGGACGCCATGGATGCCGGCGAACTGCGTGATCAGATCGTGACCTTCATCGTCGCCGGGCACGAGACGGTCGCCAGCGCACTGACGTGGGCCTGGCACCTGCTTGGGGTCTACCCGGAGTACGCCGAGAAACTCGCGGTCGAGGCGGACGAGGTGTTCGGCGACCGCCGACCCCGATTCGATGACCTGCCACGTCTCGGCTGGGCCTCAGCGGTCTACGACGAGACCTTGAGACTGTATCCGCCCGGCTGGCTGATAACCCGGAAAGCAGTCGCGGACGATGAGGTCCTTGGTCACCACATCCCCGGCGGATCGTTGATCGTGATCAGTCCGTATCTCATTCACCGGCACCCTGCCTCTGGCCCGGATGCGGAACTATTCGAGCCGGGGCGCTTCCTGGGGGAGGCACCGCCGCGCCAGACCGGTGGCTACCTGCCTTTCGGGGCGGGCCCGCGGTTGTGCATCGGCCGAGAGATGGCGCGCGCGGAAGGGGCACTCGTGCTGTCCATGGCCGCCCAACGTTTCCGGCTTCAGCCGACGTCAACGCGCCCCGTGGAGGCCAAACCCCTGGTCATGTTGAAGCCCCGGGGCGGGCTGCACATGACCCTGCACGAACGTTGCTGAGCTACTTCCGCGCCGCGAGTTGACCCGACATGGCAGGATCGGGGACGTGCATGAGGACGAGGTTCCGCGCGGCCTGCGCGTCGCGGCCGCCTATTCGTGGCGCCTGCTCCTGATCGGGGCCTTGATCTTCTTCGCGCTGAAGCTGATGGCGCGACTGGAATTCGTCGCGATCGCATTGTTCGTCGGCTTGGTCATCACCGCTCTGGTGGGGCCGTTGGTGAACCTGCTCGACAAATTCCTCCCCCGGGGCTTCGCAGTTGCGCTGGGGCTGCTCATAGTGATCGTGGGTGTGCTGGGGATCTTCACCTTCATCGGTGCCGAAGTTGCCGGTTCCTGGCCGACGTTGTCGGAGCAGTTCAAGGTGGGCATCGGCCAGATTGAGACTTGGCTGCGGGACGGGCCGCTCAAGTGGGACCAGAACCGCATCGGCGAACTGACCAACCAGGTCCGCAGCTGGCTGACCCAGAATCAGGCGAATCTGGCAAGTCAGGCGATCGGCGGGGCCAGCACCATCATCGAGGGGCTCACCGGCCTTTTCCTCGCACTGTTCTCGGCCATCTTCTTCCTGGCCGGGGGTCCCCAGATCTGGGACTGGATTCTGATGCTTGTCTCCAAACGGCAACGCCCCCGCGTGGACGGCTCGGGTCATGTCGCCTGGCACACGTTCGCGGGCTACACCCGCGGCATCGTGGTGGTCGCGGGCACCAACGCGATTCTCGTGGGCATCGGACTGACCATCCTTCGAGTCCCGCTCGCACTGCCGTTGGCCCTGCTGGTGTTCTTCGGCAGCTTCATCCCGATCATCGGAGCCCCGATCGCGATGGTGATCGCCGCCATCGTGGCGCTGGCCGCGGACGGACCCTTGATCGCCCTGGGGGTCGTCGTGATGATCGCCCTGATCGGGCAATTCGAGGGTCACGTGCTGCAGCCCTTGGTGATGGCACGTGCGGTGAGTATCCATCCATTGGCGGTGGCGCTATCCGTGGCGGCCGGCACGGTGCTGGCGGGCATCGTCGGGGCGGTCGTCGCGGTACCGGTCGTGTCGGTGGTCTATTCCGTGGGTCGTTTCTGGGTGCAGACCACACCTCGGAATCCGGGTGGCCCCCCACCGGACGCTCCGGTGGATCCCACCGGCACCGGAGCTGCGGCGGCCTAGCCGGGGTCCGACATCAGTTCAACGGCCGCCTCGGTCAGGTGACCGTTCGTCGTCAGGGCGCCGTCGGGAACGCTGAAATCGCCGTCGACCAGTCTGAGCGCCGCCGAACCGTCGAGGCCGGTGAGTCGGCCGCCGGCGCGGGTCACGATGGGCAGTAGGGCAGCGACATCCCATGGCTTGAGCACGGGCTCCACCGCGACGTCCACCGACCCTTCTGCGACGAGCACATGCGACCAGAAGTCCCCGAACCCGCGGGCGCGCCAAGCGAGGGCGCGCAGCAGGTCGAGGCCACCCGGATGCGCATCCCAGCCGATGTCGTCCGAGTAGGACAGGCTCGCGTCGGACAGCTGCGAGACGCCAGACACGGCCAGGGGACGAGTGGTGCCGTCGACGTCGCTGGTGTGGGCGCCACCCGGGCTCGCCCACCATCTCCGGCCCATGGCAGGCGCGCTGGCCACCCCGATCACGGGCTCGCCGTCGATCACGAGCGCGATCAGCGTGGCCCAGACCTGAACGCCTCGCAGATAGTTGGCGGTGCCGTCGATGGGATCGAGGATCCAGCAGCGTTCAACGAGCTCGCCGGTCGAGCCGAATTCCTCGCCATAGCGCCCGTCGGCTGGACGGGCCGCCGCCAAGCGCTCCCAGAGGCCACTCTCCACGGCTCGGTCGGCCTCGGTGACTGGGGATCGGTCTGGCTTCGTTTCGACCTTCAGGTCGCTGGCGCGAAAACGGGCCATCGTAATGCGATCGGCCAGATCCGCGAGTTCGAGGGCAAGTGCGAGATCGTCGTCCCAGGTGTCGGTCATGCAATTGACGTTAGTACCTGGCTGGTCAGTAGTCCTCGACGGTCGCGAGCGTTCTCAATATCCGACGGAGGGATTCCAGTCTGGCTGGCGACGAGTTGCCGGCTGCCACCCAGCCGTCCAGGGCACAATCTGCCTCGTCATGGGTGCAGGACCGGGGGCATTCCTCGGTGCCGGCAGCGAGGTCCTCGAAGGAGTCGAACACGGTCTGGGCCGTCACGTGGTTGAGCCCGAATGAGCGCACCCCGGGCGTGTCGATAATCGCGCCACCGCCGGGCAGGTCGAGCAGTACCGCCGAGGTTGATGTGTGTCGACCCCGCCCGGTCACCTCGTTGACAACCCCGGTCGCCCGATCAGCCTCCGGTACCAAGGCGTTGACCATCGTCGACTTACCCACGCCGCTGTGGCCGATGAGAACGGTGAGATGGCCCGCCAGGACTGTCCGAAGTTCCGACAGATCGGCCCCCCGTCGGCAGCGGACCGTGGTGACATCCAGATCCCGGTAGGCATCCAGGAAGTCATCGGGATCGGCAAGATCAGACTTCGTCACCAGCAGCAACGGTCGCAGACCGGCATCGTAGGCGGCCACCAAGCAGCGGTCCACGAAACCCTGTCGAGGTTCAGGATCAGCGGCCGCAATCACGATGCCCAGTTGGTCGGCATTGGCGACCAGCGGTCTTTCGGTGCTGTTGTCGTCGTCTGCTGTACGGAGAAGAAGGGTTGTGCGCGGCTCCTGGGACACGATGCGGGCGAGGGAACCGGCGTCGCCGGAGACGTCTCCCGTCAACTTCACCCGGTCCCCGACAACGATCCCGCGGCGCCCCAACTCCCGGGCCTTCACTGCGATCAGGCGGGTGCCGTCGGAGATCTCGCAGGTGAATCGTCCCCGATCGACGGCCGTCACGACCCCCGGAACCGCCTTGCGATGTGATGGGCGCACTTTGGATCGCGGTCGTGTGCTGCGCCCGGGTCTGACCCGGACATCGTCCTCGTCGAGTTCCCGAGCCACTAGGCGCCCACCAGCCCGGACCACAGGGAAGGGAAGTCCGGCAGCGTCTTGGACGTGGTGGCGATATCGCACACGGTGACGCCCGGGATAACGAGTCCCAGGATGGCCCCGAAC
>CAYMPK010000197.1:0-5056 GCA_964392145.1 uncultured Actinomycetes bacterium | reverse complement strand
CGAGGAACTGGCGGGCATAGGCGCTCAGACTCTCGACGTAACGGCGTTGCCCCTCGGCGAAGATGGTGTCGAACGCGAGACTGGACTTTCCAGAACCGGACAATCCCGTGAAGACGATGAGGGAGTCCCGAGGAAGGTCGAGCGAGATGTCCTTCAGGTTGTGTTCCCGGGCACCCCTGACGATGAGCTGGTGCTCGGGGGCAATGCGTCCCGCTCCTTTGGGCGCGGTCCTTCGCCTAGTGGTCGCTTCCGCGGCGGCCTTCTTTGGGGCTGCTCCCCTTCTGCCGGGGGACTTCTGCGGTCGATCGGACACGCGCACAAGCCTATGCCTCACCTCCGACATCCCACTACGGTGAGGTGCGTGACGTACACCGGCCGCTCCCAAGTGGGAGCACCCCCCCAGACGAGAACCCTCGGCGACATCACGGTGACCAAGATCGCGGTGGGCGACCTCGATAACAACGCCTATCTGCTGACCGACGGTTCCACGGGTGAAACGCTGCTCATCGATGCGGCTGCGGAACCACCAGCGCTGCTGGCGCAGCTTCCCGACCAACGACTCGATGCGGTCGTGACCACCCACCGGCACGCCGACCACTGGGGGGCGCTCGCCCAGGTGGTGTCGGCCACCGGAGCAAGCACCATGGCTGGCGAGTTCGACGCCGACGCCATCGGGGTGCCCACCGATCGTCGACTCGCCGACGGCGATGGCATCACCCTCGGCGACACGAACCTGACGGTGATACACCTGGCCGGGCACACCCCCGGCCATATCGCACTCCATATGCAGGCGGCTGACGGCTCACACCACGTATTCACCGGCGATTGCCTGTTCCCCGGCGGTGTCGGGCGAACCACCGATGAGACGTTCGAGCAGCTGTACACCGATGTCACCACCAAAGTCTTCGACCGGTTCGACGACGACACCTGGATCTACCCCGGTCATGGTTGGGACACGACTCTGGGCGCCGAGCGTCCTCACCTGCAGGAGTGGCGCGAACGTGGCTGGTGAGACCACGGCCGTCACCGACCGTCCCAGGGAGGGCAACCTCACCCGCGGCCAGGTCTTCGCCTACGCCCTGGGTTCGGTCGGCACTGCGGGGTTCAGCACCGTTCCCGGTCTGCTGCTGGCCTACTACCTGACCAACAGTCTGGGTGTCGCCGCCTTCGTCGGCTCTGTGGTGCTCCTACTTCCCAAACTCTGGGATGTGGTCTTCCTGCCGATCGTCGGCAACCTCAGTGATCGGTCGGTGGCCCGACGAGGTACCCGACGACCCTTTCTGCTCATCGGTGGCGTGACCCTGCCCGCGCTGTTCGCGCTGATGTTCGCCACCCCCACGGCCTTCAGCCCGTCGGTGGCGGCCGCCTGGGTCTTCCTCTTCTTCCTGCTGGCCGCGACCTCCTTCGCGATCTTCCAGGTTCCCTACATCGCGACCCCGGCCGAGATCACGGACTCCCCCAAAGAGAGGACAACCATGATGGCCTGGCGGGTTGCGATGCTCGCCTTCGGCATCCTGCTCTTCGGCGCCGGCGCGCCAGCCCTGCGGGACGCCTTCAATTCGACGCCGGCGAGCTACCTCATCATGGGCATCACCGTCGGGCTGCTGATCGGCGTGGGCATGATCGCCTGTTGGTGGGGGCTGCGCCGGACCACGATCCTGCACCCTGCGGAGACCGAGCCGTCGCTGAAGATGCAGTTCCAGGTGGCCCGCAGCAACCCCACGTTCCGGAATCTGCTGGGCACATTCTTCCTGCAGGCGCTGGCAACCTCGGCGATGTTGGCCGGCGCGCAGTACTTCTCCACCTACGTGCTGGGCAACCAGGGCATCAACAGCATCCTCTTCGTCTGCCTCGTGGCTCCCAGCATCATCGTCGTGCCCCTCTGGGCAAAGGTCGCCAACCGGCTCGGCAAGAAGCGGGGGTACCTGCTGTCCTCGCTGTGTTTCCTGGCCGGAACCCTGCTGCTGCTCACTGCGCGGGTCGTGCCGTTGGCGGCGTCGCTGGCGTTCGTCGCCCTGTGCGGCATCGGCTACGCGGGGATGCAGATGTTCCCGCTGTCGATGCTGCCCGACGCCATTGCCGTCGATGCGGCGGAATCCGGTAAACGTCGGGCCGGTGCCTACACCGGGTTCTGGACCGCTGGCGAGACCACCGGCTTCGCGATCGGGCCGGCTCTCGTGCTGGCCCTTCTCGGCGTGAGTGGATTCGTCTCGTCCACCGCCAACGAAGTCGTCGTCCAGCCGGAGTCCGCGATCAACGGCACCCTGCTCGTGGTGACGGTACTTCCGGCGTTGCTGCTGCTGGCCAGCCTGCCACTGCTCCTGCGCTACGACCTGACCGATGACCACATCGCCGCCACCCTAGGAGAGACCGCATGAGCCTTCCCCGCGAAGCCGCCGACCGCGCGACGATCATGGCCGACCTGGCCTCCTTCCGGGCCGACGACCCGCCGGTGCACGGCGGCCGCGTGCTCGCCTACGTCTACGACTCCGGGGTGGCCGACCTGCCCGAGGTCGCGACCGAGGCGTTGTCGATGTACGCCGAGGTCAACGGTCTCGACCCAACGGTGTTCCCCAGCGTGGCCACGATCGAGAACGACCTCGTGGGCTGGGGGCTGGACCTGCTCGGCGGAGGTCCGGAGGCGGCGGGGCTGGTGACCAGCGGCGGCACCGAGTCCTGTCTGCTGGCGGTGAAGGCGGGGCGGGAGCATTGGCGGGCCAAGGTCGGACCGGAGCGTGCAGCCCAGGTGAAGCCGGTGCTGATCCTGCCCGTGACGGCCCACTCGGCCTTCATCAAGGGAGCCAAGTACTTCGATCTCGAGGTGATGTCACTTCCGGTGGATCCCGACACCTTCCAGGTACGGGTGGAGGATGTTGCTGCCGCGCTGGACATCGCGCTGGATCGCGCAGCGCTCGTCGTGGTGTCATCACCTTCGTACGCCCACGGCGTGGTCGACCCCATCGTCGAGGTGGCCGCCCTCGGCCTGGAGCGAGGGGTGCCGGTGCACAGCGACGCCTGCATCGGCGGTTGGACCCTGCCGTACATGGCACGCATCGGAGCCGAAGTGGCGCCGTTCGATCTGTCGGTGCCGGGGGTTCGTTCCGTCTCGGTGGACCTCCACAAGTACGGCTACGCCCCGAAGGGAACCTCCCTGCTGCTGTTCAGTGACGCCGAGTACCGACTGAACACCTTCTTCACCTACTCCTCCTGGCCGGGGTACCCGGTGGTGAACACGACCATGCAGAGCACGAAGTCGGCCGGACCGGCAGCGGCCGCGTGGGCGGTTCTGCGCCGAATAGGCGATGCCGGTTTCGAGCAACTCGTGGAGTCGGCCTGGCTGGCTACCCAGGAGATCGCCGCCGGGGCGTCGGACATCGCCGGCTTGCGGGTGCTGGGCACTCCGGCGGCCACCCTGGTCGCGTTGGCCGCCGACGGCGGACCTGAGGAGGGCGGAGTCGACCCGTTCGTACTCGCTGACCGCATGCGCAGTCGCGGCTGGTTCATCCAACCCCAACCCGCGATCGGGGACCTGCCGAGGACGGCTCACTTGACCGTCCAGGCGGTCAACCGGGCGAACGCGGCCGAGTTCCTCGAGGCGTTGCGGGAGTCCGCGGCCGAGGCCGCCGGGATGCCGTGGGCGCAACCGGATGCCGGCCTGGTGGAAGTCGCTGGTCAACTAGACGTGGACGCGCTGGACCTGCCCACAGTCTTGAACCTGTTGAAGTTCGCCGGTCTCGACGTCAGCGAGGGCCCCTCCCTTCCGGAGGAGTCGGCCGGCATTCAGGCGCTGTTGGAGTCCCTTCCCGTCGATGTGCGCAACAGGCTCTTGGCGGGCTTCTTCTCAGCCATCTTCACCGCGAATCGATAGCCGCGGCGAACCCCCGGACAACGCGGCGGGTTCCCCAGCCACCAGCATGTCGGTGGCCTCGCCGTACTCCGGCTTCAGACCGGTGCCGCTGATCCCACGTTGCAGCCCCGCGGTGATGAGCATCGCGACCTGCACCGCGGCGACCTCGATCGGCAATCCCCGGGGGCGGATGTTGGAAATGCAGTTGCGACTGGAATCGTCCAGCCCGCTGCGTGGCGCGACCTCGAAGTAGACGCTCAGGGAATCGGGTGCGGAGAGTCCGGGGCGCTCGCCGATGACGATGGCCGCCGACCTGGCGCCGATGGCGGCGCCGATGTCGTTGAGTACCCCGACCCGGCCGAACGGGACCACCACCACCGGCCCGATGGAGATGCCCCGGGCGGCCAGGGCAGCCGCAATAGCGGTCACCAGCTCCAGCGCGTGGGAATCCACGGCCGTGGCGGATAGGCCGTCGCTGATCGCAATGACCACGTCCACACCGGGGCGACCTTCCGCTGCCCGGGCGTCAGCCAGGGCACGCAGCTCCGCAATCGCCGGGTCGGAGAGCCTGCGACCGAGGTCGGGCCGCCGCAGGAATTCACCTCGGAGGTGTGTGAGTGTGTCGACCACCACGACGTCGAGGCCCGCATCGACAAGCTCGGCGGTCAGCGCGGCGGACTCGAACGGCTCGCGAACCGCACTGCGTGCCAACGTGTGGTCGAGCCGAAACTGCAGCAGATGCTCGGTGGGAACGCCGACCCCCACGCGGCCGAGTCCCACCCGGGCATGGGTGATGGCGGTGAGGTCGGTTGGCCAGGAGTCGGTCATGTCGTCACTGACCCGCGGTCAGTTCCAGCAGCGGGTGATTCGTCCCGACCGGGGTCAACCGATTGCAGTCGTCGACGATCCCCTGCGCGTGCAGCCAGGTGTCGAACTCGGGAGCAGGCCTGGCGTCGAATTGTCTGTGCAGGTAGGCGATGTCGTGGAAGCTTGTCGACTGGTACTCCAGCATCACATCGTCCGCCCCCGGCACCCCCATGAAGTAGGTGCACCCCGCCACGGCCAGCAACGTCATCAGGTCATCGGAATCGTCCTGATCCGCGTCGGCGTGATTGGTGTAGCAGACGTCGCAACCCATCGGCAGCCCAAGCAGTTTGCCGCAGAAGTGATCCTCCAGCCCGGCGCGGCGGATCTGCTTGCCGTCGAACA
>CAYMPK010000196.1:283-5094 GCA_964392145.1 uncultured Actinomycetes bacterium | reverse complement strand
CGGACTCGGACAGATTCGGGGTACCGCGGGCTCACCTGGACGCACTCGCGGCCGTCGGAGCGACGACGGCGGTGACCGCCCGATGGTCGGGGAACCAGCTCGGCACAGGTTGGCGCGAACTCATCGAGTTGGTCTCCGGCGCCTGTGGCACGACCTGGTTCTGCTTCGCCCAGCACGCGGCTCCGACAGCCGCCCTGCTGGCCAGCGAGAACCGTGGGCTGTCCGCAACCTGGGGTCCCCGGCTCGCTGATGGCCGGGCGCTGTCGGGGATCGCGTTCGCGCATGTCCGTCGTCCTGGACCGCCGAAGGTCAGCGTCGAGCCGGTCGGCGAGGACTGGATCATCAGCGGCCACCTCGACTGGGTGACATCGTGGACCATCTGCGACGTTGCGCTGCTCGTCCTCGCAGAGGCCGCCGATCCCGATCGACTGGTCGGTCTGCTGATCGAACCGCCCCGTCCGGACCCGGCAAACGCCCCCGGCCTCAGCGCCGGACCGACGCTGCCGCTGGCCGCCATGGGCGGGACCCACACCTGGCCGGTGGGCTTCGACCGTTACCGAGTGGCGGGGTCGAGTGTGGTGTTCCGGATGGCGCGGGATGACTACTTGGCCGTCGATCGGCTACGCGTCGTCGATGCCAATCCGGCGGTCTTCGGCCTCGTCGATGCTGCCATCACCGGGCTGGCCGCGGTTGCCGGCCAACGCGGACAGGAGGAAGGGACTCGGGTCGCACAGGTCCTCGCCGGCAGGCTTGCTCAGCTCCGTGCCGAGGCATACGGGCGGGCCGACGAGGCCGCAGCCGATCGAGACGTTGCGGAAGCCACGCTGATGTTGAGGGCCGACCTGCGGGCGCAGGCACACGCGCTGGCGCTGACCGCGGCCCAGGCTGTCGTACTCGCGACGTCTGGGGCCGCGGTGATGTTGACATCGCCCGGTCAACGCTGGTTGAGGGAAGCGATGTTCCACCTCGTGCAGGCCCAGACTCCGGCCGTTCGCGACGCGGGACTACGGGTGATCTCGCACCCGTGAAGCTTGGGCCGGTCGGCAGAGGCGCGTGTCAGCGTCTCACGCGCGGGAGGAACGGCCGATGAAAGCTCGCACCACGGGCCGCGGAACGATCGAGGTGGCGAATTGCACACCCTTGTAGAGGGCCCCCGGGGTGGCAACCGCGCGACCTGACTCGCAGGCCTTGATACCGCCTTCGGCGACCGCGTCCGCGTCCAGCCACATCCACTCCGGCATGCTGGACATGTCCATGCCGGCTCGCTGATGAAGCTCGGTATGGGTGAACCCGGGACACAGCGCGGTCACGTGTACGCCCGCGGACTTGTACGCGGCGTGCAGGCTCTCGGCGAAGACTGTGGTGTACGCCTTCGCGGCCGAGTACGTGCCGCCGGGGATGAAGCCCGCCACGCTTGAGACGATCAGGATGCGACCGCGACCCCGGTCGATCATGCCCGGCAAGGCAGCATGGGTCAGCCTCATCGGCGCTCTGACGAGCACGTCGAGTTGCGACTGTTCCTCCTCGATCGTCGACTTGGCGAACGAGTTGGTGAACCCGAACCCGGCATTGTTGACGAGCCACTCCAACGGGAGATCCGGATCGGCGATCCGGGCCTCCAGGCCTGCGCAGGCCGCGTCGTCGCTCAGATCCACCGAGAGGGCTTCGCACGTCACCCGAAACTGTCGGGAGATCTCGTTCGAGACCTTGTCGAGACGCTCCTGATTGCGCGCCACGATCACCAGATCGTGACCGTGGCCGGCGAGTTGCCGGGCGATGCTGAGGCCGATGCCAGAAGTACCGCCGGTGACGAGTGCGGTTCCCATACGTCGGCTACCTGCCCTGGTTCGCGACTGCCGCGGCTGCGCTCGCGGCCGCTTCCGGGTCGAGGTACTCCCCGCCCGGGACGATCGGCCGCAGGTCCGAATCCAGCCGGTAGAGCAATGGGATTCCGGTAGGGATGTTCAACGCTGCGATGTCGTCGTCGGAGATGCCGTCAAGGTGCTTGACGAGGGCGCGCAGGGAGTTCCCGTGCGCTCCCACCAGCACGACGCGGCCATCCCGGAGGTCGGGCACGATGTTGTCGTACCAGTAGGGGAGCATGCGTCGCACGACATCCTGCAGACACTCCGTGGCCGGCTGCTCCTCCGGGGCGAGCCTGGCGTAGCGGGGGTCGTGGGTCTGGGCGAATTCATCTTCCGGGTCGATCGGCGGTGGCGGGGTGTCGTAGGAGCGGCGCCACAGCATGAACTGCTCCTCGCCGTAGGTGTCCAGCGTCTGCTTCTTGTTGCGGCCCTGCAGGGCGCCGTAGTGGCGCTCGTTGAGTCGCCACGAACGGCGCACCGGTATCCAGTGTCGACCGGCCGTACCCAAGGCCAGGTTGGTGGTCCGGATCGCACGGCGCAGCAGTGAAGTGTGCACCACGTCGGGGAGGTGCCCACTCTCCAGCAGCATCTCGCCGCCGCGGACGGCCTCAGTCACGCCCTTGTCGGTCAGGTCGACGTCGACCCAGCCGGTAAAGAGGTTGAGGGCGTTCCATTCGCTCTCGCCGTGGCGGAGCAGGATCAGGGTGTATTCCTCGTTCATGGTTGCCAGTCTGCCGATCCTCGGCGGCCGATGTCCCGTCGGGGCGGGTTCGAACCGTCAGTCCTCGTCACCTGCGGGTGCCAGGTGCGGGAAGGCATTGAGGTTGTCGGTGCTCTCACCGGCATTGAGGCGCCAGCGCCACTCAGCCTTGATCGCTTGCTCGAATCCCATCTCCAGCAGGTGGTTGAAGACCTGGTCGGCGTTCTCAAGGACCGAGCCCATGAGGTCGTCGATGTCCGCGGCGGTCACGCTCCCAGCGGGCAGGGATCCGACCAGGAAGATGTCGCCATGCTGGTCCAGCGCATACGCCAAACCGAAGGTCTTCCGAGTCCGCTCCAGCAACCAGGTGGGGATTGCCTCGGTGTTGTCGTCCGGATGCCGGATGACGAAAGCGTTGAGGCTCATCAGTCGGGAGCCGACTTGGACCGAGACGGTGGTACGCAGTTTCTGCTCGCCGGGGAGAACGATCACGAATGAGCCGGGTGCCGATTCCTCCCACTCGACCTCGGACTCCTCGCACCACGCCCGGACCGCTCGGGCACCGGATGACTCCCCCTCGATGTCGGTCATGCGCCCCACCGCTGGCGCCCAGGCTCAGCCCGTTCGGTCACGGCGCGGCCGTAGACGCGGAGGGGGGCGGCGGGGGTCGCACCCCCGCCGACGCGCTCCGCATGCGCGCGGGCGCCCGCGCCCAGTCGGTCACGCAGCGGCTGGTCGACGACAACCTCGCGCAGCCGCTCGGCCCAGAGCACTGGATCGTGGCCCGGCACCAGAAGCCCAGAGACACCTTCTGCCACTGCGGTGCGCAGCCCGCCGACATCGGCTGCGACCACCGGGGTCCCGCATGCCTGCGCTTCCACCGCCACCAGCCCGAAGGACTCCGAGTAGCTCGGCACCGCAACCACGGTCGCTGCCCGATAGAGCTCCGCTAGGCGGTGCTTCGCCAGTGGTGGCAGGTAGATCACCGAATCGGTGATACCGCCTTCGGCCGCCAGCGTCCGCAACAGTTCCGGGGTGCCATCACCGTTTCCGGAGGGGCCGCCGCAGATGACGATCTGTGGGCGCACTCCGTTCTCGGCCATCGTCGCGGCCGCGGCCACCAGGACGTCGGGGGCTTTGAGTGGCTGCAGTCTGCCGACGAAGACGATGACGGGACGATCAGGGTCGAGGCCGAAGGTGGTGCGGGCAGCGTGCTGGTCGCCGGGTGCGAAGACATCGAGATCGACTCCCGGGTGAACCACATCCACTCTGAGCGGATCCGCGTCGTACAACGTGACGAGTTCGGTCGCTTCCACGTCGGTGTTGGCGATGAGTCGGTCCGCCACGGCGGCCACCTGTTGTTCGCCCATGACCCGCCCCGCCGGCTCGGGACTGTCGTGAGCGCCGCGGTCTCGGTTCTTCACTTTGGCCAGGGTGTGGAAGCTGTGCACCAGCGGGCAGTCCCAGCGTGAGGTAGCCACCCAACCGACCTGGCCGGAGAGCCAGTAGTGGGAGTGAACAAGGTCGAACCAGCCGTCGTCGTGGGCCGCTCCGGTTCGCAGCACCGCGGCGGTCACTGCGCACAACTGACCGGGCAGATCCTCTTTCGCCAAGGTCTGGAACGGACCGGCCATGACGTTGTGGACCGTCAGACGGTCGGCGACGTATTCGGTGGCCGGCTGTTCGCTGCTGGTGGCGCGGGTGAAGACCTCGACCTCCACTCCGGCAGCCGCCAACCGGCGCGAGACTTCGAGGACGTAGACATTCATTCCCCCAGCGTCCCCGGTGCCGGGCTGTGCCAGCGGCGACGTATGGACGGACAGCATGGCCACCCGCCGTGGCAGTGGACCGACGTCGGCGACGCGGTAGAGGGTCACAGCCGCACCTCAGTCCAGCCTCTTGCCGCCGGTGTAGGGCTCCCCGGTCACCACGTGGACGATGCGTTTGTTGATCGTCACGGCATGATCGGCGAACCGTTCGTAGAAGCGTGACACGAGGGTCAGGTCCACGGCGGCTTCGACGCCGTGTGTCCAGGCCGGCGACATGATGATGTTGAACATCTCCCGGTGAAGCCGATTCATCTCCGCGTCGGTCTCCACGGCATGACGGGCCTGCTCCACACTGTGGCTGGACATCGCGGCACCTGTCTGGTGGACGATGCGTTGGGCGACGGCGCCCATGTCGGAAACAACCCCGCGCAGTTCCACCGGCACCACCGAGCTGGGGTAGCGAAGCCGGGTCGTCTT
>CAYMPK010000196.1:0-273 GCA_964392145.1 uncultured Actinomycetes bacterium | reverse complement strand
GGTCACCCATCCGTTCCAACGAACTCGAGATCCGCAGCGAGGACAGCAGTCTGCGCAGTTCGCCGGCGACGGGCTGCTGCCGGGCCACGAGCTGGAACGCCCGGTCGTCGACCTCGAGGTTGATCTGGTCGAGTTTCGCGTCATCGGCGATCACCGCCTCTGCCTCTTGCAGGTCAGCGTCGAGGAGCGCCTGGGTGGCGTGGCTCATAGCCCGCCCCACCAGTCGCGTCATCTCGATCATCAGCGTGTCGATCTCGCGCAGTGATTCGCGGT
>CAYMPK010000195.1:0-5149 GCA_964392145.1 uncultured Actinomycetes bacterium | reverse complement strand
CCGAGCCTGGCCTGAGCCGCCGGCGGCCTGGGCATCGGCCGGCGCAGTTGCAGCGCGAAACGTTGCGGATCGGAGATGAGTGCCTGCGCCCCTGTCACCGACAGCGCGCCCGGGATGACGACCTGCACGTCGCCCGCCTGCGCCTGCTGCCGCTCTCGCGCCAAGGCGGCCATGTCTGCATCCCAGCGGGCGATGAGCGCCGCCTCCGCAGCTGACAGACCTTCGTCGCTTGACACGGTCGCCAGCACGGGCGCCCCTGCTTGCTCCGGGCCGGCGTGGGTGGGATCGGCCCCGACATCGATCGGCCCAGTCGCCCACACCAATTCCGCGGCAGCGGTCAGCCGCTGCCTGGTGAGCTCGTCGTGGAACGGGAACGGCACCGACGTTCCGCCCTCGCCGTCCGGATTGGTGTCCCCCGCCTCCTCCGGCCAGCTGCCCACAACGCTGTCCGGGTGGTCCGCCATGCGTACCAGGTGCCGTGAAGGGTCCTTCACGCCCTTCAGTCCGGGGGCCCAGTGATGGCCGGAGACGATGAGCCGTTCGGCGGCTCGGGTGAGCGCCACATAGGTCAACCGCGATCGTTCAGCGAGGCTGCGGCTGCGGATCTCGTCCTTGTGACGTTCGCAGGACGCCGGATCCACGGGCACGATCAGGTGGGAGCCGGGCAGGTCGCCGCGCAGATCGTCGGGCAGGCTCGAGGCGTCGGTCAGCCAGGCACCGCGGGCGGAGGCCTCATCGAACGCACGCGCTGTCATGCCGGGGATGAAGACGACCTCGGCCTCCAATCCCTTCGCCTTGTGGACCGTCATGACCCTTACCCGGCCGTGCCCCTCCGGCGGCTCGAAATCGACCTTCAGCTCGGTGCTGCGAGCGATCGCCACGGCGCGCAGGAAGCCCCGCAGACCTCCCAACGGATTCGCAACACTCCACTGGGCTGCGAGCGAGACGAGGGCGTCCAAAGCCGCCTGACGGGCCGGTGCATGCTGCCCCAGCAGCACCTCCACATCCATTCCACTCTCGCGGATGATGCGCAGCAGCAACTCCGGCACGGGCTCACCCACGTACCGTCCAAGCCTGGTGAATTCCCGGCCGAACTCAGCCAGCCGCGTGAGCGCATCCTGGGACAACCCAGCCGTTCCCGGATCCAGGACCGCATCGAGCAGCGCGGGAATGTCGATCGGATCGCTGCCCATGACGGCTTTGCGCAGTTGCACCTCGAGATCGCCCCCAGTGACCCCCGCGTCGACGCCTGCGAGTTCGGCCGCCCGGGACCCGAGCAGGGCCAGATCGCGCAGGCCGATATTCCAGCGGGGTCCAATCAGCAGGCGCAGCAGGTCGGTGTTCGCGGCGGGATTCGACAACACGGCGGCGTAGGAGAGAACGTCCTGCACCTCAGGCTCGGACAGCAGTCCGGTGAGGTCGGAGGACGACACCTCAATGCCGGCTGCCTTGAGTAGATCCGCCAGCCTGGCGACATCCTTGTTCGTAGCCGCCAACACCAACACCTGCTCAGGATTTCGGTCGGACTCCATCTCGGCGGCGACTCGCGCAACCAACTCCGCCTCCTCCCCGTCGCGGGTCTGGAAGAGGTCGACCTCCACCCGCGCAGTCTCGACGGTGCCGCTGGGCACCAGCGGCTCCCCGTGCGCCATCCCGTCGACAGCGGCCAGTTCGTTTGCCACGGCGAGGATTTCCGGCCCCGAGCGGAAGTTGGTGGACAGGGTGAAGACCTCGGCGGGCAGTCCATCGGACCGCCGGAAGTGCTCTGGGAATTCGGTGATGTTAGCGCTCGCGGCGCCGCGGAAACCATAGATCGACTGCTTCGGATCGCCGACGGCAACGACAGGGTGACCGCCGCCGAACATCGACTGCAGCATCCGGCGTTGCACGACCGAGGTGTCCTGATACTCGTCGAGGAGCACCGCCATGTGCTGCTCGCGCATAGCCTCGACGGCGGCCGGACTCCCCTCAGCGATCTGGGCAGCGAAACGCGTGAGGTCCGCGTAATCGAACACTCCCTCATCGAGTTTGCGTCGCCGATAGTCATCGACTCCGTAACTCAGAACGATCCGTAGGCGGGTGGCGTGCAGCACCTCCTGCACGGCCTTCGCGGGTTTGGCTATCTCGCTCAGGGCCGCGAGCCGTTGCCCCTCCATAACTCGCAGGGCGTCGGTGGTGACCATGTGCTCGGCCAGCTCGCCGTCCAGGGATATCACCGCCTTGGCGGCAGCGCCCAAAGACAGGTTGTGATCCACATCGGCGAGCCCGTCGAGGCTGGCCGCGGAGCGGAAGGCCAGCGGCCTCAGCGTGAATTCCGTCTCCACCCTGCCGTCGGGATCGATGCCCACGCGCAGCCCGTGTTCACGGACCACCCGCTGGGCGAATGAGTGATAGGTGGACACCTCGGGCTGGGCGAGGTCGGCCGAAACCAGACCCGCTCGGGAGGCCGCGCGCAGGGCCTGATCGAGCCGGCCGGCCAGTTCTCCCGCAGCCTTCCGCGTGAACGTGAGCCCAAGAATCTGGTCGGGGCGACATTCCCCGCGCCCGATCAGGGTGAGCATCCGGGCGACCATGAGCGACGTCTTGCCCGACCCGGCGCCGGCGATGACCACCGCCGGGTCGCCGAGCGGTGCCAGGATCACCGCAGCCTGTTCCTGCGACGGCGGGTAGCCGAGGATCGCCGTCAACTCTCCCGTGCCGAACGGGCTCATCCCGACCACCTTCCACCGGGGATGCCCTCGTCCTGCGCGGGACACACCCTCCGGAAGGCGCAGGTTCGACAGGCGCCGCCCGGCGTCGCGACGATCGCCTCCTCGCGCAGGGTCTCCTCGGCCCCCCGGATCGCCGCGAGCAACGGCGCCGGATCCGTCAGCGGAGATTGCCGGCGGGTGTCTGGATGGCCGGGGCGGCCGGAGGCGTCCTTGTCGAGGTACACGAAGACGCCGCCGCCGGGCCGCAGCGGATCGGAATCGGCTGGGTCCTCGAACTGCAAGGACAGCTGATACACCCCTAGTTGCACCGACTGCTCCGCCGCATCCTTACTGATCACGGAACTGCCGGTCTTGAAGTCAACGACTCGGGCAGCGCCATCTTCACCGCCGTCGATCAGGTCGATCGCCCCGTGCATCACTGATCCGCCGCTGGCGCTCGCCACCGGGAAGGCGAACTGCCGCTCAGACGCCAACGGATGTGATGGTTGCGACTGCTGCCACTGCAGATATCGAGCCAGGGCGGCTTCGGCCTGCGCGTGCTTCTGCCGTGAACGCCAGCCAGCCTCGTAGGGGATCTCTCCCCACACCCGATCAAGGCCCTCGACCATGGCCGGCAAGTCCGGAGGCAGTTCCCCCTCGACCGTTCCGGCAATCAGCGCGTGCACGAGCGACCCGTACCCGAGATTCTCGCTCCGACCCTCGGCGGCCCGCACCTTACGGTCAAGGAACCACCGCAACGGACACTCGGCCAACCCGTTGACCGCGGTAGCCGACAGGTGCGCCGATGCCTCTGAATCCAGCAGCGCGACCTCGGAGATGCTGGTGTTCCGCAGGCCCCACCACATGTCCGGCCGAGCCTTGGACGTGAAGCCGACATAGCCATGGTCACCCAGCAGTGCTAGTCGGGAAGCGGCCGCGCGGCGCAGTGCGGGCGAGGCGGATTCGTCCATCACAGCGGTGCGCAGCGACGCCAGCACGGCCGTATCGCTGAGGTGAGCGGTGGACGGGACTCCCTCCAGCGGCACGGCGAGCCCGGCAGACCCGTCCACCTCCTCTCTGAGCTCATCGACGAAGACGGAGACTTGGTCGAGATCGGGATCAGCCGAATCGACCGCAGAGACCACCAGTCGCCGCCGGGCGCGGGTTGCGGCCACGAAGGCGAGTCGTCGCTCATCGTCGAGAAGTTGTCGACGGGTGAGAGGATCCTCGATCTCGTCGACGCCCAGCCGTTCCGCTCGTAGCAACGACGACGACGAGCGCAGGTCGGGCCAGCGGTCCTGCTGCATCCCGACGACGACCACCATGGGCCATTCGCCACCTTTGGCCCGGTGGACGGTCATGAGCCGGACGGCGTCCCGATGCCAGAAGCCGTCGTCAGGGCGTGCCGCGGGGATCTGTTGGTGGCGCAGCGAGGAGACGAATTCGGTGACCCCCGCGCCTTCGGGGAGTCGGTCCGCCAGCGCGAACAGGGCGACGACCGCATCCAGTACCCGGTCGGCCTGGCGTCCCGAAGTGCCACCCGCGAGGGCGCCGCGCCATAGTTGACGCGCCCATCGGCCGCCCTGAACCGGGCCGTCGTGCCTGCCGCCGCCACCGAGTGCCCACAGCCGCCACAGTTGCTCGTACACCCGGTCGGTTCGGGCGGCCCGCATGTCCACGAGAACCTGCAGGACGGGCCGCAGCGCCTGTTCCAGCTCGTCGGTGAGGCTGAGAAGCTGGTCGGGCTCCCCGGCGACCAGCGCCGCCAACAGGTTCGCTGAGGACCGAACCGGTCGCTGCTGCTCCTCGGCCTCCACCCGATCGGCAATCCGCAGTGTGCGCCCGATCTGGCGGACGTCGACCGGGGTCAGCCCCACCAGCGGAGAACAGAGGAACTCCGTAACCTCCTCGACGGAGACCTCCTCGGGGCGGTCCGCGAGTCGCAACCCGATCAACAACGGTGCCAGGGCGGGGTCCTGGCCCAGCGGCAAGTCGCTCGCTGGCACTTCGACCGGGATCCCGGCGGCCACGAACGCCCGCTGCAGGCGTGGGATGTCCTCGGTCCCCGCGCGCACCAACACCGCCATGTCCGACCACGCCACCGGGGCGTCCTCATCCAGGTGGGCGCGTCGCAGGAGATCCGCCAGCCCGGTCGACTGTTCCGCGACCGAACCGAACAGGGCCAGTTCGACCGTGCCAGGCGGCCCCTCACACGCGGGGCTGCGATGGGCACGGGCCACCGACACCGGCAGCGGGCTCAGGCTGACCCGTGAGATCCACGCATCGGCCACCGCCCTGATCTCCGGGCCGAACCGGCGAGAACGGGTGAGGACACGGGTGGGTGCGGGTTCCCCCTCGGCATCCCGAAAGGCATCCGGAAAACCGAGGATGCCCCGGACGTCGGCGCCGCGGAAACGGTAGATCGACTGATCGGGGTCACCGACGGCGACCAGCGTCGT
>CAYMPK010000194.1:0-5153 GCA_964392145.1 uncultured Actinomycetes bacterium | reverse complement strand
ACAGCCCCGCCTTGGTCACGTGCGGCGAGTACACGAAGTCGTACCCGCCCTCTTCGTGTCGGCGACGTGCGTAGTCCTCCATCTCCCGTCGGACGATGCCACCTTTCGGGTGGAAGACGGCCAGCCCACTCCCGATCTGCTCCGGGATAGAGAACAAGTCGAGTTCCGCACCAAGCCGACGATGATCGCGCTTGGCGGCCTCCTCCAGGAAGGTCAGGTGCTCACGCAGCGACTCCTTGTCAGGCCAGGCCGTTCCGTAGATGCGCTGCAGTTGCGGGTTGTGTTCGTCGGACAACCAGTAGACGGCGGCAGTGCGCATCAGTTTGAACGCGTTCGGTGTCAGGTATCGGGTGGTCGGAACGTGCGGGCCTCGGCACAGGTCGGTCCAAACGGTCTGGTCGCGCCGATCGACGTTGTCATACATGGTCAGTTCAGCCCCACCGACCTCCATGACGTCCGGGTCCTGCGTGCCCTTCTTGTTGATCAACTGCAGTTTGTACGGTTGGAACTCCAACTCCGTGCGGGCTTCATCGTCGGTCACGGGTCGTCTGCTGAAACGTTGTCCCGACTTGATGATGGCAACCATCCGCTTCTCCAGGTCAGCCAGGTCGTCCGGCGTGAAGGGGCGTTCGACGCCGAAGTCGTAGTAGAAGCCATCCTTGATCGGTGGGCCGATGCCCAACTTGGCGTCCGGGTCGGTCTGCTGCACCGCTTGGGCCAACACATGGGCGCACGAGTGCCGCAGGACAGCGAGCCCCTCGGGTTCGGCTGCGGTCACAGCCTCGACGGTGTCCCCGTCTGCCAGGTGGGCCGCCAGATCGACGAGCTCGCCGTTGACCCGCGCGACCACGATGTTCCGATCGCCACCGAACAGCGTTTCACTGGAGGCGCCTTCGGGCAATTCGGTCGGTGTGAGTTCAGGGCCAACTAGGACGGTGATTGCCACGGCGGCGCGGTCTCCCTGGGTAGCTGTCAAGCTCCCCCTGGGCTTCGGGGGTGCGAATTGCAGCCTATCGTGGCGGCCGGTCAACGACAGGTGACTGTCGAGTGGCAAGGTCGCCAGGGCCGGGGAGTCTTGCTGCTGTTGGTCGTCCCGCTGCGCAAGGAAATGGGTGTGCACAATTGCCGGCTGAGGTGTTGGTCCCGCGCGGCGCGATCGGCGCCCGCGTCGTCGCCATCGTTGGCGCCCTACAAGATGATGTCGGCCTTGCTTGGTGCGACTGCCGTGTTGGCAGTACTGCTCAGTTTCGCGCCATCGGACAACACCACGCTCGTCCAGTTGGATCTCATCGTGGCCGGAGCCTTCGCCGGCCTCGCCCTGTGCGCCCGCTTCGTCCTCCCACGCATTCCCGGGGACTGGGGTCTGGATGTGCTGATTGTCCTGGTGGCGGCCACCGCCGGGTACGGCATGTTGCTGACGAGGGACGGTGAGAGCCAGGTACTGATCGGGCTTGGTCTCGTCCTCTTCTCCGTTTTCGCCGCCTATTTCCGACCCCGCACCCGATTCGTCGCTCTGCTTGCTCTCCTTGTGCTGGTCTACCTGGCGGGTGCTGCCGCCAACCCGCGAACAGGAACCCCGCTCGTCCCCTGCGCGGTTGTCGCCGTGATCGTCGGGGTCTCTCTGATGGTGGCGGTGCTCGCGGAGCGGATGCGTCGCATGGCCCTCACCGACCCGCTGACCGGGGCGCTGAACCGCCGCGGATTGGACCTTGGGGCCGAGCGTGTTCGCCTCGCAGCACTTCGCAGCGGCACTCCCGTGACGGTTGGCCTGGCGGACCTGGACCGGTTCAAGGAGTACAACGACCGCTTCGGACACAGAGCCGGAGATCAGGCGCTGGTGGACGTTGCGCGTGTCTGGCGGACCGTCCTGGGCCCCGACCAGTTGATGGCGCGCTACGGAGGCGATGAATTCGCACTTGTCCTTCCCGGGTGCACGCCGCGTCAGGCCCATGATCTGGCAAGCGGACTGTCACACCCGGTAGAGGGGTCCTGGACCATCGGCTTCTGCGAATGGGACCCGGCGGAGGACCTCGACGAAGCACTCGGCCGAGCCGACGCGGAGATGTTCCGCGCCAAACGGTTGGGCTCGCCGCACACCACCGAGGTTCATGGCGCGGGCCCGTCAGGCGTTGGCGGCTAGAAGGAAGCTTCGGTCAGTTGGACTTACCTCGTGGTCGTGCCACAGCTGGTGTCCTGGTACTGGCAGACGTCGATGATTGCGGTCGTCGGTTGGCCGACCATGTCGGCATCGATGCCGAAGGCCCAGCCGTCCCGGGCTGCGTGGTTGATTCCACTGGCGTCGAAGTTGTAGACGGAGTTCGACGGCAGTTCAGTTCGGTCCACCTCGCTGAACGCGACGTCCTCCCGCGTCACCTCGATCCCGTGCGGGCTGGCCGGTGTGGAGACTGTCACCGTGGTTGGCGCCACTCTGCCGGGGTGATCGTCGTCAGTCACCAAGACGTGCACGGCGTTGCCAATGAGGTTGCGGGTGATAGTTCCGCAGTGGAAACGCGTGTGGGAGGAGGTGCTCGATGGGTCGACGGTGCACCAGGATTCACCATTGGTGCTCAACGAGACGTCGTCCATGACGTTGATGTAGCCGTCACGGTGCACCGTGGGGGTCGTGACTTCTGCTGCGTTGGCGGTACCTGAAGTGACGACGATTATCGGTACCGCCACGGCGGCTGCGATCAGGAGGGGTGCGGTAGGAGTCTTCACGATGACCTTTCATCTGGGTTGCGCGTTTTCCTGGGGTGGCTCTGGAGCATCTACTCGCTGATTGACTGACGAGTAGCTGGTTGCACGTTTACCCAGATCGGGCCAATTCATACCCTTCGGCGCTCAGTGATCAGGTGCTCTGGGGTGCAGATCCACGTGAGGGCATGCGCCAGGCGAGAGATTTCCACGAGCCGGCATGCAGCCGGTATGAATTCGCCGAGCACTGGGTACACGTCTGCTCAACACATCCGACAGACGAGGTGGAGAAGCCCATGCTGAACCGCAAGATCCTCATCCCCGCGGCAGCCGTCGCCGCAACCTGCATCGCTGCCCCGGTCGCGCTCGCCACGTCAGCATCGGCTACCCCACCGTACGCTCCGGCGACACCAAGTGCGTCCGCCCCGACAGACCACTCACGTGAGCGCCTGACAAATGGCCCACTCGACGGCGTCTACATGACCCACGACCCGATCGCGTCCTGCACGACGACGAACCCGGACCAGATGTCCGTGCAGTACCACTGCACCAACGTCACGATTGATTTCGCGGGTGACTCGATGTTCGTCCACGTACCGAACAATCATTTCTCCATCGATGTGACCGGTCGGGACATGCCGAACGCCGGGGACACCCAGCTCATTACGAACCTTCGGGACTACATGGACAACCTGCAGGGAACTAGGTGGGGTGACCACACGTATGACGGCACCGAGGTCTGGTCCTCATTCCTGGGCTGGGGGGTGGGCGCCGAATCCGAATCGGGCGCACATGCACCGATGGATGTCGTGATCACGGTCACGCGCACCTCCTAGACCCACACCCACCAAGCAAGCCACACAGTCGGCAATCTCACCCAAGGATGATGATGACTCTCACCTCGCGAACACTGGGAACGGCGGCCTTGGCGGTCGCTGTCCCTCTCATAGCGGCAACCTCCGTGCTCCTTGCGCCCACCGCGCAGGCTGTCCCACGCACTGGCTCAACCGATCGTGAAGTCACGATCTACGAGGCCACCGGTGTCACCTGCCTACAGTCGAAGCCGTCCTCGCAGTTTGTTGCGCAGTTCACATGCACCGGCTTCAACAACACGACGAAACAAGGAGCACCTGTGTCGGTCGGGCTGCCCGATGGCTGGTACAAGGTCATCGTCGATAACAACACCAGTACGTCTTGGAGCGGGAATGACGTGCTCGTGACGCCGCGGGATCGCTGGAACAGCCACATCGGCGCGACCCGAGCCGTCACCCAGGGCAAATCGCAATCGTTCAGCTACAACGATGCAGAAGGCGATTGGACGCTCGTCAGCCCATGGAACGTCGACCTCGGCAACCGGAGCGGCGAGACGGCCGACCAGGCCAAGGCCGTCATCACCGTGGTTTCCACGAGATAAGCGTCGAGCCGATCCGCCGAACCGCGCGGGCCGTGTCACCCTGCCATCTCCCACCCGTTCGGGCGCACCGACTGAAGCCAGCGGGCTGGTTGGCCGATGCCCCAACCGGAGCCTTCGTTCGATCGGCGCGAGATGTCGCCTCGACGGCTGGCCGGCAGCGGGGAGGTACCATCATGAACGTGAGACGCTGGTCGGTGGCGCTCCTGGCAGCTACTGTGCTGACCTGGCCCGCCGCGATGCCCCAGGCGTACGCCGCGGACAACGGAGCCCGTCCAACTGAGCGCGTGAAACTGGTATTCCTCCACCACTCCGTGGGGCAGAACTGGCTTGACGACGACCAAGGGCGTTTGGGCGCCGCGCTCGGCGCGAACAACTACTTCGTTTCGGACACCAACTATGGCTGGGGTCCGGACAGCATCGGCGATCGCACAGACATCCCCAACTGGTGGGAATGGTTCCGAGGTCCGAATTCTGCACGCTACCTCGCGGCTGTCTACGCACAGAGCGGCCAGAACTCTCCCTTCACCCGGACGCTTGCCGACCCTGGCGGGCCCAACCAGATCGTCATGTTCAAGTCCTGCTTCCCCAACTCATCGCTGGCCGGTGGGCCGAACGATGCCGCGACCATGGGCAACCAGTTGACCGTGTCGAACGCGAAGTACGTGTACAACGAGTTGCTGCGCTATTTCGCAAGCCGACCTGACAAGTTGTTCGTGGTTGTGACGGCACCCCCGAACAGTGACACGCAGTACGCCGCCAATGCCCGAGCCTTCAACAACTGGTTGGTGTACCGGTGGCGCGCCGAGAACCACTATCCGTATCGCAATGTGGCCGTCTACGACTTCTACAACGTGCTCTCAGGTCCCGACAACCACCATCGACTGGTCGGCGGAGTGGAGCAGCACATCAGCGTCCCTGGAATGAACTCCGCGTACTACGTCTCCGGCGGGGACGACCATCCGACACCCACCGGCAGCGCCAAGGCTCGTTCTGAATTCGTTCCGATGTTGAACGCGTTCTACCACAGGTGGCGGACACCGACCCG
>CAYMPK010000193.1:0-5173 GCA_964392145.1 uncultured Actinomycetes bacterium | reverse complement strand
CTCCTGCGACACGGTGTTCTACCGGCTCGCCTACGACATGTGGCGCCGCGACGGAGGCAGTGACCCCTCCGGTCAGACCGCCGACCTCTTCCTGCGCACGGCTGAGGGGTTCGGGCTGGGTCGGCGGACTGGGGTGGACCTGCCAGGCGAGTCCACGGGCAGGGTGGTGGACCGCGAGCGCAAGAAATCCGACTATGCCGAACTCAGCGCCGACTACTGTCGACGGGCCGCCAACGGCTACCCGGAGGTCGCCGATCCGGCCCAGGCGGAGTTGTACCGCAAGTACGCCACCGAGTACTGCCAGGACGGTGCCCGCTACCGGGCCGGTGATGCGATCAACTTCGCGGTGGGTCAAGGTGACTCATTGGCGACGCCGCTGCAGATGGCGGCCATCTATGCCGCGGTAGCCAACGGTGGCACCCTCTACGAACCCCACGTGGCCAAGGCGATCGTGCGTCCGAACGGCGACGTGGTTCGGGAACTCACGCCGAAGGTGAACGGCACGCTGCCGGCGGACGCGAGGACCATCGCCTACCTGCGGCAGGCACTCTCGGGCGTACCTGTGAACGGCACCGCGCACAACGTCTTCAGTGGTTTCCCGCTGGATCAGGTGCCGATCGCCGCGAAGACCGGAACCGCAGAGGTCGACGGCAAACAAACAACCTCGTGGTTCGCCTCGTTCGCCCCGGCGAACGCCCCGAGGTACGCGGTCGTGTTCATGGTCAGCCAAGGCGGCACCGGTGCCGGAACTTCGGGACCCAGCGTTCGGGCCGTCTACGAATCCTTGTTCGGGGTTTCCGGCTCGACGGTGGACCCGTCCCGCAGCGTGCTGCGCGGCGGTGCCCCGACACAATCGCTGCCGCCCGTCGGGCAGGATCGATGACGGCGCCCTCGCTAGGAGCTCCGACGACCCCCGCGGCCACCAAGGCGCGGCGACCCAGGTTGGTTCCGAAGGGCGGTGGGCCACGATGGTGGCGGTTCCTACATCGACTGGACCTGGCCCTCCTCGGCTCGGCCTTACTGCTCTCCATCATGGGAGCCCTGCTCATCTACTCGGCCACCCGCGGTCGTCTGGTCGCGGCCGGTGACGACCCCCGGGCCTTCCTCGACAAACATCTGGTGAACCTCGTGGTCGGCATGGGACTGTGCGTCCTGGTCGCCGGCCTGGGGTATCGGACACTGCGAGCCCTGACCCCTTGGCTCTACGGGGCCGCGATCCTCGTCCTGCTCGCGGTCCTGTCGCCACTTGGCACCGTCCAGAACGGAATCCAGGCGTGGATCGTGTTGCCGGCCGGGTTCTCCCTGCAACCGAGTGAATTGGCGAAGGTGGCGGTGGTCATGGTGGTGGCCCTGGCCCTGACCCATCGAGTGGGTCGCTCGGGGCTGGCACCCGAGGTGGGGCCGGGCCGCAATGAGGTGGTCACGGCGCTGGCGTTAGCCGGAGTGCCGATGGCATTGATCCTGCTGCAGCCTGACCTGGGAACTGTGCTGGTGATCGCCGCGACCGTATTCGGGATGCTGGCCGTCGCCGGCACTGACAAGCGCTGGCTGTTCGCCATGGTGGCTGGCGCAGTGGCCGCCGCCGGGGTAGTCCTGGCCGCCGGAGTGCTAGACACCTACCAGCTCGATCGGCTGACCACGTTCCTCGACCCGGCAGCTGACCCGCAAGGCGCGGGCTACAACACCAGGATGGCCAAACTGGCGATCTCCGGAGGCGGCGTACTCGGACAAGGGCTCTTCCACGGCGCGCAGACCCAAGGTCGCACCGTGCCGTATCAACAGACTGACTTCGTGTTTTCCGTGGCCGGTGAGGAACTCGGGTTGCTGGGGGCGGGCCTGCTGATCCTTCTCGTCGGGGTCATCCTGTGGCGGGGGACACGAATTGCCATGGCAGCTCCGGACAGGTTCGGCCGACTCCTCGCGGCCGGCATCGTCATCTGGTTCGCGGTGCAGGCGTTCGAGAACATCGGGATGAATCTCGGCATCATGCCGGTGACCGGGGTGCCGCTGCCGTTGGTGTCCTACGGCGGCTCCTCGATGTTCGCGGTCTGGGCGGGGATCGGGCTGTTGACCAGCGTCCACCTGCGCAGCCACCCCGCCAGATAGGCGGGCCGCGCCAGCACCTCGTACCCTGGTGCGCATGGCCCCCCAGGACGTCTTCGCGCAGCTTGAACACGTGCTACCGCTGGTGTCGAAGCCCGTACAGTACGTCGGCGGTGAGCTGAACTCCACGGTCAAAGACTGGGATGAGGCGGCCGTTCGCTGGGCGCTGATGTACCCGGATGCCTATGAGGTTGGGGCACCCAACCAGGGCGTTCAGATCCTGTACGAAGTGCTCAACGAACAACCCGACGTGCTCTGCGAACGCAGCTACGCGGTCTGGCCCGACCTCGAGGCGATCATGCGGGAGCGGGGCATCCCCGCCTTCACAGTGGACGCCCACCGGCCGATCGCCGACTTCGACATCCTCGGTGTTTCGTTCGCCACCGAACTGGGCTACACGAACATGCTCACGGCGATCGACCTAGCGGGATTGGAGCTGCACGCATCGAAGCGTGACGCGGGACCGTTGGTGATAGCCGGCGGCCACGCGGCGTTCAACCCGGAACCGATCGCGGATTTCATCGATGCCGCGGTGCTCGGCGACGGCGAACAAGCAGTGTTGGCCATCACAGATGTGGTCCGGGCGCACAAGGCCGAGGGATCTCCCGGCGGGCGCGGGGAGTTGCTGCTGCGCCTGGCAGCCACCGGCGGCGTGTACGTGCCGCGCTTCTACGACGTCGAGTACCTACCGGATGGCCGGATCCGACGGGTCGCCCCCAACAGACCCGGGGTTCCCTGGCGCGTCAGCAAGCACACCGTGTCGGACCTGGACCAGTGGCCGTACCCGAAGGCCCCGCTGGTGCCGTTGGCCGAGACCGTCCATGAACGGGCCAGCGTGGAGATCTTCCGTGGCTGCACCCGAGGCTGTCGCTTCTGCCAGGCGGGCATGATCACCCGACCGGTTCGGGAACGATCGGTGACCACCGTCGGTGACATGGTCACCAACGCGGTCGAGCGGACCGGTTTCGAGGAGGTCGGATTGCTCAGCCTGTCCAGCGCTGACCACTCCGAGATAGCCGAGATCACCACGGGTCTGGCGGACCAGTACGAGGGGACCAACACGTCGCTGTCGCTGCCCTCGACCAGGGTGGATGCCTTCAACATCGAACTGGCCGACGAACTGTCGCGCAACGGTCGCCGTTCCGGGCTGACTTTCGCGCCAGAGGGCGGGTCGGAGCGTATCCGACGGGTGATCAACAAGATGGTGACCTAGGACTACATGATCCGGACCGTGACCGCCGCCTATGCCGCCGGCTGGCGGCAGGTCAAGCTGTACTTCATGTGTGGGCTTCCCACCGAGACCGACGAGGATGTGCTCCAGATAGCCCGCCTGGCCCGCGAAGTGATCCGCACCGGTCGCGAGGTGGCAGGGCGCCGGGACATCCGGTGCACCGTGTCCATCGGGGGCTTCGTTCCGAAGCCGCATACCCCCTTCCAGTGGGCGCCCCAACTGGACTGGCCGACAACCGACGAGCGATTGTCGAAGCTCCGCGACGCCATCCGCGGTGACCGCGAGGTGGGCAAGTCGATCGGCTTCCGCTACCACGACGGTCGCCCAGGCATCATCGAAGGGCTGCTGTCGCGTGGCGATCGGCGAGTCGGTGCGGTCATCGAAGCCGTCTGGCGGGCTGGGGCCCGACTGGACGGCTGGAGCGAACACTTCTCCTTCGATGCCTGGATGGAGGCTGCCGAGGTCGGTCTGGCAGGTTCCGGGGTCGACGTCGACTGGTACACGACCCGCACGCGCGATGAGGCTGAGGTACTGCCCTGGGACCACCTGGATTCGGGCTTGGACCGGGAGTGGCTCTGGGCCGACTGGCAAGACGCCCTGGACGAGGTCGAAGTTGACGATTGCCGGTGGACGCCGTGCTTCGACTGCGGTGTGTGCGACCAGATGGGTACCGAGATCCAGGTCGGACCCACCGGGGTGGCCTTCGTCCCGGTTCCGGTGCTGCCCGACCGGGTCTCGGATCCGGCGTGAGCCGGCCAGGGCCCGACCGCGAGTACCTGCCACCGGTCGAACGGTTCCGCCTTCAGTACGCCAAGCGTGGTCGGATGAGGTTCGCCAGTCACCGGGACTTCCAGCGCGCGCTCGAGCGGGCCATCCGACGTGCCGGGGTGCCGATGGCGTATTCGGCAGGGTTCTCCCCGCACCCCAAGATCTCCTATGCCAACGCCGCACCCACCGGGGCAGCCAGTGAGGCCGAGTACCTGGAGATCGGCGTCATGGCTCACCTCGACCCGGATCGTCTTGGGTCCGCGCTCGACGACTCCCTACCGAATGGTTTCGACATAGTGGACGTCGTCAGGGCAGCGACGCCCGATTTCGCGAATCGGCTGGAGGCGTCGGTCTGGCGAATCGCTCTTCCCGGTGTGGCAGTAGACGATGCCGCCGCCGCGCTGGCCGCGTTGCAGGCCGCCGAGCAGGTTGAGGTCCAGCGGATGACCAAGAAGGGTTTGCGAACTTTCGATGTGAAGCCCGCGCTGGTAACCGCACAGTGCGTCGAAGATCACACCGGATGTGCGATACTGACCCTGGTTGTCCGGCACGGAACCCCGTCCGTTCGACCCGACGATGTCCTGGCGGGCCTTGCACAGGTAGCCGCCCTCGCGCCGCCGTCACCTCCGCAGGTGACAAGGCTGGCGCAGGGGCCACTGGGTGAGGACCACGGCAGCGTCACCGATCCGCTGGCGCCCGACCGGGCGGCGGAGACCCCGACCGGGGTCGATGGTGGCGAAGCCGGCCGCCGTCCGACCTCGTCGGCATCTGGTCACTAAGCGACCCGGTGCATCCACGTGAAGCTTCGCGGCCCCCAGGGTCCGCGCACAACGGCCCCTGAGCCGCAGCAGCGCCACGAATGTGCCGCTAGCGCCCGGGGGCGAGAGGGGCATGGCCCGAATGAACGATGATGGAGACACCACCACAACTGACGCCGCCGTCGAGGCGGACCAGACGCAGGCAGCCAATGGCGAGGTGAAGCCCCGCGGACGACGCCGGGCGGCATCCCGCCCAGCTGGTCCGCCGGCCGCGCTGTTCTCCGCCGCTGAGACCGACGAAGGCGTCCACGAA
>CAYMPK010000192.1:3952-5175 GCA_964392145.1 uncultured Actinomycetes bacterium | reverse complement strand
CTCGCTCGTGGAACCCCCGAATCCCCCACGGATCCGGTCGTAATCGAGACTAACCCAGCATGTGACGCGGTGTTGGCTCGCTGACCAGATCCTGTGGACAACTCTGCCCGCAGGGATCCGGCGCGACCGCATGGCCATCCGACCCCGGATCGGAACTCACCAGGCGCAGCCGCGGCACGAGGCCGGAGTCCGCCAGCACCGCCATCGCTCGACGTTCCTCCGCATCCCAAACCATCGCCTCGTCATCGATGGGCCCCAACAGGACCGACACGACACAGTCCCCGCAAGCTTGCGGGCGAACCTGGCAGGAATCGCAGTCGATCAGCAAGTCCTCGTCCGGGGCGGACCGGTCGTCGGCGCAACCCGAATCGAATTCGTTCATCCCCATGCCTCCTCACCCACTGGGACCAGCGGACGTCGCGGTGGTGGATCAATCGATCCGCCATATCCGGCAGGCTAGGAGAGGCCTCCGACATTCCCGCTGTCGCGCAGCCGAGCGACCACATCGACGGGGACCCCTGACTCGGCGAGCAGCCGCTCACCATCGGCACCGAGTTCGGGAGCAGCTACCGGGGCGGAATCCTCCGACAACCAGGGCACCGCGCGCACCACCGGTACCCGGCGGCCATCACCGAGCAGCGCCTCGGTGATGATCCCGCGTTCCACCGCGTTGGGTTCGACGAAAGCTTCCGCGACATCGTTCACCGGGGTCACGCAGGTATCGGCGGGCCGCAAGACTGCCATCCAATCGGCCAGGGTCCGGGTCGCGAAGATGTCTGCCAGCCGGCCTCGTAGCTCGCCCTGCCGCGCCAGGTCGTATTGCAGCGCGGCGAGTTCCGGGGCGCCGATCGCAGCACAGGTCGCGGCGAAGAACTTGGGCTCCAGACCTCCCGACACCAGCCAACGCCTGTCGGCGCAACGATAGGCCGAGTAACAGGCCAACCCGCCGGTGAGTGCGTCCCGCGCCGCCGGCAGGGTGCCGGCATCCGCTGCGAGGTGGCCACCGGCCAGCCCCGTCAGTCCCAGCGCGACGTCGGACATCGCCACTTCGACGCGGTATCCGGCCGCGCCCTGCGCCACAGCCCTCAGCCCGGCGAGAACAGCGAGGGCAGCCTGCATGCCCGAGGCCAAATCGCACATCTGCACTCCCGGCATGACCGGAGCCCCGTTGTCATCACTGCTCAGCGACAGCAGGCCGGCGCCGGCCATGATCACGCAGCCGA
>CAYMPK010000192.1:0-3942 GCA_964392145.1 uncultured Actinomycetes bacterium | reverse complement strand
CGACTGGGCGTTGACGTCGTGCGCCGCCAACTGAGCATCGGGGCCATCGCCACCGAAGGCGTTGATGCTGACATGGACCAACGACGGGTTGGCTTGGGCCAGCGTCGCCGCGTCCAGCCCCAATCGATCCAGCACTCCCGGTCGGAACGAATCGATCAGGACGTCGGCGGTCCCGACCAGGTTCAGGAAGGCCGCGACAGCGTCGCGAGTCTTGAGATTCAGCGAGATCGAGGACTTGCCACGGTTGAGCACGACATTCGGACCGGACTCACCCGTGCTCGCGTAGGGAGGTGCGGAGCGGGTGCCGTCGCCGCCGAGTTCCTCCACTTTGATCACCTCGGCGCCGAGGCCGTAGAGCAACAACGTCGCGTAGTTGCCGGGCAGCAGTCGGGTCATGTCCAACACGCGGGTGTCAGCGAGGACCCGCGCGCCGGGTGCCAACCCCGCACTCCCAGCTGGCTCCTGGGCCGTCACCTGGCAAGCACCTCCTCGGCTGGACCACCGGCGGCCGGCCGCGGAACGATCTCGACCGCGTCGTCGGCGCCGCACCAGCGGCAGGTCACTTTCTCAACTGTGTCCCGAAGCGCCTCGACCTCCTCGACGGCGTGCTCCCCGGCCAGGTCGAAATGCCAGTATTCGCGGGCCCGCACCGACCTCGTGACGTCGAAGCGGGTGAGATTGCCGCAGCGGGTGCAGCGCCAGCGGGTGTGTTCGGTCGGTAGCTCGATCATGGTCGAAACCCTAGTGGCAGCCCGCGAGCCGCCGACATCCTGTCGTGGGCTCGGCTTAGCGTCGCAGGTATGACAGCCCTGGACTCTGGAGGTCCGCATCCGACATCCGGCGGGTGGTCGGACTGCCCCGCAGCTGGCGTGCAGACCTCGCTGGCAGATCTCGGCACACCGCTACGCGACGTAACTTTCTGCGTCGTCGACCTCGAGACGACCGGCGGACGGGCCTCGGATCTCGGCATTACCGAGATCGGCGCCGTCAAGGTTCGTGCCGGCGAGGTCCTGGCTGAGTTCGGCAGCCTGGTGAATCCGGGAATACCCATCCCTGCGTTCGTGTCGGTCCTCACCGGGATCACCGACGCCACCGTTGCCGGGGCGCCGAAACTGGGGTCGATCCTGCCGTCGTTCCTGGAGTTCGCCACGAACACCGTCCTCGTGGCCCACAACGCTCCCTACGACACCGGCTACTTGAAGGCGGCAGCCTCCGCACTGGGGTACCAGTGGCCAGATCCTCCGGTGCTCGACACCGCGGTGCTGGCCCGGCGAGCACTTCCGCGGGGCGAGGTGCCCAACCACAAACTCGGCACCCTCGCACAGCACTTCCACGCCGGGACCCGACCGACCCATCGGGCCCTGGACGATGCCCGCGCCACAGTCGATGTCCTGCACGGGCTCCTCGAACGGGTGGGTGCTTCCGGTGTGGACTCCCTGGAGGAACTGTTGGGCTACTCGGGGAGGGTCGCGGATGCGCAGCGACGCAAACGGCACCTGGCGGAGGGGCTGCCGCGCGCTCCCGGCGTGTATCTCTTCACCGACGATCGAGGTGAAACCCTCTATGTGGGCACCTCTCGGAACATCCGGGCAAGGGTGCGCACCTACTTCACGGCGAGCGAACGCCGCTCCCGTATGGCCGAGATGGTGGCGCTGGCCACCGGGGTCACGCCGATCGTCTGCGCCTCGCCGCTAGAGGCCCAGGTGCGTGAACTCCGCCTGATTGCCGAGCGCAAGCCGCGCTACAACAAGCGCTCCCGGCACCCGGAGCGAGCGACCTGGCTGAAACTGACGGACGAGGCGGCGCCCCGGCTCTCGGCGGTGCGCGCCCTTCGCGAGAGCGACACCATCTCGGGCAGTTACATCGGGCCGATGTCTGCAGGTGCCGCGGCCGCTGCTGCCGAGGCTGTCGCGTTCGCGACCGGTTTGCGGACCTGCACCTCCCGGCTGTCCGTCCGAGCTCCACGCACTCCGTGCGCCCAGGCTGAGCTGGGTCGTTGTGAGGCACCCTGCACCGGCGAATCGGGCATGCTCGCCTATCGTCCGGTCGCAGAACTCGGTGGCGCCGCGCTATCGGAGTCCCCCTCCCTGGTCACCGACAGCATCCTGGCCCGGGTAGCGGCCCTGAGCGCCGAACAACGATATGAGGATGCCGGCGAGTGGCTCCGACGACTGCACCACTTCCTCAGGGGCGCCGACAGGGCACGGCAGCACCGGGGCCTCGGACAACTGAGCGAACTGGTGGCGGCCGAACCGGCGCGCGAAGGCGGTTGGGACATCCATGTCATTCGTTACGGCAGGCTCGCCGGCGCGGCGCATGCTCCACCGAGCGGTGATCCCCGGCTCGCGGTCAGCGTGGCAGTCAGCACAGCGGAGGCAGTTGACGACCCGGTCGGGTCTCCGACGGCCTGCCTTCCCGAGGAGACAGACCTGATACTTCGCTGGCTGGCTCGCCCGGGAGTCAGATTGGTGGGTTGCTCTGACGGCTGGGCTTCCCCGGTGACGGCACCGGCCCGAGAACTACACCGCCTCGAGGCCCTGCGGCTAACGGCCCACAGCCACGGTGCCGGCGATGGCTCTAGCCAGCCAGTGACCGACTGAGCTCAGCCCAAGCGGTCAACTTCTCGGCGGCGGCACCCGACGCGATCGCCTCCCGCGCCGTGGGTACCGCCGCGGCGACTCGGGCGGACACCGACTCGGTGGTGTCGCCGTAGCGGCCCTCTCCGGTGGCGGCGTCGTAGGCCACCAGAGCCGCAGCGGTATTCACGATGACCGCGTCCCGCACCGAGGCCAGCCCTCCCTCACTCTTCCCCGAGAGAACCGCCGATGCCACGCTCGCGTTGAACGCGGCGTCGGCCCCGATCAGGTGCTCCGGGTCGCGAACGCTCAATCCGACACCACTGGGCGACAGGCTGAAGCCCCTGACGCCCTGCGAAGAGTCCGTCACGTCCCAGATGTCGGTGTCACCACCGACAGTCACCTCGTCCAGACCATCCTGACCTCGCACGATGAGCGCGACGAGGCCTCGCCGGGAGAAGACCTCAGCCATGATGGGCGCGAGGCGCTGATCCGCGGCGCCGATCAGCGAGGCGGCCGGTCTGGCCGGGTTGGACAGCGGACCGAGGATGTTGAACACGGTGGGGATGCCGAGTTCCCGGCGGGTAGGTCCGGCGTGACGCATCGCCGGATGGAAGACCGGCGCGAAGCAGAACCCGATGTCCAGTTCGGCGATGCACCGAGACACGTCTGCGGCCGGGAGGTCGACCCGAACCCCGAGGGCCTCAAGAACGTCGGCGGATCCGCAGGCCGAACTAGCGGCTCGATTTCCGTGCTTGACCACCACGGCACCGGCGGCGGCCGCCACGATCGCCGAGATGGTGGAGATGTTCACCGTGTCGGCCAGATCGCCGCCGGTACCAACCACATCCAGAGCGGGTCGTTCAACGGCCAGGGGTTCGGCGTGATCCAACATCGCGTCCACCAAGCCGGCGACCTCGGCCGCCGTCTCACCCTTGACCCGCAGGCCCATCACGAAGGCGGCGATCTGGGCGGAGGTAGCTCGCCCCTCCACGATCTCGGACATGGCCTGCCGGCACTGTTCCTCGGTCAGGTCAGTCCCGGTGCTCAGCGAACCCAGAACATCGGCCCAGGAATAGGATCCGGTCACGATGTCGCGGCAGACGCCCGCCGATTGCGCAGGAGTCGGACAGCCGCGGTGGCCAACTCGAACGGGGAGATCGGTCGGGGCACGACGGCGTCGGCCCTGGACCATGTCGCCAACCAGGCGTCCTGGGGACGTCCGGTGAGGATGAGTACCGGCGGGCAGCGGAAGATCTCGTCCTTCAACTGGCGTGCCAAACCCATGCCGCCGGGCTCGGCCTCGCCGTCCAGAATGACCAGGTCCACGTTGCCCTGGTCGATGCGGCGGATGGTCGCGGCCTCA
>CAYMPK010000191.1:0-5200 GCA_964392145.1 uncultured Actinomycetes bacterium | reverse complement strand
GCCCTTGTGGTCAACCTGGTCGTCAACTACCTGTATGGCGGTCTGCGGCTGCAGTCCAGCGAGGATCGGATGACCCGGGCGGCACGGGTGCAGGTGTCGCTGATCCTCGGGTTGATGCTGCTGCTGAAGGCCTTCGATTACGCGCTGGATCGCTACGGGCTCGCGGTGAAGGACGACGACGTCGTGCTCGGGTTCACCGGTCTGAAGTACCGCGACGTCAATGCCTTGCTGCCGGCGAAGACGATTCTGTTGTTCGTGGCGCTGATCGTGGCCGTGCTGTTCTTCATCAACATGTTCCGCAAGATCTGGATGGTGGCGCTGGCCGGGCTCGGCCTGATGGTGGTCTCGGCGCTGGTGATCGGCGGCATCTATCCGGCGGTGGTGCAGCAGTTCCAGGTGAAGCCCAGCGAACTGGTCAAGGAGCAGCCGTACATCTCCCGCAACATCGAGGCCACTAGGCAGGCCTACGGGCTGGAGAAGGTGCAGACCCAGGACTACCCGGCGACCGCCGATCCGAACGCGGCCGCGTTGGCCAAGGACAAGGGCACGCTGGCGAACGTCAGGTTGTTGGACCCCTCGATCGTGTCGCCGACCTATCGGGCGCTGCAGCAGATCCGCGGCTTCTACTCGTTCCCGGACACCCTCGACATCGACCGCTACGACCTGCCCGCCGGCCAGCGCGGCGCGGTCGTCTCGGTGCGTGAACTCGACCTCGGTGGAATCCCGGACTCGCAGCGCAACTGGGCGAACGACCACGTCGTCTACACCCACGGCTACGGCTTCGTGGCGGCGTACGACAACACCGCGACCGCCGGTGGTACGCCGGAGTTCTTCGAGGAGGACATCCCGCCGAAGGGCAAACTCGATGTTGCCCAGCCGCGGGTCTATTTCGGTGAGAAGTCCCCGGAGTACTCGATCGTGGGCGCGCCCGATGGCTCCACCCCGCGCGAATTGGACTACCCGGACGACACCAGCCCCACCGGGCAGCGCAACAACACCTACACGGGCAAGGGCGGGGTGCCGGTGGGTTCGCCGCTGAACAAGCTGCTGTTCGCAGCCAAGTTCAGCGAACCCAACATCCTGCTGTCGGACTTGGTGAACTCCGATTCGCGGATCATGTGGGACCGTTCACCACGGGAGCGGCTGGCGAAGGTGGCGCCGTGGCTGATCCCCGACGGCGACCCGTACTCGGCCGTGGTCAACGGGCGAATCGTGTGGATCCTGGACGCCTACACCGACACCGACCAGTACCCCTACGCGACCAGGGTCAACCTCAACGACGCGACCTCGGACTCGATCAACGCGACCGCCACGAATGTCTTCGCCCAACCGCCGAACTACGTCAACTACATGCGCAACTCGGTCAAGGCTGTCGTTGACGCCTACGACGGCACCGTGGATCTGTACGCGTGGGACGAGCAGGACCCGATCCTGAAGACCTGGCAGAAGGCCTTCCCCGGGATTGTGAAGCCGAAGGCCGAGATGAACGCCGACCTGGTCGCTCACGTGCGCTACCCGGAGGATCTGTTCAAGGTGCAGCGCCTGGTGTACAGCCGCTACCACGTGACCGACCCGGGGGCCTTCTACAACGGTCAGGACTTCTGGATCGTCCCGAACGACCCGACGGATCGGCAGTCCAACCAGTACCAACCGCCGTACTACTTGACGCTGCAGATGCCCACGCAGACGGCGCCGGCGTTCTCGTTGACGACTGCCTATGCCCCGGCGAAACGGCAGACCCTTGCCGCGTTCATGGCCGTCGACTCGGCTCCGGGGGACGGGTATGGCCAATTCCGGGTGCTGCAGTTACCGAGGAACACCACGATCCCGGGACCGGTGCAGGTACAGAACACCTTCGAGTCCGATCCGGAAGTGGCATCGCAGCTGTCGTTGCTGCGCCGAGGCGGTTCGGATGTCGAGTTGGGCAATCTGCTGTCGCTGCCGGTGGGCGGGGGCATGTTGTACGTCGAACCGGTCTATGTGCGGGCGTCCACCGGCGGATATCCGTTGTTGCGCAAGGTGTTGGTGTCCTTCGGCAACAAGGTGGCCTTCGAGGACACGCTCGCCAAGGGCCTGACCAAGGTCTTCGGTGCGCAGGCGACCACCCCGACGGCCCCGACCACGCCAGGTACCCCGACCACCCCGGCGGCGCCGAGCACTGAGCTTGAGCAGGCGCTCGCCGAGGTGGAGAAGGCGTTCGCGGATGGCGAGGCGGCGCTGCGCAACGGCGACTTCGCGGCGTACGGCGAGGCGCAGAAGCGACTGGCCGAGGCGATCAAGAAGGCGCAGGCGTTGGCGGCACCGACGCCTGCCCCCACCGCTCCTGCGACCCCGGCGCCGAGCGCGACGGCAGCGGCGCCCGCGCCGACGGCGGCGGCCGCTGCGGCGGTGGTGCCCGAGGCGGCGCCTGCCGCTGCTTCGGCGGTGGAGTCTGCAGCTGCGCTGGTCCCGCACTTCTTCGGGCCGGGGGTCCGTCGTAACTGACGCGGTTGCGTGGGCGAGCCTTCGGGGGACCCGAGTCATGACCGCGGGCGCTGAGGCCTCGGTCCTCACCCCCCGTCAAACACGCGGCGTCCGTCGACCCAGGTGCCCAGCACCCTGATGCTGGCGAGGTCACCTACCTCGGAGGCATGCGGATCCCGATCGCACCACATGAGGTCCGCCCGGCGACCCGGTTCCAACGTCCCGGCGTCGGTGAGTCCGAGTGTCTCGGCCGCTGTTGTCGTGTAGGCCGTGAGGGCCTCGGCGACGGTGACGGATTGCTCGGGTCCGACTGGCAGCCCATGCGAATCGATCCGGTTGGCCGCCGCCGCCACCCCTGCCCAGGGGGTGAGTTCAGCGGCCGGATAGTCGGAACTGAACGTCAGCGGAATGCCGGCGTCGAGCATCGTCCGGAAGGGCATCAACTGCAGCGGTGGCGGCACCGGAGTGAGGTTCAACTCGTGGCCGAAGGCGGTGATGAAGCCCGGCTGCGCCACCACGGGCAGGTGGTGACGAGACAGCAGAGCGATCAGTTCGGTATCGATGGCCATCGCGTGCTCGACCCGCACGGCTACGTCCGCCGCGAGCCCCGCATCCGCCGCGACGGCCGACAGCACCGCCTCGACGGCGCCGTTGCCGATCGCGTGGACGGCGAGGCCCGAGCCGGACTCCGCGGCGATCCGCAGGATCTGCGGCAATGCCGCCTCCTCCGGGAATCGGATGCCGGTATGCCAGGCGCCATCCGGTTCGCGCTTCGGGAACCCGGCCCGCCTGCCCATGGCGCGGGCCAGCCCCCTTTCGGGACCGAAGCTCGCCCGGGTCGAGGTCTTCATCACCGTTCGTACCTGCCGGGAGGTCATGCACAGGTGGCAGTACTCGCCGCCGTCGGCCAGTACCTTCGCGGTGCCGTGGGGGATGATGCCCGGTTCGTCGATCCGCTTGCCGGTGAGCAGCGGGGTGACACCGATTCCGACGTCGCGCAGGATCCCGACCATGTCATCGGTGGCGTCGATCGGGACCGCGGCATCGCCGATCCGGGCGATTCCCAGCGATGTCAGTCGTCGGCCATGGTCCGCCAACCGAGCCCGCCAGCCGCCGGTCGGGTCGGTGGGGCGGGAGGCCGCTTCCGCGGCGAAACTCGCCGCCTCGAGCAGCACCCCGGTAGGACGTCCGCGGCGGTCCTTGACGATCCGTCCGCCGGGTGGATCAGGAGTGGCGTTGCTGATGCCCAGTTCGGCCAGGCCGGCGGAGTTCACTGTGGACTCGTGATAGGTGCGGCTGATCACGTGCAAGGGCCGATCGGCACACACGCTGTCGAGTTCCGCCGCTGTAGGGCTGCGGTGCTCGGCGAGTGTGAGCGGCTCGTAGCCGTGGAATCGCAGCCAGGGTGATGGAGGCTCGTCGACTGCCGGCCCGGTGTTCGCCGCCGCGCCGGTTTGGTCGCTGGCGACTGCCACGAGCGCGGCCAACTCCGTGAGGAGCCCCGAGATGTCGTGTCCGCGCCGGTACAGCACGTCGGTGTAGGGGTCGATGGCAACCAGGAAGGCGTGCTGGTGGGCGTCGATGAAGGCCGGCATCACCGCCCCGTGGTCCAGCAGCAGTTCCTCGGTGCCGGGCGGGACCGCCGCGCGGGCATCGGCGAGGTCGCCAGCAGCAGCGACGACGCCATCACGAACGGCCAGCGACTCGACCGCCGGGCGGTCATGTCTGGTTCGGATCGATACTCCCGTGACGATAAAGGATCCGGTCATCAACGACCTCCTCGCTATCGGGCGCCGTGCTGCTGAAGCGAGTAACGCCCTCGTCATCAAGGGATAAGCCCTGCTGCCCATCCTGCTCTGAAATCCCGTCCGTTGGGCGGGGAGAGAAATCTTCATCGACCGCGTTTAAAAAGGACAGTGTCCGGGAATAAGAACCTTGAGCCGGTTCAGCCCGGATAACACCAACCACAAACGGAGAGATTCAGATGACAACCACACCTACGTCCACCACCCGTCGCAACTCATTCCGCAAGTCCCGGATCGGCCTCGCCGCCGCTGCCGGAATCGTCGCCGTCGGCTTGGCGGCCGGCCCGGCAGCCGCCGCGGTGGCCCCGACTCACGCCGCAGTGACCGCAACGAGTGCAACCGCCCACGCCTCACAGGGCCACAACGGCCCCGCCCAGAAGGGTGCACCCGTTGCCAACAGCCTTGATTCCCGGATGACGGTGAAGAACTCGACCATGTGGCCGATGACCGTGTGGATGGGCTCCGGTACGGCATCCGACGTGCCGACCCAGATGACGGTGCTCCTCCCCGGCCAGTCGACCTACATGCAGGGGTGGAACTACCTTCCCCACGGCAAGGACGTCCAGGCCACCATCGACTACAGCGCCTCACCGCTCGGGTCGTCCGACCGGGTGAAGGTGACCGCCGAGAATCCCGCCGTCGGCTGGCCGAGCCTTCAAGTCGAGGGCCACGACCAGGACAACCTCTCCGCGGGCGAGACCGTCACCCGGACGGTGCGCGATCACACCTTGGAACTGCATCGCAATACCGACCTCGCCGATGCCAAGGACCTTGTGGTCACGGTGACCAGTTGAGCCAACTGCTCCGCACCACCCCGCCCCAGGGATTCGTCGGCCTCGCCGGTCAATGTATGATTCTTGGAAAGCCGCAAGGCCCGACGCGGGGTGGAGCAGCTCGGTAGCTCGCTGGGCTCATAACCCAGAGGTCGCAGG
>CAYMPK010000190.1:0-5242 GCA_964392145.1 uncultured Actinomycetes bacterium | reverse complement strand
CCCGGCTGTGGTGGTGGCCCCGGCCTTCCAGCTGGTGCTCGAGCGGGTCTCGTACGCCGCCGATCTGGCCGACTATGCGAAGCGCGCGCGGCGGTTCCGCGGCAACGACCACGGGACCCGATTGTGAAGGTCAAACCCCCGCCGGTTAGGCTGGTAGGACTTGTGCGCCACGTGGCGCGCGGTCGCACTTGGTGCGGTGGCCGGCCCTGACAGCCAGCCGCGACGGTGCACCGAGCAAGCGAACACCTAGCACGTCACAACCGTCCGTCCTAGCGAGTGAAGGTCCCATGCGCACGTACACCCCCAAGCCCGGCGAGGTCACCCGTGAGTGGCACGTCATCGACGCCACGGACGTGGTTCTCGGACGTCTCGCCTCGCATGTGGCCAGCATCCTCAGGGGCAAGCACAAGGCGACTTTCGCGCCGCACGTCGATACCGGCGACTTCGTCGTCGTCATCAACGCGGACAAGGTAGCCCTCACCGGTGCCAAGGCGGAGAAGAAGAAGGCCTACAGTCACAGCGGATACCCGGGTGGACTCACGGCGACGACCTACGCGGAGTTGCTCGAGACCAACCCGGAGCGGGCGATTGAGAAGGCCGTCGCCGGCATGCTCCCGCACACCACCCTCGGCCGCGCCCAACTGCGCAAGCTGAAGGTCTATGCCGGTTCCGAGCACCCGCACGCAGCACAGCAGCCCAAGCCCTTCGTCATCGACCAGGTCGCGCAGTAGCGCTCAGCGCAGCGCCCGCGTCCGCAGCAACAGCATCGAGAGGATTCACATGAGCGACGAGATCATCGAGGTCGAAGAGACCGAGGAGCCGACCAGTTGGACGAGTGAGTCGGCCTCCCCGTCCGCGACTGTCGCCTCCCGCCCGGCCATGACCGGTGAGGGTGCGGCGACCGGCCGCCGGAAGCAGGCGATCGCCCGGGTGCGCATCGTGCCGGGCACCGGACGGTACGTACTCAACGGGCGCGCGCTCGACGAGTACTTCCCGAACAAGGTCCACCAGCAGTTGGTGAACGAGCCATTCGTGGTGGTCGGAGCCGAAGAGGGTTATGACGTCATCGCCCGACTGCACGGTGGTGGCCCCTCGGGGCAAGCAGGAGCCCTGCGGTTGGGAATCGCCCGCTGCCTCAACGACATCGACGCAGAGGTCAACCGCCCGGCATTGAAGGCCGCCGGTTTCCTGACGCGTGATCCCCGCGTCAAGGAGCGCAAGAAGTACGGTCTGAAGAAGGCCCGCAAGGCGCCGCAGTACTCGAAGCGCTGACAATGGCCAAGCTCTTCGGGACCGACGGGGTTCGGGGGCTTGCCAACTCCGATCTCACCGCCGAGCTCGCGGTCGATTTGGCAGTGGCGGCCGCACATGTGCTAGGGGATGCCGGACAGTTCGTCTCAACGGAGCGTCCGCGGCCGCTGGCTGTCGTGGGTCGCGACACCCGTGCCAGTGGCGAGTTCCTGGAGCACGCGGTGGTTGCGGGGCTTGCCAGCGCCGGCGTGGATGTGCTCATACTCGGGGTGGTTCCCACTCCTGCGGTGGCCCATCTGACCACGGCGACAGCCGCCGATCTCGGCGTGATGCTGTCTGCCTCTCACAACCCGATGCCCGACAACGGCATCAAATTCTTCGCGAGCGGTGGCCTCAAACTGGCCGATGAACTCGAAGCCGCGATTGAGGATCACCTGGAGGAGTACTGGGAACGGCCCGTCGGGGCCGACGTCGGCCGCGTCTACCTGGCCGATGACAAGGTTGCCGGTTACGTCGACCATCTGATCGCCGCTGCCCCAAATCCGCTGTCGAACTTGACGGTCGTGGTGGACTGCGCCAACGGTGCCGCCAGTGACGTGGCCCCTAACGTGTATCGCCGCCTCGGCGCCAATGTCATCGCCATCCACTCCACACCCGACGGGTACAACATCAACGATGGCTGCGGGTCCACCCATATGTCGGACTTGCAGCACGCGGTGGTGGAGCACGGGGCCGATCTTGGGATCGCCCACGACGGCGATGCCGATCGCTGCCTGGCAGTGGATGCGCAAGGCAGCATCGTGGACGGCGACCAGATGATGGCGGTGCTGGCTCTGGCCATGCGCGACGCCGGCAACCTGAGCAGCAACACGGTCGTGTCCACAGTGATGGCCAACCTCGGCTTCAACCTGGCCATGGCCGAGGCCGGCATCGAGGTGGTGTCCACCGCAGTGGGAGACCGATACGTGTTGGAGGAGATGCGCAACAACGGCTACAACCTCGGCGGTGAGCAGTCCGGGCATGTCGTGCTGTCAGACTTCGCCACCACCGGCGATGGGTTGCTGACTGCCATCATGGTGATGGCACGAATGGTCGCGACGGGCGAGACGTTGGCCGATCTGGCCTCGGTCATGACATCGCTGCCCCAGGTCTTGATCAACGTTTCCGGTGTCGACAAGAACGCCCTCGACAGCGACGAGGTGGTTGCCGCTGCGGTGGCTGACGAGAGCGAGAAGCTCGCTGGCGGTGGCCGGGTGCTGCTCCGGAAATCCGGCACGGAGCCGCTGGTGCGGGTGATGGTCGAGGCACCGACCTCGGACCTGGCGCAATCCTCGGCGCAGCGGTTGGCGAGCGTCGTCAAGGAGCAGTTGACTCTCGGCTAGGCTCTTGTGTCATGTGCGGAATCGTTGGCTACGTCGGCGCGAAGCAAGCCTTGGAGATCGTCGTTTCCGGGCTTCGGCGGCTGGAGTACCGCGGGTACGACTCAGCTGGGGTCGCGGTGGTGGCCGACGGGAAGCTTCATATCCGCAAGAAGGCCGGCAAGTTGGTCAATCTCGAGACCTTGCTCGGCTCCGACCCGATCCCCGGCAGCACGGTCGGGATCGGCCACACCAGGTGGGCCACCCACGGCGCCCCCAATGACCTGAACGCCCATCCCCACACGAGTGCCAATGGTCGGGTAGCGATCATCCACAACGGCATCATCGAGAACTTCGCCGAGCTGCGCGAGGAACTCGCCGCTGAGGGTGTGTTGATGACCAGCGAGACCGACAGCGAGGTCGTGGCGCACCTGCTGGCGGCGACCCTGCCGGGCGTGAACCATGACCTGCCCGAGGCAATGCGCGCGGTCTGTCGCCGGCTGGAGGGCGCATTCACGCTGGTCGCGGTGGATGCCGACGTGCCCGCTCAAGTGGTGGGCGCTCGGCGGAATTCACCGCTCGTGGTCGGCGTCGGTGACGGCGAGAACTTCCTTGCCTCGGACGTGGCGGCATTCATCGCCCACACCCGCGACGCGATCGAGCTCGGTCAGGACCAGGTGGTGGTCCTGACCCCCGATTCCGTGGAGGTCACCGACTTCGACGGCAACCCGGCGGATGTCACGCCGTTCACGGTCACCTGGGACGCCGCCGCCGCCGAGAAGGGCGGCTACGACCTGTTCATGCTCAAGGAGATCGCGGAGCAGCCGAAGGCGGTCGCCGACACCCTGTTGGGGCGAATCGACCGTGCCGGGCTGCTGCAGCTGGACGATGTCCGGCTGTCGGACTCAGAGCTCCGGTCGGTGACGAAGGTCATCATCATCGCCTGCGGCACCGCCTACCACGCGGGCATGGTGGCCAAGTACGCCATCGAACATTGGACCCGGATCCCGTGCGAGGTCGAACTGGCGAGCGAGTTCCGCTACCGCGACCCGATCGTGGACCCACGCACGCTGATCGTCGCGATCTCGCAGTCCGGCGAGACGATGGATACCTTGATGGCGATGCGCCACGCCCGCGAACAGGGCGCGAAAGTGTTGGCGATCTGCAACACGCAGGGCTCCACGATCCCACGGGAGTCGGATGCGGCGCTCTACACGTACGCCGGCCCGGAGATCGCGGTGGCGTCCACCAAGGCGTTCCTGACCCAGATCGTGGCCTGCTACCTGGTGGCCCTGTACCTGGCTCAGGTGCGGGGGAACAAGTTCCCCGACGAAATCCGCGCGATCCTCACGGAGTTGGCAGACATGCCCCGCATGGTCGACCTCGTACTGGACACCGCTGAGCCGGTCCGACAACTCGCCCAGCGGTTCGCCGATGCCCGAAGCGTGCTGTTCATCGGTCGGCACGTGGGCTTCCCGGTGGCGCTGGAAGGCGCGCTGAAACTCAAGGAGCTCGCCTACATGCACGCCGAGGGTTTCGCTGCTGGGGAACTCAAACACGGTCCGATCGCGCTCATCGAGGACGGGCTGCCGGTGATCGTGGTCGTGCCGTCACCCAGGGGGCGCAGCGTTCTGCACGAGAAGATCATCTCCAACATCCAGGAGGTTCGTGCCCGTGGTGCCGTGACGATCGTGATCGCGGAGGAGGGTGACGAAGCGGTGACCCCATACGCCGACCACATCATCAGGGTGCCCGAATGTCCCACCCTGATGCAGCCGCTGGTGTCCACGGTGCCGTTGCAGGTGTTCGCCTGTGAGATGGCGACGGTGAAGGGACACGATGTCGACCAGCCGCGCAACCTTGCCAAGAGCGTCACGGTCGAGTAGTCGGTGGTCGGGATGAGGAGATCCTTCAGCGTCGCTGCGATCCGGACCGCCGAGTCCGCTGCCCTTGCCGCCACCGGTGAGGGGGAGTTGATGTCTCGGGCCGCCCGTGGGCTCGCCGTCACCTGTGCTGAGTTGCTGTTCTCCTGGCGCGGGCGGGTGACCGGTTCCCGGATCGTAGTGCTGGCCGGCACCGGGAACAATGCCGGTGATGCCCTGTTCGCCGCAGCGGAACTCGGGCGCAGAGGTGCCGCGGTGACGGTCATCACGCTGGCGGGCACGACCCACCCCGGCGGCCTGGCCGCTGCCCTCGGGCAGGGGGCCCGGCTGACGGACCTCGGTGGTGTAGAGGTGGGCGATCCGCGGCTGCAGGCGACCGCACAGACCTTGTCGGAGACGGATCTCGTGCTCGACGGCATCGTTGGGATTGGCGGCAGCGGTCCGCTGCGGCCGGTTGCGGCGACCCTGGCCGCGGCAGCTGCCGGGCGGATCGTCGCGGTGGACCTGCCGAGTGGCGTCAATCCCGACACCGGGGAGGTGTCGGATCCCAACGCTTGTGTTTCCGCCGAGGTGACGGTCACCTTCGGGGCCCTGAAGACCGGGCTCTTGCTGCCGCCAGCGAGCCTCCAGGCCGGCCTGGTCTCGTTGGTCGACATCGGTCTCGATCCCTATCTGCCGGCGGGGGACGAGGCAGCGGACGCCGTTCTCATGGACATGGTGGCCGCGGGTGATGCGGTCCCGATTCCCGGC
>CAYMPK010000189.1:3370-5365 GCA_964392145.1 uncultured Actinomycetes bacterium | reverse complement strand
CTCTCGCCGAGGGCGGGGAGGGTCACTTCGGTGCCCTTGCCCGCTGCGCCAGACACTGCGGGCGCAGCGGCCGGCGTAGGCGCGGCCGGGGTAGGTGGGGGAGTAGGAGCGACCGGGGGTGCAGGAGGAGCAGTCGCGGCCGGCGCGGGTGGGGGAGTAGTCGCGGCCGGGGGCGCAGGAGGAGCAGTCGCGGCCGGGGTCGCCGGGGGAACCGGAGCTGCCGCTGCAGGGGCTGCCTGGGTGGGAGCACTCGCGGTGGCTTCGGAGGCCTCGCCGATGACGGCGAGTTGGCCACCCACCTCGACCACCGCGTCCTCGGGTGCGGAGATCTCCAGCACCACTCCGGCAGTCGGTGAGGGGATCTCGGTATCGACCTTGTCGGTGCTGACCTCCAGCAGTGGTTCGTCGACGGCGACGGTGTCACCCACCTGCTTGAGCCAGCGGGTGACCGTGCCCTCGACAACGCTCTCTCCGAGCGCCGGCATGGTGACTGGGACCGACATGTTCTAACTCCGCTCGTTCGGTCGGCTGTGGCCCGGGGATACCGGGTCAGCCAAGGGTGCTTGCTCAGTGGTTGCCACGATGTCTGTTGACCGCAAATCTACGCACTCATCCATGGGCGTGCAGCGGCTTGCCCGCGAGAGCCAGGTGCGCCTCGCCCATGGCTTCGTTTTGGGTGGGATGTGCATGGATCAGGGCCGCGACATCTTCCGGATACGCCTCCCACGAGAAGATCAATTGCGCCTCGCCGATCTGTTCGCCCATGCGGGAGCCAACCATGTGGATCCCGACCACCGGGCCGTCCTTGCGACGCACCAGTTTGATGAATCCGGCGGTCTGCAGGATCTGGCTCTTGCCGTTGCCGGCCAAGTTGTACTCGTAGCTCTCCACCTGGTCGTCGCCGAACAGGTCCTTGGCCTGCGCCTCGGTGTAGCCGACGCTGGCGACCTCCGGTTCGCAGTAGGTGACCCGGGGGATGGCGGCCTCATCCAGAGCCGGCGGGGCGATGCCGGCGATGTCCTCGGCCACGAAGATCCCCTGAGCGAATCCGCGATGGGCCAACTGCAGGCCGGGGACGATGTCTCCGACGGCGTAGATCCCGGGCACGTTGGTGCGCAGCCGCTCGTCGGTGAGGACGAAGCCACGATCCATCGCCACGCCTTGCTCTTCGAAGCCGTTGCCTGCGCTTCGCGGGCCGCGACCGACGGCGACGAGAAGGAGGTCCGCCACCAGGGTGGTGCCATCCTCCAACGTGACCGTGACTCCGTTCGCGTCCTGAGTAACACCGGAGAACCGGACACCCGTGCTGAAACGGATACCCCGCTTGCGGAAGGCGCGCTCTAGCGCCTTTGAGCAGGCCTCGTCCTCGGCCGGGACGAGCCGAGGCAGGGCTTCGACGATCGTCACGTCCGAGCCGAAGGAACGCCAGACGCTGGCGAACTCGACACCTATGACTCCGCCGCCCAGCACGATGACGCTGGCTGGGATCCAGTCCATAACCAGCGCCTGATCGCTGGTCACGACGCGTCCGCCGATCTCCAGTCCCGGCAGGGATCGGGCGTACGAGCCGGTGGCCAGCACAACGTTGCGGCCGACGTATCGGGTGCCGTTCACCTCCACCGCGTTCGGGGCCACCAACTGCCCGGTCCCCTCCACGTAGGTGACCCCGCGCTGGGAGACCAACCCTTGCAACCCCTTGTACAGGCGCGCGACGACCGAGTCCTTGTACTTGTTCACCTGGACCATGTCGATACCCGTGAGTTGACTGAGGACCCCCACCTTGGAGCCCTCGCGGGTCTCGTCTGCCACCTCAGCCGCGTGCAGCAGCGCCTTGGTCGGGATGCAGCCGTTGTGCAGGCAGGTGCCGCCCAGCTTCCCCTCCTCGATCAGGGCGACGCTGAGTCCAAGCTGGGACGCTCGAAGAGCACAGGCATATCCGCCGCTTCCGCCGCCCAGGATGACGACATCGAACTCGCCGGTGGTGTCCTGACTCAA
>CAYMPK010000189.1:0-3360 GCA_964392145.1 uncultured Actinomycetes bacterium | reverse complement strand
CTCAACTGCGCCACATCCCTCTCATCGGGTGGAGATCGACCGACTGTCGGTCACCCATAGGACTCCTGACGTCCTGGATCCACTGGGCATCGACGTCATCCTCCCACTTCGGTCGAGGTTGCGGCCACCCGTGGCGCATGGTGATCGCGCGGCCAGGACGGTTGACGAGCCGGTTGTCAATCCGCCAACTGCTCAGCCAGGGCCACCAGCGTCCGGACCGCGATACCCGTTCCACCGGCGGGTGTGTACCCGTGCGGCGATCCCTCATTGAATGCCGGCCCGGCAATATCCAGGTGCGCCCAGGACGTCCCCGAGGTCACGAACTCGGACAGGAACAGCCCGGCTGTCAACATGCCGCCCATCCGTTCGCCGATATTGGCGAGGTCGGCAACCTTGGAATTCAACGAGGGTCGGAGCTCCGGCGGCAGCGGCATCGGCCACATAGACTCGCCGGCTAGCTCGGCTGCGGCCGCCACCCGGTCGCGCAGTTCATCGTCGTTCGCCATGATCGCCGAGACATGGGTACCCAGGGCGATCGTCTGCGCTCCGGTCAGCGTGGCGACGTCGACGAGCACGTCAGGGGAGTCCTCGCAGGCCCGCGCAATCGCGTCCGCCATGACGAGTCGTCCCTCAGCATCGGTGTTGAGCACCTCCACCGTCGTGCCGTTGTACATGGTTAGGACGTCGCCGGGGCGTTGAGCGGCGCCGCTGGGCATGTTCTCTGCCAACGCCAAGTAGGCGGTCACCTTGACGGGTATCCCCAGCCGCGCGATGGCGAGAGTGGCCGTGGCGACCGCGGCGGCCCCAGCCATGTCGCACTTCATCGTGATCATGGCCGGCGGCGGCTTCAGGCTCAACCCGCCGCTGTCGAAGGTGATGCCCTTGCCCACAAACGCCAGGTGTCCCCTGGCCCGTGGTGGGCTGTAGGTCATCCTCACCAGCCGGGGCGGGTGATCGGATCCCTGCCCGACACCGATGATCCCACCGTAGCCCTCGCGGGCCAGCTTGCGTTCGTTGTAGATGTCCACCCGGATCGAGGTGTCCTGGGAGTGTCGGCGGACGATTTCCGCGAAGTCGTGAGGTGTCAATGCCGACGGCGGAGTGTTGACCAGGTCGCGCGCCTCGATGACGGCCTTGGTAACGGTCTCGGTGTCGGCCACGGCCACCTTGACCGCCTTGGACCGGGCGTCCTCGGCCACCAGCAGGATGGTCGATGTGCCGGTCGAATCCTTCTCGGCGCCACTGCGGAAGGCAGTGAACCGGTAGGCGCCCAGTCGGGCCCCTTGACCTACGGCGGCGACGATCTCGGGGCTGTCGGCGGGCGTCGCGATGGCGACCGTCTTCCGATCGCCGGCAGCGCGAAGAGCGGAGCCCGCGACCCGGCGCACGTCCTCCGTCGTCGAATCCAACGCGATACAGGCGAACACGATCACATCGGCGGTGACCAGTCCGGCCGAGGGCACCAGAACCACGTCGCCCGCCTTGGCCGCCGGTGACGCGGCCGTCAGTAGGTGCGCCAGTTTCGTGGCCAGCCCCTTGGTCGTGGGCGTGCCGCGGGAGACGGCTGGCCCGCCCTTGCGCATCGTCATGAAGACTACGAGGGCATCCGCCTTGGCGGCGGCCGGCGAAACGTTGGTCAGGCGCAGGGTGGTCATCGATCCTCCGGTTTCGCTCACACCGCACGCATTGCGCGGCGCTACCACCCTAGTAGCGTTCCGGGCATGACCGAGGAACCCCTAGAGCCAGCCGGCCAGGCAACCCTTCAGCGCTCACCCCTGCATGAGGCACATGAACAGGCCGGGGCGAAGTTCGCGCCTTTCGCCGGCTGGCAGATGCCACTCGAGTTCACCGGAGTCGTTGCGGAGCACACCGCGGTTCGCACCAGTGTGGGCATCTTCGACGTTTCCCATCTGGGTACCACCCTGGTCCGAGGGCCGGGCGCGGTGGCCGCCCTCAACCGAATCCTCACAAACGACCTGGATCGGATTGGGTCGGGCCAGGCGCAGTACACGTTGCTCTGCACCCCGGAGGGCGATGTGGTGGACGACTTGATCGCCTACGTCTTCGGCCCCGACGATGCTCTGCTGATTCCCAATGCGGGCAACGCAGCAAGGGTCAACTCCGTGATCGCGGACATGGTCGGCAGCGACATCGAGGTGATCGACGCCCAGCACGACACGGCGATCATCGCGGTGCAGGGCCCCAGGAGTCGAGAGCTGCTGGGTGCGTTGGGCATGCCGACCGATCTTGCCTACATGGCGGTGGCGCGTTCCGAGCTGATGGGCGTCGAGGTGGTCGTATGCCGCACCGGCTACACCGGCGAGTTGGGCTTCGAGCTGCTCATCCCGGCGGCGGCTGCGGTCCGCGTCTGGGAGGCATTGCTCACCGCCGGTGGGCCCCTCGGAGTGCTGCCCTGCGGCCTGGGGGCTCGCGACACCCTTCGCACCGAGATGGGTTACCCATTGCACGGCCAGGATCTGGGAGACGGAATCGGTCCGGTCGCTGCCCGGCTCAACTGGGCGATCGGTTGGGACAAGCCGGAATTCCGAGGGCGGGAGGCAATCGTGCAAAGTCGCCACTCGGATCTGCTGCCCCGGCTGCGTGGCCTGGTGCTCTTGGAACGGGGAGTCCCGCGACCCGGCGTCAGCGTTCACCTCGAGCCGTCAGGTCCGAGCGTGGGCACCGTCACCAGCGGCACCTTCTCGCCGACGCTGAAGACCGGGATCGCGCTGGCGTTGCTGGACGCGGGGGTATCCGACGGCGACGAGGTCGTCCTGAACGTTCGGGGGCGCACGTTGGCCGCCCGGGTCACGCCCCCTCCGTTCGTGGCAGGAACGGTGCGGGACTGACGCCGCTGCGGCCGCTTCGACGTCGTGTGTTGACACCTAACCGACAACCGCCCAGGTGACCAACACCCCGGTGGTCGCCAGTTCCACGGCCGCACCCAGAACATCCCCGGTCACGATGCCGAGCCGTCGGACGGCCAGCTGTCTGACGGCCAGTGCGCTCGCCAAACCGACCAACGTGGCCGCGACCGCGACGACCCAGGGGCCACCCGTGACGGCCACCAGTCCGGTGAACAGCAGCGCGTATCCGGTGAACAGCAGCACAGCAGATGTGACGCTGGTGGCCCCGACGACGCCCGCGCCGAGGCCGTCTCTGCGGGCCGGCGTGCCACTGGTGGTCAGGAATCCCAGGGCGGCGCGCGACACCACGACTGAACCGGTCAGGGCTATCACACCCCGACCCTGGCTGAAGGCAGCACCGAGAGCAGCGGCCTGCAGCCCGAGCATCAGCACCAGCGCAATGACCCCGAAAGCGCCGACGCGGTCAACCTGGAGTGTCTGATCGCACAGCACC
>CAYMPK010000188.1:0-5418 GCA_964392145.1 uncultured Actinomycetes bacterium | reverse complement strand
CGGCGAATGCTGGCGTGACCTGCTGGACGATGGAGTGGACTCCGTGACCCTGCTCTCGGACGGGGAGCGGGTCTACGGCCCCATGAGCCTGCACCCAGCCGACTAGCGTCCGTGGTGCACAATGGGCAGCACGGACGCCGACCGGCGTCCGTGCGTCATCCGAAGCAATCCAGGGGAAGCCGGTGGGATTCCGGCACTGTCCCGCAACCGTGAGTCGTCCGACCGGTTCTTCCCGGTCCTGCCGGCGAGTCGGATCACCTGGGGAAGGCGCGGACCCACGACACCGCCGAGGTAGCGGTCGGGACGTCCCCAAGCCGGCGCCCCGCCAGCCGTCCTCCGAGTGCCCGAGAGGACATCGATGACTCCGAGCCGGCGACCGCGCTGGCTCCACCCCGGCGCTTGGTGGCTCTGGGCCATCGGCCTCGCCGCGGCGGCCTCCCGCACCACCAACCCAATCCTGTTGCTGTCGATCCTCGGCGTTGCGGCACTGGTGGTGTCCGCGCGTCGACCGGAGGCGCCGTGGGCGCGATCCTTCGTCGTATTCCTGCAACTGGGACTGTTCGTGGTCGGTTTCCGACTGCTGTTCCAGGTCCTGCTCGGCGCCCCCCAGGGCAACGACGTGCTGATCACGCTACCCACGGTGGACCTGCCCGGTTGGCTCGCCGGGCTGCGCCTCGGCGGCCAGATCACCGCGGAGTCGCTTCTTGCCGCCGCGTACGACGGTCTGCGGCTGGCGACCGTGCTGGCCTGTCGGGGTGCGGCGACGTCAATGGCCTCCCCCACCAGGTTGCTCAAGGCGATGCCGGCCGCCCTGTACGAGGTCGGTGTCGCCGTTGTGGTGGCTCTGTCCTTCGCACCGGCGATGGTCACGGACGTTGGAAGGGTCAAGACCGCCCGCAGGTTGCGCGGCCGACCCTCGACAGGTATTCGGGGGGTGGCCGGATCGGCCATGCCCGTCTTCTCGGGTGCTCTGGAGCGGTCGGTGGCTCTCGCGGCGGCGATGGACAGCCGTGGCTACGGTCGAACCGCAGAGCGTTCCCGCAGCGAGCGGCGGGTCACCGCCGCGCTCGTCCTCGGCGGCGTGGTCGGCGTGTGCTTGGGCCTGTATGCCCTACTCGACGGTTCGGCCGTCTCCATCGCAGGCGCACCGATTCTGGTCCTCGGTGTGTTGGCGGCCGGACTGGGGATGTGGCGCTCGGGCCGACGCAGCACACGCACCCGCTACCGCCCCGACCCATGGTCGTGGCCCGAGTGGGTGACGGCAGGCAGTGGCCTGCTGGCGGCCGCGGCGGTCATCGCCGTCGGGGTGCTGAACCCGCAGTATCTGACCACCTCGGTGACTCCGCCGGTCTGGCCGGCGTTGCCGCCGCTCGCCCTGCTGGGCATCCTGATCGCCGCGGTGCCGGCATTCGTCACCCCGGAGCCACCGATGCCTGTGCGCTCGCCCGCGACCGTTGAAGCGGTGCCGGCATGATCACCTTCGACCACGTCTCCGTGACCTACACCGACTCTGCGACCCCCGCCCTGGTCGACACCCACCTGCACATCCCGGAGGGCGAGCTCTGCCTGGTGGTCGGCGAGACAGGCTCGGGCAAGACCACGCTGCTGCAGACGATCAATGGCCTCGTTCCCCACTTCACCGGCGGCGTCTTGAACGGCCGGGTCCTAGTCGACGGGCGCGACACCCATGACTACCCCCCACGTGAGTTGGCCGACATCGTCGGGATCGTCCTGCAGGATCCGATGAGCGGCTTCGTCACCGACGTCGTCGAGGACGAACTGGCCTACGGGATGGAGTCGTTGGGCATCCCGGCACAGGTGATGCGCAAGCGGGTGGAGGAGACGCTGGATCTGATGGGTCTGGCCGATTTGCGCGATCGGCCGCTCCTCTCCCTCTCGGGGGGCCAGCGACAGCGGGTGGCGATCGGCTCGGTGCTGACCAGCCACCCGAGGGTTCTGGTGCTCGACGAACCCACATCGGCACTGGATCCGGGAGCGGCGGAGGAGGTCCTGGCCGCCCTGCAGCGACTTGTCCACGACCTCGGACTGACAGTGGTGATGGCCGAGCACCGGTTGGAGCGCGTCGTGCAGTACGCCGACCGGATCGTGGTGGTCGAATCAGGAACGCCACCGCGATTCGGCACCCCGGCCGAGATGATGGCCGACTCACCGGTCGCCCCACCTGTTGTGCAACTCGGCCGTCTCGCCGGGTGGCAACCGCTGCCGACCACCGTGCGCGACGCCCGGCGCGCAGCCGCCGGGCTCCGTGAACGACTCGAACGGGTGCGAGGGATCGACGACCTACCCGCCGCTATCAATCTCGCCGATGAGCCGCCGGTGCTGGAGTGTGACGCACTGCGGGTGGCTTACGGCTCGGTCCTCGCCCTCGCCGGTGCCGATATCACGGTGTCTTCCGGCGAGGTCCTCGCCCTCATGGGACGCAATGGGGCGGGCAAGTCCACCCTGCTGAAGGCTGCCGTCGGCATGGTGCCGGCGAGCGGCGGCCGAGTGAGGGTCGATGGCTTCGACCCGGCCCAACTGCATGGCCGGGAACTCGTGGCGACTGTCGGTTTCGTTCCCCAGGAGCCGGCCGACCTGCTCTGCGCCGAGACGGTCGCCGATGAGTGCGTTGCCGCTGATCGGGACACCGACGCCGCGCCCGGAACGACCGCGGACCTGCTGCAGCGGTTGGCCCCCGACATCTCACGCCAAGCACACCCCCGGGATCTCTCCGAAGGCCAACGACTCTGCCTGGTGCTCGCCATGGTGTTGGCCAGCTCGCCGCCGGTGTTGCTGCTCGATGAGCCCACCCGCGGGCTTGACTACGGCTCCAAACGTCGGCTGATCGAGATCCTGCGATCCTGTGCCGGCAGCGGGACCGCGGTGCTGATGGCCACGCATGACGTGGAACTCGTCGCGGAGGTCGCCCACCGGGTGGCCATCATCGCCGACGGCGAAGTCGTCACCGTCGGGCCGACCTCGGAGGTTGTCACCGCATCACCCATCTTCGCGCCGCAGGTCGCGAAGATCATGTCGCCCGAGCGCTGGCTCACTGTGGGCCAGGTCGAGGCCGCGCTGGCGGTGGCCGGATGAAGCCATCCGACGCATCCACAGCGCGCACCCCAGAGCCACGGACCGCCCGTGCCGGAGCGGTGCTGCGGACCCGCACCCGGGTGGTGCTGGCCGCCGTGTCGGCTGTCGGCCTGGTCTCGTTCTTCTGGCCGTTCCTGGCCAGACCCGGGAGCGCAATACTCGGCCACAGTTCGGATGCCCCATGGCTGTTCGCGGTGCTGCTGCCCATGCTGTTGCTGCTGGTGATGACTGAGGTCGCCGATGGCGGCCTGGATGCCCGCGGGGTGGCAATGCTGGGCGTACTGTCGGCGGTCGCGGCCGCGCTGCGCCCGCTGGGCGCCGGCACGGTGGGGTTCGAACCGATCTGGGTCGTAATCATCCTCGGGGGACGCGCCCTCGGCCCGGGTTTCGGGTTCCTGCTGGGCAACGTCTCGCTGTTCGCATCGGCACTGCTCACCGGGGGTGTCGGACCATGGCTGCCGTTCCAGATGATCGCGGCCGGTTGGGTCGGCTTTGGCGCCGGCATGTTGCCCCAAGCTCGCGGGCGCGCCGAGGCACCTCTGATCGCGGCATACGGCGCGGTGGCCGCCATCGCCTACGGCTTCCTGCTCAACCTCTGGTTCTGGCCCTGGGCCACCGGGACTGCGACCCAGTTGTCGTTCGTAGCGGGGGCGCCAGTGCTGGAGAACTTGCACCGCTGGCTGTTGTTCAACCTCGCCACCTCCCTCGGATTCGACCTGCCGCGCGCTGCCCTGGTCGCCGTACTACTGCTGATCGCTGGGCCGCCGATACTCGCGGCGCTGCGTCGAGCGACCCGTCGCGCGGCATTCGACGTGCCCATCGTCTTCGAGCCTGCGCGCAGCGCATCGGCTACCGCAACGGGGCAGGACGGAGCCGGGGCATGAGGGTGGCGCTGCTGGGCACCGGCGCGGCGGACGGCATCCCCCAGCCGTTCTGCCACTGCGAGACGTGCCGCGAAGCGCGAACAACCGGCAACGTGAGACTCGCGGGCGGAGTGCTCGTCGACGGTGTCATCCTGATCGATCCTGCACCGGGCCTCTCCGGGTCCGCCGCGCGGGCCCAGGCCGACCTCACTGCCGTGACCACCGTGCTGGTCAGCCACGCGCATCACGACCACTGGGACCCCGCGTTCCTGTTGCACCGTCAGTGGTCCGACTGCGCCGATCAGCCACTGAGCATCGTCGGACCGCCGACCGTGATCGCCCAAGCCGAGCACTGGCTGCCCCCGGAGACCGTGGTGCGACTCCGTGCGGTGTCGCCAGGCGACCTTGTGGAATGTCCTTCGACCGGGCACACCGTCCGGGTGCTGCCCAGCACACACGGGGCCGGTACTGCCGATGTGCTGGCCGAGGAGGCTGTGCTCTTCGACGTGACGGCTCCGGAGTCCGGCCAGGCTGACGGCGGCAGGCCCGCACGCATGTTCTACGCATCGGACACCGGCGTCCCCGACGCCGCCTTGCTGACTGCGACAGCGCACGCCGGCTACGACCTGGTGCTGTTGGAGCTCACCTTCGGAGACCCGGGGCTGGTCACTTCCCGCGGCCACCTGGATCATTCAACGTTCCCGGCGACCATCGACTCGCTGCGGCGCACGGCCGCAGTGACGGCGGACACCGATGTGATCGCCGTGCATCTGGGGCACCACAACCCGCCGGAGGCCCGCCTGCAGGCGTGGCTCTCCCAGATCGGCGCGCGAACCGTGCCCGACGGCACCGTGCTGGATCTGCGGTCGGCGACCGCCAACGGCGGCAACCCGGGTGCGCACTCGACCCTGGTCCTGGGAGGTGCCCGATCGGGCAAGTCCACTTTCGCCGAGAGCCTCGTGGCCGATGCCGGTGACGTCCACTATGTGGCCACGGGGTGGCCAATGGGCAGCGGCATGGGCGCCGACTGGGAGGAGAGGATTCTGCGACACACCCGTCGTCGGCCCCCGGGTTGGCACACGCTGGAGACGATCGACCTGGGGCGAGTACTCCGGCAGGTACCCTCGGGAGCCACGGTGTTGATCGACTGCCTCGCGCTGTGGTGCAGCCGGATCATCGACGAGTCCAGCGGCTGGGACGACGAACGTGCCGCGGCCTCAGCTATCCAGGCCGCAACCTCCGATTTGTGCGAGGCGATGCGCACGAGCCCTGCCCGACAGATCGTGCTCGTGAGCAATGAGGTGGGCTCCGGTGTGGTGCCCGCCCACGCGTCGGGAAGACTTTTCCGCGATGTCCTCGGCGCGGTCAACACCGACCTGGCGGAGGTCTGCGACGACGCCGTGCTGATGGTGGCCGGCCGGGCGCTTTCCCTGGCGAAGGGGCGATAGTGGCTGATCTGACC
>CAYMPK010000187.1:0-5507 GCA_964392145.1 uncultured Actinomycetes bacterium | reverse complement strand
CAAGAGGCTCGAGTACTTCTCGCCGGCCTTCAAGAACTGGTACGTCAAGGACCCTCGTATCAGCCTGCTGTTGCCGCTGTGGGACCGGCTGCTGCTGCGGGAGTACCCCGCGATCGTCGTGGTCAGGTCACCGCAGGCTGTGGCTACCTCCCTTCGTCTGCGCAGCGGCATCAACCCCACGCGTGCGTTGTCCTTGTGGGCGGAGTACTACCGGGCGATCCTGTCGACGCTGGGTGGCCGAAAGACACTTGTCGTCGACTACGAGCAGATGCTGGCCGATCCCGACGAGACCGTGGAGGCGATCGCGGCATTCGTCGCGGGCGGCGCGACGTCGGGGATCTCCCCCGCGTCCGCGGAAGCCCGTGATCAACTCGACGCCAGCCTGCGGCGTAGTTCGGAGGAGGCCGGATCGGACTATGTCGCCCGGCTGGTCTTTGAACTGAGCGATCTGCACGGCGAACTGGTGCGCAGTCACCTGCACCCGCCCAAGCCCGGTCTTGAGGACTACACCTTGCCCCCTTGGGCGACGGAGAGTCTCGACGAGGCCTACGACCTGTTCCGGGCCCTCAGCGAGATGCACCGCTATCGGGAGGCGAACGAGCGGATCATCTTCGGGGGCAGCTACCGCGCAGCACAGTTCCTTGCGCAGATGTCGGAACCGGTTCGCGCGCTGCGGAAGGGCAAGCGGGGGGAGTACGTCCGACGGGAACCGCCCAAGTACCGAAAGGTGCAGGAGGGCTCACATCCCAGCGTTCCGCGCAACCCCGCCTCATGAGGGTTCATCAGTAGGAGTGCGACAAGGGTGCCGCGGTTGCGCGGCGTAGGCTGCGTACGTGCTCCTTCCATTCGGCCTTCCCGACTTCGTTCGCCTCAACCGAAGGCTCGGCCACGACTACATCGCCAATCTGACGTTCGACGGCTGGTGGTTGTTCGAAGAGCCGCTGCCTGTGGCAATGGCCGCCCTGGCGCAGGCCGCCGACGGTGCCATGTACGACGTCGGTGCCAACACCGGCTTCTACTCCGCACTTGTGGGCAGGCTGTCACCGACAACCGTTGTCAGGGCGTTCGAACCCATCCCGGCGATCGCCGATTTCGCCCGGGAGAATCTGGCGATCGCGGGTCTGGACGGCGGCAGGGTGACCCTCGAACAGGTGGCGCTGTCGGATCGTCAGGGCACCGCCGAACTCTTCCTGCCGCCGGAGATCCCCGGTCGCATCGAGTCCAGTGCCTCGTTGCTCTCGGACTTCAAACCGACTGTGGTGGAGTCGGTCACGGCGTCGACAGAGACGCTCGATGGGGCCAACGCCCGCCTCGACGATGAACGGGTCGGACTGATCAAGATCGATGTGGAAGGTGCCGAGCACCTCGTGATCGCCGGGGCAGGTGGGGTGTTGGCCCGCGACCGTCCGATCGTCGTCATGGAGCTGCTCGATCGCGCGGACTTCGATCATGCACAGCGGACCTTCGACGAGCTGGACTACCGGTTCCTGTCCCTGCACCCGGGCTTCGAACTTCGGGAGCAGCAGACGCTGCGGTTCTTCCTCGATGCCTGGAACCACCTGCTGTTGCCCGCGGAGGAGTACGACCGGCTACGCGGGGTGCTCTCGGATGCTGCCGACCTGTACTCGAAGTTCCTCGAGGCTGCGGGGGACCCGATGGATCTGGCAGAGCTCGATCGGGCCGCGGAACAGCTCCCGGTCTCGATGTTGGTGGACCAGGTGCGGGTGGAAGCGCGCGCCGCCAGCGTGGAACTGCGCAGCGCGCAGGCTGCGCTGGAACCCAAACCCCGTTCGCTGTTCCGCCGTGCGGCGGGAAGGGCGAAACGGACCCTCAGCAATCTGCGCTGACGCACATCAGCCGGTCCGCAGCTGCCCGGACCGCGGCGTGGCGGCCGCGTGGCGAACCGCCGCTGGGGGGGGGATCAACGGGCGGCTTCGGCCTGACGCTTCACGTGGTGGAAGTATGCGGCGTGCTCGTAGAACCGTCGAAGTTGCGCCTGATCGGCGGGGCTGCCGTCGAACATCAACTGCAGCAGTTCGCTCTCATTCGGCTTACCGCCGGGCTTCTGGATGACGCCCAGGCCGAAACCGTGGTTGAAGCTGAATGAGGGGTACTGCGGGGAGATCTCGTCCCACCACCGCCAGACGCCGAAGTCCTTGATGCGTGCCTTGATGTCGTGGAAGAGGATGATTCCGCCCGGCTCCACCTTCGGGTACCACGTCTCGAAATCCTCGTTGACGGCGTCGTAGGTATGCAGGCCGTCGATGTGGAGCAGTCCGATGGATTCGTCGGCGAAGTTGTTGACCGCTTCGGCGAAGTACATCCGCAGCAGATATGAGAAGGCGGAGTAGTTCTGTCGGTTGTGCCAACTGACGCTCTCCCAGACGGACTCGTCGTAGGCGCCGGTGTGCTCCTCGCCCTCCCAGGTGTCCACGGCGTACGCGAGTCCTTCGACGTCGTTCTCCTTCATCGACTGGCAGAACGCGAAGTAGCTCACGCCTCCCTGCGTGCCGAGTTCCACCAGAATCTCCGGGCGGACGGCCGCCACCAGGTCGTAGCCGAACTGGATGTGGTCCATCCAGGTGCTGAACACGATGTGTTTGGGTTCGAACCGTCGGATCGATGGCGGCAGGTAGATGGACACGTCGAGTTCTCCGTTCGTCGACCCTTGCGGGCCGTAGCTGGGCGGGTGCTTGAGGATATCCGGCGCTGGAATCGTGGCGTCGTCGACGTAGGGCACCTGCGCTGGTTCGCGCAGGGTCCAGGTCTCGTAGTGGGTGCGCCCTTCCACCGCTGAGTACGCCATCACCGGCAGGGCCCGGTTGGGGATGGTGCCGATGAGGAACGGCTCCCGGCGCGGCGCGAAGTAGCCCGAGCCCTTGATCTCCTGGTACTGGGAATTGAACTGTGCCATCAGGTCGGCGCGTTCGCTGTCCCGGCGGGTGGTCACCCCGCCGTGGAACTGGTGGAACGAACCCTCCCCGGGCATCAGGATCAGTTGCGCCTGCTCGGGTTCGAGCAACTCGCGGTACATGTGCAGGTTGAGCACCCCACCGCCGGGAAGGTCGAAGCGTTCGTCGGCACCGCCGATGGCGTCGAAGTTGGCCCGGGAGGCGAACATGCAGTTGGACTCCATCAACGGGTGCAGGTAGCCGAACGGGTTGGCGCCGCTGAGAACGGAGATGTCGAAGAGGCGGTAGCCGTCTGTGCGCCATGGGATGGTCCGCATCAACGCGCGTTCCTTGCGCACGCTCCACCACGAGGAGTGTGAACTGTGCTGCTGATCGGTGAGCCCGATGTGGTACCCGGGGGCGGCGACGACCGCGTTCGGGTTGACCTTGAAGCCGTCCAAGGCATTGCGGATCACCCCGGGTGTCAGCATCCGGGCCCCGTCGATCATCAGGCCGATGAACTCGCCACGCGCCAGCGCCAGCCCCGCATTGATGGCGGGCGCCGGTGAGACACCCGACTCGTCTCGGCGCAGGTAGCGGAAGTTGGGGCCCATCCGTTCGACCTGACGACGGGTCAGTTGGTCATCGCTGGCGTTCTCCACCACGATGACCTCGTAGTCCTCGACGCTGACGTCGCGCTGGTAGGCAGCGGACAGCGTGTAGAGCGTTCGGCGGGCCTGGGCGGACATGTCGTAGACGATCACGACTACCGACAGCGGCACCTGGGCGGCGTCTCGCGGCGCGGGCGTGGACCGCGCCGCTGCCGCCAACTGCACCCGCTCGCCGACGCTCGAGTTCGTAGCTCGTTCACGTACCCCGGCCGCAGCCCGCTCCATCTGCAGTTTGACGTCGGCGGCCGTCGCCTCCGGACCCAGCTCTCGCCACTCGGCCACCTTAGGGGGCACTTTGCGGCCGAGCGCCTCGCCACGGCGCACCAGTTGGTCGGCTTTGACGCGCAGCCGTCTGCCCGCCTGCTGTGGCTGACCGCCGGCTGAGGCCATGGCCTTGCCCTTGCGCAGCGCGGCGCGACCACCGCGGCGCACCTGATCGGCGCGTCGTTTGAATTCGCTCACCATGACTCCAGCCCGGCCAGTTCGTACTCCCGCATCCTCTGGGCGGCTGAGAACCTCATCATCGGCATTGCCCAGCCGGTCACCGCGCCGAGCAGACGAGGTTGGCGCTCGAGCATCCGGAACTTGTGTCCGCGAAGTCGCTGATATTGGGCGCGGAAGTCGGCCAGCAGGTCGTCGCGGCTGTCGTCGGGCTTGGTCGTGACGCCGCCGTGGAACTGATGGAACGTGCCCTCGCCTGGCAACGCGAACAACTCGACGTGCTCCCTGCTGCCGATCTCGTAGTAGAGGTCCAGGTTGACCATGCCGCCGCCCACCATGTCGAATCTGGGATCGGCCCCGCCCACCAACTCGTAGTCGGCCCGGGAGCAGAACATGGCGTTGCTCTCCATCACCGGCAGCAGGTAGCCGCGTTGGTGGCGGCCGTGGAAGAACGTCGAGATGGTGAAGAGGCGGTAGCCATCGGTGCGCCAATCGACGTGGTCCAGCAGTTGCTGCTCGACTTCCGCATCGTGGGCGTGGTTCGCATGCTGCTCGCCGCTGCCGAGGTGGTATCCGGGAACGTTCACCATCGCGTGTGGATTGATCCGGAATGCCGCGAGGGCGTACTGCAGCACCCGCGGCGTCACCATCCGGGCGCCGTCGATCACGATCCCGAGGTTTTCGCCGCGCGCGAGGCTGACCCCTTCGATCAGGGAGGGCACCGGGGAGGAGTTGGTGTTGGGTCGCCGGTGGTAGGAGAAGTTCGGTCCGAACGCGCGGGCGCGGTCCTCGCCGAGTTCATCCTCGGACTCGTTCTCCATCACGATGACTTCGTAGTCGGCGGCGTCAACGCCGAGTTGGTACTCGGGTGAGAACGAGAACAACGTGTTCTCCGCCTGGCGGCTCATCTTGTAGATCACCACGACGATGGAGATCTTCGGCGCTTCGCTCATGCCCCACTCCCACCGAGCAGCCGGGCTGACCGCTCCAGCACGGCAGCTGCCGAACGTGGGATCCGCCCCAGCATGATTCCCGCGGCCGCCGGCGAGGAGTAGTCCTGTCCCCGCAGTTGCCGGTATTGCTGCTGCATCTCGGTCAGCACCTCCTCCCGATTCGTCTCGGGGTCTCCCGTCGTCGCGCCGCCGTGGAACTGGTGGAATGCACCCTCACCAGGGAGTACCACGAGGGTGGCTCCGCGGCTTTCCACGGCACGCTTGTAGAAGTCAAGGTTCACATATCCGCCGCCGCGGGTGTCGAAGGCCTCGTCGAAGCCGCCGAGTGTGGTGAACAGCCGGCGGGATACGCCGACACAGTTGCTCTCGGCCATCGGCAGCAGCACGCCTGCCGCGCCCGAGGCGCTGGGCACCGCGCGTTGGAACAATCGGTAGCCGTCGGACTGCCAGTCGAGCTCCGCGAGCCAGGCCTGCTCGATGTCGGCGTTGTAACCGCGGTGCACTGCATCCTGGTGCAGGGCATCGCCGAGGTGGTATCCGGGCACGGACAC
>CAYMPK010000186.1:0-5525 GCA_964392145.1 uncultured Actinomycetes bacterium | reverse complement strand
CGCCCAAGACGAGGGCACAGTCGTAATGACCAGCCTCCAGGTCGGCCATCGCGGCCAGCAGTGCGATGCCGCCCGATGCGCACGCGGCCTCATGGCGGGCGGCGGGCACCCCCCAGAGTCCGGGCTCCACGGTGGCTGGCATCCCTCCGAGGTGACCCTGGCCCGTGAAGATTTGCCCGAAGGCGTTGCCGGTGTGGATGACGCCTATGTCGCTCGCTGCGACCCCTGCTGCCTCGAGGGTCGCCGGAACGATCTCCGCGAACAGGTCAGCCGAGTCGAGACCCTCCCGGGTGAAGTTGCGCGCGAAGTCCGTCTGCGCCCCGCCGAGAATCCAGGTGCCAGTCACCGCTGCCCAACCGTCATGATCGCCTCCGCACTCGTTTCTACCCCATGAACCTGGGAACACTACTCAATCGCGGCCGAGTCGCCAGTGACTAAGATCGCTCCCACGATGACCTACATCCTGGATTATGTCCGTACCGGTCGTGGCAGGGCCTCCGAGCGTGGTGGATTGCACCATTTGAGTGCCCTCGACCTGGTCACCACGCTGCAGCATTCCTTGGTGGATCGCAACGCTCTTGATGCCGGACGGGTCGAGGATGTTGTGCTCGGCGTTGCCTCACAGGTCGGCGAGCAGGGGGCGGACCTGGCCCGAACCGCGAACCTGCTTGCGGGCTGGGGCGCGCAAGTGCCCGGAGTCACCATCAACAGGTTCTGCGCCTCCGGGATCGACGCCGTGGCACAAACCGCAGCCCGAATCAACGCCGGCGACGTGGGACTGGCGGTGGCCGGTGGCGTCGAGAGTGTCTCCCGGGTGCCCATCTTCAGCGACGGCGGTGCCCTGTGGAGCGACCCTCAGGTCGTGCGGTCGGTGGGGTCGGTGCACATGGGTATTGCCGCCGACCTCGTCGCCACCGCCGAAGGCTGGACCAGGGAAGACCTCGACTCCTACGCCGTCGAGACCCAGACGAAGGCGGCGCGAGCCTGGGCGGACGGGGTGTTCGAGAATTGTGTCGTCCCGCTGCCGGCGGCCGACGGGGTTGCCTGCTTCGCCACCGACGAACTGATCCGTCCCGGCACCACGATGGCGGCGGTCGCCGACCTCCCACCGGCGTTCGCCGAACTGGGCGCTGCCGGCCAGGATGCGCTGGTAGCGGAGGCGCACCCGGAAGTGGGCCCACTGGCCCACCGCCACACGGTGGCCACCTCGCCCGCGATGGCAGATGCGGCCGCCCTGCTGTTGCTGGGCGATGACGGCGCAGCGAAGAAAACCGGCTTGCGACCCCGCGGCAGGGTGGTGTCATCGGCCACCTGCAGCGTCGATCCGGTGATCATGCTGACGGCCGGGCAGGAGGCTACCGAGCGGGCGATCGCCAGGGCAGGTTTGACTCCCGACGATGTCGACGTCTTCGAGTTCGCCGAGGCCTTCGCTGCCTTGTGTCTGCGGTTCCGGCGGGATCTCGACGCTGGGGCCGAGCGGATGAATCCCAACGGGGGCACCATCGCCATGGGCCACGCCTTCGGTGCGACGGGCGCCATCTTGGTCGGCGGGATGCTGGAGGAGTTGGAGCGTCGCGGCGGCCGGTACGGGGTTGCCGCAGTCAGCGGGGCTGCCGGCCTGGGAGTGGCCGTCGTTGTGGAGCGCCTCGCAGGGTGACCGAGGGCGAGCACCGTCCATGGGCCCGCGAGCGGGAGGTATGCAGTCCGAGCGCTCAATCCGTGGCGGAGTCGACGGGCATCTCGTTCTGGTCACGCTCGCTTTCGAGCGCGTCGGTGATGGCCTTGGCGTCCTCGCTGTTCGGGCCCGGTGCGGGAACGAAAACCGCCTCCCGGTAGTAGCGCAACTCATTGATCGAGTCGAGGATGTCTGCCAGCGCGCGATGTCCACCGCGCTTGTTGGGACTCGCGAAGTAGGCCCGCGGATACCACCGCCGCACGAGTTCCTTGATGGAGGACACGTCGACTATCCGATAGTGAAGGTGCTCGGTGAAGGCCGGCATATCCCGCGCCAGATATGCGCGGTCCACGTGCACGCTCGACCCGGCGAGCGGCGCCTTGCGTGGCTCGGGGACATGGCTTCTGACGTACGCGAGCAGTTGCGCCTCTGCTTCCTCCAGCGACACGCCCGCATCCAACTCATCGAGCAGCCCGGACTCGGTATGCATCGTCACCACGACCTCGTCCATGTCAGTCAGGGTGTGGGCCGGCGGCTTGATGACGACGTCGATGCCTCCGTCGAGGGCGACCAACTGGTCGTCGGTGACGACGCACGAGACTTCGATCAGGGCGTCGTTCTCCAGATCGAGTCCGGTCATCTCGCAGTCGACCCAGACGATGGGGGCTGAAGTCATGGGCTCAGGTTAGCCGGTACGGTCCAAGGCGATGTCGACCGTGCTGCCGGGCCGAGCCTGAGCAAGGGCATCGCTGTCTCGCGGGTTGACGACTCCGATGACGGGATAGCCCCCTGTCGTCGGGTGGTCGGGTCCGAGGATCACGGGCTGACCGTCCGGGGGAACCTCGATACCACCCCGCACCATGGGCTCGCTGGCGGCGAGTTGATGCGTGGACAGTTCGATGGCGGGTCCTTCGAGACGCATCCCTACCCGATCGGAGGCCATCGAGACAGTCCAGGTGCTGGACGTGACCTGCTCCCAGCCGGCAACCAGCAGCCCATCGCGCGGACCGGGCAGCACGACTATCCGCAGGTGTGTTGCCGACCCGTCCGGGGTTGCGGTGGTCTCGGCCAATCGGCCGCCGTAGGAGGGGAACGGACCTCCTAGGGTGCCGATCGGAACCCGGTCTCCGGCGACGAGCGGCGCTGGTCCCAGCGCGCTGAGGCTGTCGTGCGACAACGAACCCAACACCGGATTGCCAGCGAGGCCACCGCGAACTGCGAGGTAGCCACGCAGACCCGATTGGGCAGCCTGCACCTGCACCACGGAGCCGGGTTGAGCGCTCACGGTCTCCCCGGTGGTGAAACTCCGGACCCGGCCACCGGCTGAAACGGTGATGTCGGCGTCGATCCCTGTGACGGCGAAAGTGGTTGCACCGGGCGATTCGAACGACAACGGGCCGAGGACGAACTCGATCGCGGCCGCGCCGACCGGGTTGCCGACCAGCCTGTTCGCTCGCGCGTACGCTCTCCTGTCGTAAGCGCCGGACGGAGGCACAGCTATCTCTGCATACCCGGCGCGACCCAGATCGGTGATGATCGCGAGTGCCGGGGTCCGTCGGATCAACAGTTCGCGGGTCTGCGGCTGCCGTCTCATAATGGCCTGAACCGGACGCGGGTCCCCGGCATCAGCAGCGCCGGCCGGGCGGCGTCGGGGTCGAAGAGAGTCATCTCGGTGCGTCCGAGCAGGTGCCAGCCTCCTGGTGAGCGATGCGGGTAGACAGCCGAGTACCTCGCAGCGATCGCCACCGAACCTGCCGGAACCGCAATCCGCGGGGTGTTCCGTCGCGGCAGTGACAGTTCGTCGGGCAGTCCGGCCAGGTAGGCGAAGCCGGGGGCGAATCCGCAGAAGGCGACGACGAACTCGGCGGCGGTGTGCATCTCCACCACTTTGTCCGCCGTGATCGCGCAGGCCCGTGCAACATCGGCGAGGTCGGGGCCGTCATAGGTTACGTCGATGGTGACCAGGGGAGCCGCTCGGTCGTCGACGTGGCGGGGTTCGATGCTGCGCAGGTGCTCCAGTACCCGGTCGATGTCCACCGGTCGGGAGGTTCTCACCAGCAGGGTGGATTCGGCCGGCACCGACTCCACCAGGTCGGGTAGCGGTGCATCAGCCAGCGCCCGCGCCCAGGCGGTCGCGGTGCCAACGGCGACCTCGACGAGGTCAAGACGATCAAGTCCGCCTTGGGTGGGACCTCGACGAGCACCGCGGATTCACCGCAGCGAAGGCCAGTGAGCATAGGGTGGGCAGGGTCAGCACTCATCGGTCGGAACCACTCCCAGGTGTGGTGAACGGCTCCAGAACCGCACCCGCCTCGATCAGAACCTTCCGCAACGACTTCAGCATCGTCACCGCACCGACGGTGTCCGAATGCGTGCAGATCGAGCGGGCCTGTAGTGGTACGGGTCTCCCGGAAGTGCTGATCAACTCCCCGGTTCGCACCCAGTCCGTCAACCTGGTTGTCACGTGATCGGGGTCCGTGATCACGGCGCCGGATGTCCCACGGGCGACAAGCAGTCCCCGGTCGTCGATCGCACGATCGGCGAAGATCTCCGGAACCACCGGGTGACCTGCACGGTCGGCTGCCGCAGCCAACGCTGTTCCCGGCAGGCACAGCACAGGCATCTGCTGGGGCGTGGCGGCGACGACGGCCTCAGCGGTCTCGTCGTCCACCAGGGCAGTGTTGTAGAGGGCACCGTGCGGGCGCATGTACGTTACGCCGCCGCCCGCGGCGACCGCTGCAACGTGCAGTTGCCCCAACTGCTCCGCAAGCTGGGAGACGAGGGTGTCGAAGGCAACCGTGAGTCGGCGACGCCCGAACCCCTCGCGGTCGGCGAAGGAGACCTGTGCGCCGATCGCCACACCGCGCGCCACCGCTACCTGGCAGACCCGGGCCATGCTGTTGGGGTCTCCGACGTGGCCTCCGCAGGCGACGTTGGCGCTGGTTACACAGCCGAGGATTGCTGCGTCCACGGCAGCTCCCTCGGAACCGGGTAGCTCACCAACATCGCTGCTGAGATCCAGGATTGGTCGGCGTGCTTCCATGGCGACAGCCTAGGTGCGGATGCCTCGGCAACGAAGGTCACTCGCTATGCTGAGTGGGCCGCTCTGCGGCGGTGCGGAGCCACATCGCGGGCCCCGTGGTGGGTGTAGCTCAGCTGGTAGAGCGCCGCGTTGTGGTCGCGGATGTCGCGGGTTCGAGTCCCGTCACTCACCCCGATGATTGAGGCCCAGGGTTGTTCCCTGGGCCTCAATCATCGTCGGCCGTCACCAGTGGGCTGACGGCACAGCGCAATCGAACTACCGATCAGCACGAGTTGAGTCATCGCCCTACTCTGGGGGACAGTCCCAGAAGGAGAGTCATGTCAACCAACCCCACCCGTGACCCTGCCCACGCGATGGACCATGTCGTGTTCGTCATGTTCGAGAACCGGTCCTTCGACAATCTCCTCGGACAGCTCTACGGGCCTGATGACGGCAAGACTTTCGAGGGTGTCCTCGGTCGCGATTTGAGTAATCCGGTACCGGAGTGGGCCGAGCACCAGCCGCCGGACGGTTCCGGTCGAGTGCCTGTCCATGTCGGCACGGACATGGACGCGCCAAACCCGGACTCCGGCGAGGAGTACTACCACACGAACACCCAACTCTTCGGCACCCTCGATGAGGACAACCGGTACGCCGGTGCCGAAGAGATGAAGGCTCCGTGGAACGCCCCGCCGGAAGGTGCCACCCCGACGATGGACGGCTTCGTCGCCGATTACATCTCCTTCTTCACCTGGGAGATGGGCCGTCAACCCAGCTACGACGAGTACGCCCAGATAATGCAGTGCTACACGCCCAGCCAGGTGCCAG
>CAYMPK010000185.1:0-5544 GCA_964392145.1 uncultured Actinomycetes bacterium | reverse complement strand
GCAGGCCGTCGGTGAAGACGGCGATCACATCGGCCTCCGCGGAGCCGGCGAGCGCCATCCCCTGCACGACGCCGACAACCTCGTCGAGGTCGCGCAGTTTCTCGGCGTGGGTCACGAGTTCTCCGTTGCGGATTGCCAGGCCCGCTGCCGTCGCCAACCAGCCGACCCGGTCCTCGTCGCCCTGGCTGAACTCCCCATGCCGCTTCTGCCCGAGCAGTAGGTGCGCGTACAACCGATCGTCAACCATGATCGGTACCGACAGCAGTGTGTCCATTGTGGGGTGGTGGGCCGGGAAGCCCTGCGCCTCCGGATGGGCGGCCACGTTCGAGATCCGGCGTGGTCGGGGATTGTGCTTCGGCAATCCGAGTAGACCGACGTTGTGCGGGAGCCTGCCGATTGCGCGCGCAGTGGCCTCCGACATGCCGACGTGCACGAAACGCAGGACCGTGCCGTCGGGGGCAAGTACCTGCAAAGCCCCGAACTCCGCGTCACACATGTCCGCCGCCAGCTGCATGACGCGGTGCAGGGTCTCATCGAGGTTGAACGCGGAGGTGTCGGTGAACAGATCCTGCGCCCAATCGGGTCGGGCGTTCCCGTTCGGGCCGTTGGCACCGATCGGTCGTGGATTCGCCGAGGAATCCGACGGCAGCGTCACGACGACTTCCCGCCCGCGCTGCCTGTGTCGACGTCACGTCCGGCGCCCAACGACTCGGTAACGATCCGGAAGTCATCGATGCTTTCGTCGGGATGCGTCAGAGCAATGCCGATGCTGGCATTCAGGGCGAGGCGCCGACTGCCGACCATCACCGGCGCCGACACCGCAGCGCGGATCCGCTCGGAGATCTGCTCGAGGGCGCCTGGGCTGCCGTCGCACTCGCACAGGACCACGAACTCGTCCCCGCTGCGGGACACCTCGTCCGCGGACCTCAACGCTCCGGCGATACGTTCCGCGACGCTGTCGAGCAGGGCTTCCCGATGGCGAGCATCGGCCTGCGAGCCTGCGGCCAATGCGGCCTCGGACAGCGCGGAATCGAGGTTCGCGATATCGGCGATCGAGCAGAAGAAGACACCGACGAAGCCCGGCCGCGGTGTCGTGGCCTGGCCGATGCGGGAGAGCAACTGCTGCTTCAGTGCGACCAGCCCCGGGGCTCCAGAGGACGCCTCGAGATTGGCCTGGTAGGCGAGGTTCTGCTGCAACTGCCGAGTACGGGTCTGATCGCTGAACTGGTGGACGTACAACTCCGGGTTGCCCTCATCGTCGCGGAGCAACGCGACCGAGTGTTCCACCCAGAGAGTGCGGTTCTTGCTGATGAGGCGGTGTTCATGACTGGCCTTCCCGACGGCGGCTAGTCCCTCACCCAGCTCGTCGGGCAACAAACGATCACCCGGATGCAGGAAGTCCTGGATGCGATGTCCCGCGACCTCGTCGACTTCCACGCCCAGGAGTTCGCACAACGCCGGGTTCGCCTGGGTGAAGACCCCGTCGACATCCGCCAACGCGATCCCGTGGGGTGCTCCCAGTAGGGACAGCCTGAACAGCCGCTCGCTGTGCTGGAGGCTGCGGGAGGCGGCGTGCTCGTCGGTGATGTCGCGCAACCCTATGACCGCACCGTGTGAGGCGCCGGCGGTGCCGCTGGTGATGGGGCTCGACTTGGCCGCCATGTACCGGACCTCGCCATGGGTGGTGCGGAAGCGCGCCTGGGTGTCAGTGGCGATCCCGCCGCTCCTAGCCGCTCCCTGCAGCCAGAGCAGGGCTGCTGAGTCCGACGGGTCGATCAGCGCAGTGGCTCCGGTGCCGATGAGGAGGTCGGGATCCCACCCGAGCACGGAAGTGATCGAAGGTGACACCCACACCAACAGTCCCCGCCTGTCCACCTCGAACACGACGTCGGTGGCGTTCTCCGCCAGTTTGCGGAAGCGCTCGACCGTGCGGCTGAGGGCCTCCAGGTTGTACACCTCCGCGGTCACGTTGACCATCTGCGCCACCATGTATTGGAGCGCGCCGGTGGCATCGCGGACGGCGGTGACCGACAGGTCGAGCCAGACCGGGTCCCCGGTGCGGGTGATGTAGCGCTTGCGCTGGGAGTACGAGTCGCGCAGTCCGCGGCGCAGGTCGCTCAGCGCTCGCCGACCGGGCTCCAGGTCATCGGGGTAGGTGAAGTCGGCGAAGGTTCTGCCGACCATCTCCTCCGGGGAGTACCCGAGGACTCGGCACAGGGCGCCGTTGACCCGATCGAAGCGACCATCCGGCAACGTTATGGCCATGCCGATGGCGGCTGACTCCATCGACAACGGGGTCCCGGAGCCTGCAGATGTCGGGAGTGGGTTGCTCGAGTTGCTCGATCCGGTCGAGGTCTTTTCGGGGTCGGCGATCGTGGTCGCGTCCTCAGCACTATCCATAAGACCAGCCCTCCAGCCAGCCGCGGCGCCCACGCCTGTGGTGGCTGGGTCCAGTCAACACCCATTGGGCGGGCAAGTCAGTACGGCGCGGGCACAGGCTGTTCGACTGCTGCTCAACTGTGATCGATCTTGGTGCCCCCGGCAGGATTCGAACCTGCGCGCATGCCTCCGGAGGGCACCGCTCTATCCCCTGAGCTACGGGGGCCCGGGCGCGGCCAAGAATATCAGCCGGGTCGTGACACGCCCCGGCGCCATAGGGGTCCTCACCCGCTCCGGCACGTTGGAGTGTCACAGTAGGAAGATGAGGTTGGACAGGCTCGTAGTCGCCGCCACGGCTGGATTGGCCGTTGTGGCGGTGGCTGGCTGTGCGACCAGTTCGTCCAGCGCCGTCCCGTCCATCGATTCTCCTACCTCGTCGGGCGCCGTAGGTGTCGCGCCAGGTCAGCAGGGTGGCGCCACCAGCACCGTCGAGCAGCCGTCGTCCACCGCAACCTCCGGTTCGTCCGGTGATGCGGAATCCGCGACGCCCAGGGCGGCGCTGAATTGCTCCAACGTCTTCGACGCCGTCTGGCCGGTGTCCGCGGACAGGCCCAGCCCTTCCGGCTGGCGTGGTCCGGACTGCGGCACGGGTCCGGACGGGCTGCTGCTGACATGGACCTATGCCGGCGGTACACCGGCGCCCGAAGTCACCGACGCCGCGTTCGTGGCCCTGCAGAAGAACTTCCGCAGCGCTGGTTGGACGGTCGATGAGGCGGGGAGTTCGGACAAGGACGGTCAGGTCGTCGCGACATCGCAGATCCACTCCGCAGATGGCAGAGACGGCGTGATCACCTATGTGTCCGCCGGAGCCGGGCCGGCCACCCTCTCGGTTGGATTCACTGCATGAGGCTGGTACCGGCCCTGGTGGCGGTCTCGGCCACGTCCGCCGCGCTGGTCGGTTGTACCGCCGCTACCGAGCCTGAACACACCGGGCCGTACCCGCCCGGGACCGCGCCAGCGGCCCAGACCTTCTTCGGGGTCGAATACGCCCCCTGCACCGACCTGCAGTCGGAGGCGTACCCGTCATCCATCGACACCCCATCGGGCGACTACTACGCGGGTCCATGGTGCCGACGGGTTTCGGGCGGAACGTCCTACCTGTGGACCTACGCCAGGGAACTCACCTCTGCGCTGACCCCTGCCGAGGTGCGTAAGGATGTCAACCATGACGCGTTGACGATGGTCGCCGATCTCAGGGCTCAAGGCTACGTGCTTACCTGCGGGACCGCCTCGGAGAAGCCCGATGGTCCCGATGTCAACGCCGGTTTCGCCAAGCCGGGGTCGACTACCCGCCTCTACCTCGCGGTTCGGGGTCAAGACGTCACGGATTCGGGAAGGCAGGCATCGTCCGCGGGTTCGCCGCTGTCGTTGGTCATCACCAGGACTGAAGGCCAACGTGCCGCCGCTAATCCGCCGGTCGTGGCCGCCTGCTGAGCCCCAGGCCGATGCTGGCTGCTGACGCCGGCCGCACCTGAGGGGGGCGTTAGGCTGTACGGCCATGACCCCCGAGCAGTTGGCAACCGCCGTCGCGGACGCCGTTTCCGGGGCTGTCGAGGCTGGATCGCTGCCCCTCACCGTCACCGATATTCCGGTGGACATCACCATCGAGCGGCCACGCAATCCCGAACACGGCGACTACGCGACGAATGTGGCAATGCGGCTGGCCAAACCATCGGGCTTGGCTCCCCGGGTCGTGGCCGACATCCTCGCGACCGCCTTGGAGCAAACTGCGGGGATTGCCTCCGTGGATGTGGCCGGACCCGGTTTCATCAACATCACCCTGGACGCGGCGGCGGCTGGCGAAGTCGCCCGGACCGCGGTGGAGGCAGGCCCCGAGTTCGGCCACAGCGACACCCTTGCCGGCGTAGCCATCAACTTGGAGTTCATCTCGGCCAACCCGACCGGGCCACTGCACCTCGGTCACACCCGCTGGGCCGCCGTTGGAGACGCGATGGCGCGGGTGCTGGCTGCGGCGGGGGCGCAGGTGACGCGGGAGTTCTACGTAAACGACCGCGGGGTGCAGATGGATCGCTTCGGGGAGTCGATCGCGGCAGCCGCCCACGGTAGGCCTGCTCCCGAGGACGGGTACCACGGTGGCTACATCGTCGATCTGGCCGCCGATATCGTGGCCGAGCATCCGGAGTACCTCGACCTGACCGGCGACGAGGCGATGGTCGCCTTCCGCGAGGCGGGCTACCAGAGACAACTGCATCAGCAGCAAGGGGTTCTCGAGGTCTTCCGCACCCACTTCGACGTGTGGTACTCCGAACGCACTCTTCACTCCTCCGGATCGGTCGACGCCGGGTTCAAGGCGCTGGAGGCCGGCGGCCACATGTTCACCTCGGATGGCGCAGTCTGGCTGCGCACCACCGACTTCGACGATGACAAGGACCGTGTGCTGGTCAAGAGCGACGGCGAACTCACCTACTTCGCCTCCGACAGCGCCTACTACATCGACAAGCGTTCGCGAGGATTCGACATCTGCATCTACCTGCTGGGTGCGGACCACCACGGCTACGTGGGCCGACTCAGGGCGATCGCCGCCTGCGCTGGGGACGATCCCGGCTACAACATCGAGGTGCTCATCGGCCAGTTGGTGAAGATGTACAAGGGTGGCCAGGAGGTGCGACTGTCGAAGCGGGCAGGCAACATCGTGACCCTGGAGGACCTCGTCGACGAGGTGGGGGTGGACGCTGCGCGCTACACCCTGGCCCGCTACCCGGTTGATTCGCCATTGACCCTGGACCTCGACCTGATGGTCAAGCGCACCAACGACAACCCGGTGTTCTACGTGCAGTATGCGCATGCCCGGATTTCCTCTGTGCTGCGGAACGCGGCGGAGTTGGGCCTCGATTGGCGGGCCGCCGACTTCGACCCCGGTCTGCTGTCGAACGAACGGGAGGCTCAACTGCTGGCCGCCATCGCAGAGTTCCCCGGCGTGGTGGCAACGGCGGCAGAATTGCGGGAACCGCACCGGGTGGCTCGCTTCCTGGAGCAGCTGGGTGCTGACTACCACCGGTTCTACGACACCTGCCGGGTGCTGCCCCGGGCCGACGAGGAGGTCACCGGACCGCCCGAGGGCGCGGCGTACAAGGACGGCAAACC
>CAYMPK010000184.1:0-5557 GCA_964392145.1 uncultured Actinomycetes bacterium | reverse complement strand
TGGGAGCTCGATCGGCCACCGCTGGACGTGGTTGACGAGCCGCTGCCACCGGGGATGGAGTCCGAGGACGCGTCCAGGCCCTACTTCGAGGTGCTTGTGGTGGCGGGCGAGGACCCGGACCTCTGGGCAAGGATGGCTAACCAGATCCACCGACTTCGACGCCCGACGGACGATTTCGTGTACGAGATCGTGGTCGCCGACAACTTCGAGGATGCGCTGCTGGCGATAATTCTCAACGCGGACATCCAGGCGGTCGTCGCCTACGAAGGATTCCGCTTCCACAGCAAACTCGACCTCCCCGATCTTGAGCGGTTCCTCGGAGCCGACAACGCACCGCCACAGGCTTTCGAAGGTGACCTGGGCATCGAGCTCATCGACCTGATCAAGGAAGTGCGGCCGGAAGTGGACTGCTACCTGTTGGCGGACCGCTTCTCGGAGAAGGTCGCCGGTGGGGAGGCGGCGGTCAACGTTCGCCGGATCTTCTACAGCCTGGAGGAGCTGCTCGAACTTCATCTGAGCGTGCTGGAAGGGGTGAGGGTCCGCTACCAGACGCCGTTCTTCGACAATCTCAAGAAGTACGCCCAACGCCCCATCGGCACCTTTCATGGTCTGCCAATCGCCCGGGGCAAGTCCATCTTCAAGTCCAACTGGATCCGGGACATGGGGGAGTTCTACGGCGAGAACCTGTTCCTCGCCGAATCCTCTGCGACGACAGGCGGGCTCGACAGCCTGTTGGAACCTACCGGCAACATCAAGCTCGCCCAGGACCTGGCTGCTCGGGCTTTCGGAGCGGACCGGGCATTCTTCGCGACGAACGGCACCTCATCATCGAACAAGATCGTCGGTCAGGCGCTGCTGCATCCGGGCGATATCGTGCTCATCGATCGCAACTGCCACAAGTCCCATCACTACGGTGCGGTGCTCGCCGGCGCGCAGCCCTATTACGTCGATGCATTTCCGCTGGAGGAGTACTCCATGTACGGCGGGGTGCCGATCCGCAACATCAAGGCGGCCCTGCTCGGGCTGGCTGCCGAGGGAAAGCTGGACCAGGTGCGCATGTTGGTGCTCACCAACGCCACCTTCGACGGTCACATGTCGAACGTGAAGCGGGTGATGGACGAGTGCCTGGCCATCAAGCCTGATCTGATCTTCCTCTGGGACGAGGCCTGGTCGGCGTTCGCGCGCTTCTCGCCGTTCCTGCGCAGGCGCACGGCAATGGGCGGCGCTGCCCACATGCGTCGGGTTCAGCGGCTACCCAAACACCGGCGCATGTATGAGGAGTTTCTGGCCAAGGGAATCGCGCTCGACGGATCGGACCCCAGGGCCCTCGACGAGTCGCTGCTGCCCGATCCGGACAAGGTCAAGGTACGGGTCTACCAGACGACGTCGGTCCACAAGTCGATGTCGGCCCTCCGCCAAGGTTCGATGATCCTCGTTGCCGATGACGACTTCGGCGACGCGGAAGAGGCCTTCAAAGAGGCCTACTACACCCACACCTCGACGTCGCCCAACCTGCAGATCATCGCTTCGCTCGATATCGCCCGTCGCCAGATGGAGTTGGAGGGGTACGAACTGTCCTCCTCCGCATTGGCGCTCACGATCGATCTGCGCGACCAGATCAATCGGAACCCTGCCATCTACAAGTACTTCCAAGCCCTGACGCCGATGCAACTCATCCCCGCACCACTCCGGCTGTCGCTGCGCAACCAGGGGATCGCGGGTGTGTCGAGTTGGGACGACACCGTCGCCGCCATCGAGGCCGACGAGTTCTTCCTCGATCCCACCAGAGTCACCGTGATGTGCGGCGCGGCCGGGATGGACGGTTCCGAGTTCAAGGCGCTGTTGGCGTCCAAATACGAAATCCAGATCAACAAGACCTCGCGCAACAGCGTTCTCTTCCAACTCAACATCAACAACACTCGAAGCGACATCGCCCATCTGATCCAAGTGCTCGCCGACATATCACGTGGGCTCGATGAGAAGCTCAGATCCGCGAATACCGACGAGCGGGCCGAGTTCGAGGCTCGGGTGCGCGAGTTGGTGGTCGACACCCCGCACCTACCCAATTTCAGCAAGTTCCACGACGCCTTCCGAGATGATCCTGATTCGGAGTCGCGACACGGCCACATTCGAGAAGCCTTCTACCTCGCCTACGACCCGGACAACTGCGAGCACGTCCACCTCCAAAGTGCTGAGATGGACGAGCGCCTCGCGTCGGGGGAGGAGATCGTCGGGGCGAACTTCATCATCCCTTACCCGCCCGGGTTCCCGGTGATAGTCCCTGGGCAGGTGGTGACGAAAGAGATCATCGACTTCCTGCGCGTCCTCGATGTGGGCGAGATACATGGATATGACGAACACCGCGGGCTACAGGTGATCAAGACCGCCGTTCTGGACAAGTTGATCGCCCAACGCGAGCGCGACTGACCCGCGCGCCCGGTCACAAGAACCCCTCTGGCGGCACGGGACTGTGGCACGCTGAGCCGATGAGAACACTTCGGATCCTCGGGTTGGTGCTCTTCCTCTACGGAGGCATCATGCTCCTGCTACTGATGACCCCTGCGAGGCAGTGGGCCCTCGAGCACAGCATCGCCGAGGTGGTCAGCCGCACTGACAGGAGAGTCGGAAACACGGTGGTAGGTGACGCTGACATGCCGATGGCCATCGCGGGTAGTGCCGTCATGATCATCACCGGATTGTGGATCGGACTGCTTGTCCCTTGGGTGATGAACAGGAACCGGGCCAAGATGATGGCTGACAGCGAGGCCTTGGGGGATCCGAACCTTCCGCGCTAACTACTGACCAGTGGGAAGGCCGTCGCGACCAATAACGCGAGCGGGACCGCCTGCACGGCAGCGGGGGCGAACACCGATCGCGTTCGGGCCGCCACCACAACCGCAACGATCGCCAGAAACAGAAAGAGCGGCGCAATCAATGGGAGCAGCAGAGTCAAGAACACCGGGGCTCCCAGGAACGTGACAGCCGCCAACATCGTCGCGAGAACCAGGATTCGGTTCAGCGCCATCAAACCGGCGCGCCCCCACCGCGATCGTCGACGCACCAGCAGTTCGTCGGCGGCGAACCAAGCCAGCAAGACGAGAATGAACATGAGCGCCAGCCACCAGCGATCTCCGACCAGGCTGAAGGACGTCCACGACGCCTTGCCCGGCAGAGCCAGTCCGAGCGTCACGAATGAGGCGAGGACGAGGCTACCGACGATCGATCGGGCGTTCGCCGGGCTGGTTTCAGCGCCACGACTGCCGAAGACGCTCCCGACTGCCATGATCACCGCCGCCGCGGCGAAGAAGAGGGCGAGGTAACCGCCCACGGCCAGCGGCAGGAAGTCCAACAGCGGAGTCGACACCCAGCCCACGACTGCGGCGACGCCAGCGGCGACCAACATGATGCCCGAGGCGCGCAACGGCGACACCCGCCATCGCGGATCCGAACGTCGGTTCCCGAGCAGGACCGACGCGAGCGGAACCATCGCGAAACCGATCCCCAGGTAGCAGACCAGCACCCACCACATCCGATGATCCGGAGCGACATCTCCGTGTTCCAGCCCTCGGGAAGACGCCGTCCAACCCACCACGTTGTCTAGAGTCTGCTGACGCCAAAGGATGGAGATATGTTCAGCGCCCGGCACGACGACGGCCTGCCGGGCCGAGCCGGCGGCAAAGGAGCCGTAGAACGTCCCGACACTGCCTTGGGGGTAGCCCGCGCGCAGCGCCTCCTCGCCAGCCTGGCTGAACTGGGGTAGTTCGGCCGAACCCCAGAGCAGCAGCAGGTTCGCCGGCACCTGCGGCGCACCCGCGGGAACATCCCGGGCAGTGGGGAGGCTGATCGCAACCGTGGAGCCGATCTGGCCGGTTCCCGCGTGTTTGACGGCATAGTCGACCACAGCTCCTGCGCCCATGGAATGCCCCACGAGGCTGATCGGGTCCTTGGTCACATCATTTCGATCGCGAAGCCACTGGACGACGGTGTCGAGGTTTGCACGGAGTTGGGCCCGATTGCGATCCGTATCATCCGTGATGAGCAGTCGGTCGGTGCTGCTTCCGTGGCCGGCGAAGTCCGGTAAGGCCACTGCGAACCCGGCGTCGACGAGTGCCAACGCAATGCCATCCATGATTTCCTGACTGCCAGCGAATCCGTGTGCCACCACAACACCGGGGTAGGGGCCAGTTCCGGACTTGGGTGTCAAGAGGGTGATCGGAACACCCGAGACTACGGTGTCCACCCGAGTGGCCCTCTCCCTCGCCTGGGCCAACTGCCAACTGCCGGTGCCCAGCAGCAGCACGGCCATCACACTCGCGACAATCAGCCAGACCCGCGAAGCCACCCGGCCACTACCCCGCGCTCCCTGCTCGAGTCCGCCATCGGCGGTGTCGGTCGGGAGCGGTGGAGTGGAAGGTGTTGGGTTGTGTGCGGCGGCATCGCTCATCCGCTCACGGTAAGCCCTGGCAGCGATCTCCGCGCCATTTCCTCAGTGGGCCCGCATTCGGGAACCCGAGATGTGAACCGGGGCATGGGCTCGGGGGTTACGCGCGACGGGTCACTGTTGGGGCGGTGGAGTGCGACTCATGCTTGACCGGCCAGGCCCGGCATTCCAGTGCCTTCCTCCAACGATCGGCCACGCGTCTCGATCCTCGCCGCCACGGTAACGATGGCCCCGGCGATACACGCCACCGCGATGACGCCCAGACTGGGGCCCAGCCCGACCGCTGCGGTTGCCAGCGGCAGGAAGAAGGTCCCGACGGCCGCACCGACCTTCCCGGCAGCGGCAGCGACGCCATGGCCAGTGGCGCGCATCTCGGTGGGGTACACCTCGGCGGGCAGGAGGTAGGTCGTCGCATTGGGTCCGGCGTTCAAGGTGGTGTTGAACATGATGAAGGCGGCCAGGACCAGCCACAACGCTCCTCCGGTCCCCGTCAGTGCGAGCACACCCAAACTTGCGCCCATCCCGAGGAACCCGATCCATTGCAGAAGGATCCGGCCGGTTCTCTCGACGAGCAGGATATTGATCACGAATCCCAGGATGAGGAACAGATCGGTGAAGGCTGCCTGCTGGGTCGCGACGATGTCATCCTTGATGAAAGTCGTGCCATGTCCCGGTGGTGCCCCCACCAACTCCACAAGGATCGTTGGAGTGAACAAGCCCACGCCGTACAGAGCGATGTCCATGATGAACCAGGGTGCCGTCGTGAGTACCAGCGCCCGGCGCCACCGTGGCTTCAGGAGTTCAGTCGTCTTCGGAGCGGGCGGCCGCTCGTCCGGCAGTTCTTGGGCATACGCGAGATCAGCATCCGTGATGACCGGGCGGGACCCCGTTAGCCATTGCACGTCCCGTTCCGCTTCGTCGATGTCACCTTGCTCTGCTCGCCATCGTGGGCTCTCCGGCAGCCGAAGCCGCAGCAGCGCGACGACGGCCGCCGGAATAACGCCGGACAAGAGCATGAGCCGCCAGGTCGATTCGTCCGGTCGCCATTCGAGCAGTGCGAACCCGACGGTCGCGCCGAGGACCATCCCCACTGCCTGGAAGGAGAAAGCGCCGGTC
>CAYMPK010000183.1:1225-5608 GCA_964392145.1 uncultured Actinomycetes bacterium | reverse complement strand
AGGCCAGACGGAATGGGGTACCGATGCCCCGTTCCCGCGCAACGTCGAAGGCCAACCGTGCCAGGGCGACGTCGCAGATCGCCAGGCCGATCGGCGTCGCGACTATGCGCTCGGTGGGGTTCTCGCGGCCGGGACGGTCACCGGTCACGAGTTCACCGATGGTCGCGTAGACGGCCGGCATCCCACCGGGGAACTCGGGATCGGGTTCGCCGTCCTCGGTCACCCGGTCCCGGCCGATCCGATCGAAGTACTCGGCGAGCTCCACATCGTCGACGACGAACTTGTCGGCGGAATGCAGCGCATCGGCGGTGAAGGCACAGCCGCCTTCGATTCCGACCGCGACCGCTCCGGGCTGGAAGAACTCTGGTGCTATCACTTGCGCGCTGCCATCGGTGCAGGTGCAAATCACGTCGGCGCCGTCCAGACAGGCCGATACGTCATCGCAGCAGATGATCTCTCCGTCGAAGTAGCCGGCTACCTCCGCTGCCAGAGCCTGCGTGGCCTCGGGTCGGATGTCGTAGAGCCGCACAGTTCGAAGCGTCGGAATCTCCTCGGTGAGGTACCGCACATGCTTGCTGCCCTCGAATCCGCAGCCGACGAGGCCCAGGACGGCGGCACCTTCGCGGGCACCTTCGCGCGCCGCGATGGCGCTGACCGCCGCGGTGCGCAGCCCGGTCAGGTAGGCACATTCCATGATCGCCAGCGGCGCCCCGGTGGCGGTGTCGTTGTAGATCTGTACGCCGGTCACCGTCGGAAGGTCGACCTCCCGATTCCTGGAGAAGCCGCCCACCCACTTCAGGCCACAGGCATCCATCTGTTTCAGGTAGCCCGGCATCGCGTGGATGAAGTTCGCCGGATGGGTGTCGGTGGGATGCACACCGATCTTTGGGCGCATCTCATAAGTGCCTGCTGCATGTTCCTCGAGTGCATGTGTGACTGCCGCCACCACCTCTCCGGGGCCCAGGTCCAGGGCGAGGACATCGTCGCGTGAGAGGAGCAGAACATCGATCGGTTTCAAGGGAACTCCGTTCCTGGGGCGTGTGCCGGGCGTCGGTGTGTCGGTGGCGGTGAGGAGACTGATCGCGAACGCGGTGAGGTCACCTGTTCTCGTGCCGTCCGTGACGGCGCCGCTGAGTCAGCGCCAGCAGCAGTGTCCCGAGGGCGACGAATCCAACCCCGGCGAGGATGACCGTGTTGATTCCGGAGGTACCTGTACGGGCCAGTGTGGCGGGGGTGGTGCTGTCGACGTACGTCGGGTAGTCGATGGGTCCGTATATGTCGGTCACCACCGGCGTTGGGGTCTCTGTCGGAGTCGGGGTGGGATCAGGTTCGATGGTGACCTGATTCGATGCCTCAGATGCTGGCGAGACGCCGGCGCTGTTGGTCGCGGTCACGGTGAACGTGTAGGTATCGCCGACCGTCAGACCAGTCACCATGCATCGGTTCGTTCCGGGACTTGTGCAGGTGGCGCCGCCCGGCGAGGCCGTGACGGTGTACTCGGTGATGGTGTCGCCACCGTTCGATTCCGGTGAATCCCACGAGACGGCGACCCCACCTGTGCGCTGCTCAGCGCTGACGGACCGTGGGGCGCTCGGAGCAGTGGGCGCACTCGGCAACGGGTTGTACACGATGGTCACGGTTGCGGCAGTCGGCGTAGTCGAGTCGAGGGTGACGTTGAGGTTGTTCAAGGCCAGCGCCTGGGACGGCTTGACGATCGGGTCACCTTCGAACTGGCCACTGGTCCACGGGTCAGAGCTGAAGGGATTCACCGTCGGCTGGGCATCCAGGAGGTAGGTGTCGCTTGAGTCCACGAAATTGGCGGTCGCGTCCGGGCTGGCCGCGTTGAAGGGTGCCTTCTGCTGGGCGAAGTCCTTCGTGACGATCAGGCCGCTCGGTGCTCCTTTGTTGCCCGGAGCCGACAGGTAGGCCTTGTCCTGGCCCGATGCAGTCCGATACTCGAGGTGGTAAGTGTTCCCGGCATTGTCCGCGACACTGAGGAATCTCAAGCCGTTCCCGGGTCCCACCGGGGCCAGCGTCACCTTCTGGGTCTTCCCGCCAGCGACCGCCAGGCTCTTCAAGGAGGTGGAGTTGGTCAGGCCCAGGATGAATGATTCGTTACCCGTCAGTGCGGGCGGTGCGTATCCCAACCAGGTGTTGCCCATCACCGAATAGGCCCCGCGGTAGGGGTTGTTCACGCAGGAGGCGGGTTCGGCGTCGGGGATCTTGACCGCGGTGGCGTTCTCGCAGATGACCTCCTGGGAATGGCCGAGGGACAGGTTGTGGCCGAGTTCGTGAGCCAGGACGCCGCCGCGATATCCCTGCGCCCCGGCGGCCACCGACTTCGGGCCGTTCATGACGACATAACCCCCGTAGGTTCGCGCCCACCCCTGATTCGCCCAGCCGTAGGCCCCATCGAGTCCGCTGCTGCATTCCGGGATAAGGAGCACTATGTGCGAGCTTGTCCACGGTTGCCAGCCCAGGGTGGATTGCACCTCGGCCAGGGGGTCCGCGTTGACATCGCACACCGACGTCGAAAGCGTCACGTTGTCCTGCTCACCCACATTGACCATGTCGATGGCGTTCGCCGACTGCCCTCGCCAATAGTCACCTGCCTGCACGAGGGCCGCTCGACCCTCGGCCAGCGACGGTGCCCCATCGATGGGTGTGCCCGTCCATGTCGCTCGAACAAGCGTGACGTTGTGGGTCTCCACAGTCAATTCCGCCATCGCCCTGACAGGGGCCTCCGTGCGGTGACGGATCGCCGTGGCGTGTCCCGACGGCACGAGTGCCTCCACGAGTCGACCGATGTGGTTGGTCGCGGACGCTCCCGGGGATGTGAGGGCCGTGACGGAGATCGTGTCGCCAGACCGGATCACGCCGGCGTTGATGTCCTTGTCGACTCCGATCAGTCGGTAGTTGCCGCTTGCGGTCGCCAGCTTCACCTGTGACCAGGGCACGTCCTGGGGAATGCTCACTTCGCCGGTCAACTCCACAACGATGCGTTCTTCGGGGGACGAAGTTGAGGTCACCGGCGCGGATGCAACGGCTGTCGGTTGCCCTTGTTCGGAAGACGTCTCGCTGGGAGACAAGTCGGGGCTGGCTTGAGGCGACGGAGTCACCTCCGCCGTCGCGGGCGGCGTGACGGGGGCGCTGTCTGCATACGCCGCGGACCAACCGAGGGCGCCCGTGAGACCGATGCATGCAACGACCGCAGCGGCGACTCGAAGAGGTACCTTCTTTGCGCGCGAAACTCCAGATGACCTTGTGGCTGATCGTGATGTGCAACGACGGCTGATCATCACGTCGACTTCCACCACCCCGAGCATTGACACTCACGGGTGCGACCCCGCCTTTGGACCAAGGCTAGCCGTGCGGTAGCACGAGTTGCCAGACGATGCCGTTGGCGTACGCGGGTTGGCTCGCGGTCCAATCCGGTGCCAGGGGAGTCGGCAGCAGCGTTGAACGCACTGCTCCGCCATCCTTCGTCATGCCCTGCAACGTCACTCGGCCGCCGCAGTTCACAACGACAGCCGGATCGTCCTCACCGACAGCGCCACCGGCAGCGCCATTGAAGGCGTGGAGTTGCTGGTAGGTAGTACTGGCAGCGTTGTACCGGAACACCCCACCGGCATTGTTTGCGCCGCCGCTCGCCGTCAGAGCGTAAAGCCAGTTGCCGGGGCCAGTTACCAAGGTGCCATGCGGCTGCGAGAGCTGGCCGCCCGCCGACGGAGGGCCGAACGCCCGGATCAGTCGGTATTGCGTTCCATCGGGGCGAATGGAGAACATGGCGCCGCCGCCGTTGCGGGCGCCGTAGGTTGTCAGACCGTACAGCCAGCCGTTGTGCATGACGAGTCCGCCATGGTCGGGCGCGGCGCCATCGATGACCCCTCCCGGCAAAGTGCCGGGCGCCTTGGGGCCTCGATATCCGAACTTGTGAAGCACCTGGTACCGCCCGGTGCGCATGTTCAACCGGAACACGACACCGTTGCCTTGGGAGAACGGCGCCCAGGCGGCCTTGTTCGGGAAGTTGGATTGGGGTGGAGTAATGCCGCCGGAGCCGGTCATTCCGTAGAGGTAGTTGCCTGACTGGATGACGAACCCGTGTGGCGTCGAACCGTTGGGTCCGTCGAACGAGTGCAGCAGCGAGAAGTGGCTGCCATCGGGCCAGAGTCGATACACCGCTCCGACGCCGGAGGTGCCGCCGAAAGCGGTCATACCGACCAGGAGGCTCCGACCTGAGACGAGATCACGCGCAGGTTGCGGGTTGCTGTGGGGGTTGGCGCCGTCATGGGTCGACCCTTTCGGGTTGGCCTTCGACACACCGTTGAACGAATGCAACAGCCGATAGCCGGCGTTCGGGGTGTCGAACAGGAAGAGTCCGCC
>CAYMPK010000183.1:0-1215 GCA_964392145.1 uncultured Actinomycetes bacterium | reverse complement strand
CGTTGGGGGAGAGTCGCATCCAATCGTGGTGGGGGTTGCTGACGTCCGGGCCGGAGCCGCCGCTCGCGTACGCGACGGTGCCGCCGAACCGGTGTTTGATCCGATACGACGACGAGGAGTGGAGTGGGTCCATCGACCAGATCACCCCGGCAGAGCCATTGCCATCACCGAATGTGGTCCGGCCCCACAAGGTGCTACCCACCATCGTCGGGCTTCCCCACGGTTGCCAGCCGTCGGGTGAGTTCCCGAACGAGCGCAGCACATGAAAGCCCGGTCTCACCTTCTGACACGGATCGATCGGGATGTCGGCGCGCGGCTGGTTCTCCGCAGCCGCCGGCGTCGCTCGTGCAGTCGCAACCGGCGCGAGGGCACACGCGACGGTCGCAGCCGCCGCGATTGCCGGTCCTGGTCTCAGCATCTGATCTCACACAGGTGGTGGACGTGTGAGGTATCTGAATCGCGCGGTGGGGTTCGTCTGCTGGTTCGGACACCTGCACGCTGGCAGATGGATGTCCCTACGTCTTGTCCTTACCGCAGGTGGGTCACCGCCCACATCCTGTTGGCGATCGGGGCGAAGTTCGGAGTGATCTGCCAAGCGAAGACCCCGCCGATCCGGTAGCGCAGGTAGTCGCCGGTGGCATTCGTGATCGGCTCGGGAGTTGAATTGGCCACGTCTGCGCCGGCAGTGATCTTGCGAGTGATCAGCCCCTTCATGCGGGTGAAGTTCGTGATGGGGCAGGGCATGTTTCCAGGCGCCCGGTAGCTCTGAACGTTCACGTAGTTGAAGTTTTTCGACAGTGTCGGGCCGTCCAGGGCCTCAGTGTTGTTGGGTGTGATGGTGAACAGGTAGCGGGGTCCGAGCGCCGCCCTGATGGCCGTCGAAACCCTGCGGAACTGTGCATTGCTGCTGAACCTGGGCGTCTCGTAGTCGATGTCGAAGCCGTCCAGATGGTGTTGCCTGACGAAACTGGCGACCGACGGTGCGAAGACCGCGAGGTTGGCTTCGATCAGCGGGATGTCGTTCAGGGTGTCCCCGTACCCGAGGCTGATGACGACCTTGAGTTTGCCCTGCGCGCGCAGTTTGCTCGTCAACGCGAGGATCCTGTTGAGACGGGCGGCCTCTCGTGACTTCGGGGCACCTCCCACCGACTCGAAATCCAGTTTCTTGGTCTTCTTGTCGATATGGGCGAAGGCGACGTACAGGATGTCCAAACG
>CAYMPK010000182.1:0-5617 GCA_964392145.1 uncultured Actinomycetes bacterium | reverse complement strand
CCCGTCGACAAAGGGGAGTCTGTAGCAGTGGCGACATGGGTTCCGTTCGTGATGCTGGTCCTCGCCGGCTTCCTGCTGGGCGGGGTGATCTCCTTCGCGAGGACCAAGAAGTGGGCCGGAGTGGTCATACTCGGATTCGCAGCAGTGCTCGCCCTGGTGGCGGCCGCTGCGTGGTGGCGACCCGAGTGAGGCAATCGCCATGAGTCCGTCAATGCCTTCGGTGGTGGTCCTCGACTATGGCTCCGGCAACCTGCGTTCGGCCGCGAGGGCGCTCGCCGAAATCGGCGCCCGCGTCGAGGTCACCTCCGATGCGCAGGCGGCCTTGAACTGCGACGCCCTGGTGGTTCCCGGCGTAGGGGCTTTCGCCGCCTGCATGGAGGGCTTGCGGGCCGTGGACGCCGCCCGGATCGTGGATGTGAGATTGGCCGGCGGTCGCGCGGTGCTGGGCATCTGCGTCGGCATGCAGGTGATGTTCTCCAGGGGCGTGGAACATGGAGTCGTGACCGCGGGCTTCGATCAGTGGCCCGGCGATGTGACGCGCCTAGTGGCGGAAGTCTTGCCGCACATGGGGTGGAACACCATCCAGCCGCCACCGGGCAGCGCGCTGTTCGACGGCCTCGAGTCCGAGTCGTTCTACTTCGTGCACTCCTATGCCGCCGCTGACCTCGAACTGGGCGACGACGAATCCATCATGCGTCGACCCCAGGTGACGCGCTGCGACTACGGCTCCGGATTCGTCGCCGCGGTGGAGAACGGGCCGCTCACAGCCACCCAGTTCCATCCCGAGAAGTCCGGTGAGGCCGGACTTGCGCTGTTGGAGAACTGGCTCGGAACGCTATGACCGATCTCGAGGAGGGCACCGTGTTCGAATTGCTACCAGCCGTCGACGTGGCCGACGGCAAGGCTGTCCGTCTGGTGCAGGGCGAGGCGGGCACCGAGACCGATTACGGCAGCCCGTTGTCGGCGGCCCTGGCCTGGCAGGAGCAGGGCGCGCGCTGGCTGCACCTGGTGGACCTCGACGCCGCGTTCGGGCGCGGCAGTAACGCCTCAGTGATCGCCGAGGTCGTGGGGTCCATGGACATCGATGTGGAACTCTCCGGCGGGATTCGCGACGACGAGTCCTTGAGAGCCGCCCTCGCCACCGGCTGCACCCGGGTCAACATCGGGACGGCAGCCCTCGAGAACCCGGCCTGGTGCGCCCGCGCCATCGCCGAACACGGCGACCGGGTGGCTGTCGGGCTCGACGTGCGCGGGACCACGCTCGCGGCCCGCGGCTGGACGAAGGACGGCGGCGAGCTGTTCACGGTGCTCTCACGACTGAACGACGAGGGCTGTGCGCGGTTCGTGGTCACCGATGTCACGAAGGACGGCATGCTCGCCGGACCCAACATCGAACTGCTTCGGGAGGTCTGCTCCGCGACCGACCGGCCGGTGATCGCATCCGGCGGGGTAGCCAGCCTGGCGGATGTGCGGGCGTTGGCCGGTCTTCATCGACTCGGCGTCGAGGGTGCGATCGTGGGCAAGGCGCTCTACAGCGGCGCCTTCACCTTGCCGGAGGCGCTGGCGGCGGTGGCAGAGGCATGACGCTCGGGGTTCGGGTCATCCCGTGTCTGGACGTCGACGAGGGCCGGGTCGTCAAAGGGGTCAACTTCGTGGGTCTGCGGGATGCCGGCGACCCGGTTGCGTTGGCCAAGGCGTACGGCGACCAGGGCGCCGACGAGTTGGTGTTCCTCGACATCACGGCCAGCAGCGGTGACCGGGACACCATGTACGACATCGTCTCTCGCACCGCCGAGCAGGTATTCATCCCACTCACCGTCGGGGGTGGGGTGCGGACCGTGTCGGACTTCGACCGCCTGCTGCGCGCAGGGGCGGACAAGGTTGGCGTGAACACGGCCGCGATCGTCCGCCCGGAACTGCTCGAGGAGGCGGCCCGTCAGTTCGGGGCCCAGTGCGTGGTGCTGAGCATCGATGCCCGCCGCGCCGCAGGGCAACCGTCGGGCTTCGAGGTGACCACGCACGGTGGCCGGCGTTCGGCCGGCCGCGATGCGGTGGCCTGGGCACAGCAAGCCGTGTCGTTGGGGGCGGGGGAGATCCTGCTCAACTCGATGGATGCTGACGGCACCAAGGAGGGTTTCGACCTAGAACTCATCGCCAAAGTGCGAGCCGCGACGACGGTGCCGATCATTGCCAGTGGCGGTGCCGGAAACGTCAGCGACTTCCCGCCGGCGGTCGCGGTCGGGGCGGATGCCGTCCTTGCAGCCAGCGTGTTCCACTTCGGCCAGATCACCATCCCTGAGGTCAAGGACGTGCTCGCCGCAGCAGGCCTTCCGGTCCGGCGGCGTTACACCCCGCGGGAGCCCGCGCGATAGCGCTCGATCATCTCCGGGTCGCCGATGAACTCGATGTCCCGTGCCTCTTCTCGACCGAAGGCGTGCATGATCAGTTCGGCAACCGGTCCCCGCAGGATGACCGCCCCGGGATGGTCGGGCAGCGGACCGGGATCAGCCACATCGGTCGGGTCGAGGATGACCACCACATCGAAGGCTCGGAAGAGCATCTTGGTGTTGGCCCGCAGCCTGCGCCAGAGCTCGGAGCGGGCCTCGCCGGACAGCGCCCGAGGCGTCCAGCCGGGCTGGGCGCGTCGGACGTCCTCGTGGTGGACGAAGTACTCCATCGTGTTCGCGACCGCATCCACCCCGGGGATGGCGAAGAACGACAAGGTCGGTGGGCCGTTGCGCACCCGCTCCACCAGTTCGTCATAGGGCCGTTTGGCCGCGGTCGCCTGCACCCGCTCGGTCCAGGACTCCAGCGGCTTGATGACGATGCCCGCAGAGGCATCCGGTCGGGACTCGCGGATCACCAAGTGCGCGGCCAGGTCCCGGGTCTGCCAGCCGTCGCACAGAGTCGGGGCTTCGGGGCCCAACTCGTCGAACAGGTCACATAACTCGAGGCGTTCTTTGCGGGCCAGACTGGGTGAACTCACGTCAGCAAGCCTAGGTGCACCGCCGGAAAGCGCCGCGGGCAGTGGCAGGATGGCGGCGTGACAGCAGCGGATCCGACCGGCGAACAGGCGTCGATTCCCATCCAGGGATGGCGCCCCAACAGCGCTGGACTTGTGTGTGCGGTGGTCCAGCAGTGGGATACCCGCGAGGTGTTGATGGTCGCCTGGATGGATGCCGAAGCCCTGCGTCGGACGTTGGCGACAGGCGAGGCGACCTTCTGGTCGCGCTCGCGTGGGGAGTATTGGGTCAAGGGCGCCACGTCGGGTAACACCCAACGGGTGCGTTCGGTGCAAGCCGACTGTGACGGTGATGCGCTGCTGGTCACCGTTGAGCAGCACGGGGTCGCCTGCCACACCGGTGCCCGGAGCTGCTTCGACGTCGGTGAGACGTTGGTACCGGACGGGTCGATCGCATGACCGCCGATCCCTACTCCACGCTCACCAGTGATGGAGCCGTCGTCCCGCCGCTCGATGCCTTCGTCGACCTGGCAGCCGAACGTAGGGTCATCCCGGTCTGCCGTCGACTCGTCTGCGACGACCTGACCCCGATCGCGTTGTACCGGGCTCTGGCCCAGGACCTGCCGGGAACCTTCCTACTCGAGTCCGCCGAACAGGGGGGCGTCTGGACGCGGTATTCATTCGTCGGCGTGCGGAGCGCAGCGATGCTCACCGAGGCTGGCGGCAGGGGTCGCTGGCTCGGGGTGGCGCCGGTCGGGTTGTCGGCGGAAGGCGACCCGACCGCGATGCTGGCCGAGGTCCTGCAGGTCCTGCACACCCCGAGGCTGCCCGGACTGCCGCCGCTCACCGGCGGTTTGGTGGGCATGATCAGCTACGACGCGGTGCGTCGCTGGGAGCGGGTGCCCGACAACAACCCCGATGTGCTGGGACTCCCCGAACTGGCGATGTTCCTCGCGACCGATCTCGCGGTTCTGGACCACCGGGACGGATCGGTGCTGCTGGTCGCGAACGCGATCAACTACGACGACCGACCCTCAGGGGTCGAGGCCGCCTACACCGACGCCGTTGCGCGATTGGACCGGATGACGGCCGACCTGGAGGCCAGCAGGGAACCCATGCTGGTCGCCTGCGACCCGGGTGCGACGCCGGACTACATCAGCACCACGCCGCGGGAGGATTACCTCGCCGGGGTCGAGGCGGCCAAGGAGCACATCCGCGCCGGCGACGCCTTCCAGATCGTGCTCTCGCAGCGCTTCGAGGCAGCGACGACCGCCGATGCCCTGGACATCTACCGGGTTCTCCGGGCAACCAACCCAAGCCCCTACATGTATCTCTTCCGGTTCCCGGATCCGACGGGGTCAATCGAAGGCGCCGAACTCTCCCACGAGGTGGCCTTCGATGTCGTGGGCTCCAGCCCTGAGGCGTTGGTGAAGTTGGTCGATGGTGAAGCGATGCTGCACCCGATCGCCGGCACCAAACCGCGCGGCGACACCCCAGAGCAGGACGCCCGGCTGGCTGAGGAGCTTCTGGCCGATCCCAAGGAGCGTGCCGAACACCTCATGCTCGTCGATCTGGGCCGCAACGACCTCGGCAGGGTGTGTCGACCCGGGACCGTGGAAGTCATCGACTTCATGACCGTTGAACGGTTCTCCCATGTGATGCACATCGTGTCCACCGTCGTGGGGAGCCTCGCGCAGGGATACAGCGCCAGCGATCTGTTGGCCGCGACCTTCCCCGCGGGCACCCTGTCCGGCGCTCCCAAGCCGCGTGCGATGGAGATCATCGACGAGCTGGAGACCTCGCGGCGGGGCCTGTACGCGGGTGTCGTCGGCTACCTCGACTTCGCCGGCGACATGGACACCGCCATCGCCATCAGGACGGCTGTCGTCCGGGACGGTCGGGCCTACGTGCAGGCCGGTGGTGGGCTGGTCGCCGACTCCGATCCCGCCACAGAGCATCAGGAATGCTGCAACAAGGCGATGGCCGTGCTGCGTGCGGTCGCCGTGGCGAACACGATGCGGCCGCCGGAGTGAAGGCCGGGGCTGGGCGTCAGTACGGGTGGACGTTGGCGGGCCTGGTGCTGGCCGGGGTCGGCATGCTGGTCACGCTCGGCAGGGGCTGGGTCAGCGCTACCGCAGGAGGGCAGGGGGCACCGGTCGTCGAGGCGACCGTCACCGGCCGGACGCTGCTGCCGGTCGCGGTCGGTGCCGCGATCCTGGTGCTGGCCGGTGTTGTGGGCACCTTGGCGACCCGGTCGTGGGGTCGACTTGTCTGCGGGGTGATTATCGTCGTCGGTGGGCTGGCCGCCACTATCTCGGCGGGCGCGTTCGCGTTGTCCGCCGAGGCTGCGGGAACCCGGGCCGCAGAGGCGGAATTGGGACTTCCGGGCCTGGATGTGCAGGTGCATCCCTGGTGGCCCTTCGTCGTGGTCTTCGGGCTGTTAGCCGTCGGCTGCGGTGTTCTGGTGGTGCTCAGGGGACGCGCATGGCCCACGTTGGGCAGTAAGTACGAACGTCGGGAGTCCGAAGGCGCGGCCCATCAGCGCACGCCTGCGCAAGCCTGGGACGCGCTGGATCGTGGCCTGGACCCCACGATCGATTCCGACCTGACACAATGACGCCCGAGTACCGCCACATGACTAGCGACCAGGAGCGC
>CAYMPK010000181.1:822-5691 GCA_964392145.1 uncultured Actinomycetes bacterium | reverse complement strand
ATTGCCTGGACGGGAGTGCCTAGCGTACGGGCGGCCGAGTCGAGTGCGGTCGTCGTCGACCTCCCCACGACATCCACCGCCAGCCCCGAGTTTTTGTGGCTGTTCAGTTGGGCCGCGTGGAACGCCAAGGCGGTGAGAATGAGGTGGATTCGCTGGGTGGAGTCCACGGCCGCAACCACCAGGCGTGGGTCGGTCCTCGGCTTGGGCTCAGTCAGGGCAGCCGCCGAGCGCGGAACGAGGTCAAGGAGTTGTGATCGAAGGCTGCGGCCCTCGCGGAGCAGTTCGTCGGCCTCCACGCTCGCCGGAGCCGCCAGACCATCGAATACCTTGCGTGCCCATGCCGAGAGATCGCCCACCAGGGAGCCGAGTTGCTCGGTCATTCCCCTGCTGTTCCAGGTGGGAATGATGATGGCGGCGAGCAACCCGATGACGGTCCCGATAACTGTCGCCGCCACCCGCCACACGTAGAGGTCAGCGTCCGGGGCGAGTGCCTGGTCGAGGATGAGAATCGTTCCGGCCACGCCGAAGGAGGCCGCGATGTAGTTGGCCGTGAAATAGCGAAAAGCCACCAGACTGATCGCCAGGAGGGCGGCGATCATCGCCCACGGGGCATCCGCTGCCGCCAGCAGAAGGAGCGGGATGAGAACCACCGCCGCCAAGTTCCCCAGGAATCGACTGGTTGATCTCACCACTGTGAAGGACCAGTCCGGCTTCACGACGAATACCACGGTGAGCGGAATCCAGAAGGAGTGTCCGACGCCGGTGAGCAGCGCGACCACTTGAGCGACGATGATCGCGGTCGCCAGTCGGACCCCATTTCGGAAGTAGTGGCTACTCGGCCTGAGCGAGTTGATTGTTGTTCGCGCTTGAGTCAACAACCAGGCGCCATCCGGGTTCGAGGTGCCCGCTGGATCAACTCGGGGCGTTGGCCGCTCGGGATCGGGGGTAGACGGTGCGTCACCGCTAGCCGGACTCGGGTGCAGGCGCGCCACCAGGGTGTCAACGGCAATCAACGAGGTTCTCAATGCTTCATCCACGGCCCATTCCTTGGATGCGAACCGTGGCGGTGCGGTCGAGCTCGCGGCGCGTCGTGTCAAGGACTCGTCGAGGTTCCTCACCGTGATCCGAAGGTACTCGTCGACGATCAGTCGATCGGGTCGTCCCGGGTCCTTCAGGATCCGCCAGGCCACCACGCTGCGGTGCAAGTCGGCGGTGGCCCGTACCACCTGCACTGCTCTGGTTCGCTCGGGCAGCGGCAGCCCGCTCGCGTCCAACGCCGCGGCAGCCTGCTCGGAGTCGAGGCTCACGGTATGGCTCTGCCAGCCGTTCACCTGGCCTCCGCGCAGTAGGCGCTGAACGGCTCGAATGTTGTTGGCGAGCATCAGCCGAACTGAGCGGGAGCGTTCGGCGTTCGCAGTCAGCAGCCAGGTGAGGCTCTGCAGACTCGCACCTGCGGCGAACCAGAGGGCGGCCGACGTCGGGTCCTTTGCCGCGCTGGGAAGCCCGGCGAAGATTACGGCGATGGTCAGTGAACCGAGGCTCGTGATCATCGGCAGCAGGCCGGAGCCGACGTTGGCGCCGTTGACGAACGCCAAGGCGCCGAGTAACAGGACGGTCCACCAGGTTCCGCCCAGGACGGCTGAGGCCAGGGCGAGCAGGGATAGTGAGACCACGTTGACCGCGAGCAGTTGGAACAGTTTCGTCCTCGGTAGGGATGCCTCGATGAGCCCGAGTTGTAGCGCGCCGAAGGCTGCGAAAATAGCGGTGGACAGATGACCGGTGAACAGTCCGAGGCCAAATATCCCCGCCAGAACTAGGGAGCGCCGACCGACCGATAGCCACGGCGCCGCCGACCACTGGGGTGCGACGCTGTCTCGGCCGATCTCGAACATGGCCATCCGGAATCGTGGCGGAAACTGTTCGGGCGTCACGGACCTCATGCAACCAGAAGCCCTCTGCCCAAGCAGGGTCTTCGCGGCGACGGTGGTTGTGCTGAGCTACCAGGGGGACGGTTCGAAGTCCTTCAGGAAGCAGCCATAGACGTCCTCGCCGCGTTCACCTCGTACGATCGGGTCGTAGACGCGGGCGGCGCCGTCGACGCAGGACCCCGGCGAGAGCACTCCGATAGTGTCGAACAGACGGCCATCGTTCAGGCGCATCATCGGATTGTCACCCTCCCTCAATCCCGAAGGTGCAGTACCGGTCCACAGACGTCGTGTGAGCACGCCGACAGATAGGAACAGACCTCGTGACTGCTGACGGCAGCGACTTCGCCTCCCTGGGATTGCGCCCAGAACTGGTCGGCGGCCTGGCCGAGCTCGGCTACGAGGCGCCGACGCCCATCCAGAGTGTGGCCATCCCGGAGATGCTCACCGGACGCGATCTGCTGTGCCAGGCGGCGACGGGCACCGGCAAGACGGCAGCGTTCGCGTTGCCGATGCTCAGCCAACGCGCGGAAGGTGCACGGGGTAAACGACCGACGGCATTGGTGCTGGCACCCACCCGCGAACTGTGCGTGCAGGTGGCGGAGGCGGTTCACCGCTATGGCCGACCCTTCGACGTCAGGACGTTGCCGGTATACGGTGGCCAGCCGATAGGGCGCCAGATAGGTGCCCTCAAGCGCGGCGTGGACATTGTGGTGGCGACGCCAGGTCGGGCTTTGGATCTGCTGGAGCGTCGCAGTCTGTCGCTTGCAGATGTCACCACGGTGGTGCTGGATGAGGCGGACGAGATGCTGGACATGGGTTTCGCAGATGACATCGACGCCATTCTCGACCAGGCTCCCAGCGAACGTCAGACGGTCATGTTCTCCGCAACCATGCCGAAGCGCATCCTGAAGATCGCGGCGCAGCATCTGAAGGATCCGCGTCGGATCGAGATCCCCCGGGAGGTCCTGCCGGAGGGTGACCGTCCGACTATCAAGCAGACGGCGTATGTCGTGGCGCGGGTCCACAAGGTCGCCGCTCTGGGTCGCGTTCTGGACGTTGAGACGCCTGCGGCAGCGCTGGTGTTCTGTCGCACCAGAGCTGAAGTCGACCAACTGACCGAGACCCTCAACGGGCGTGGCTACCGAGCAGAGGGGCTGCACGGGGGCATGGACCAGGCGCAGCGCGACCGCGTGATGGCGCGGTTGCGCAGCGGCAACGCCGAGTTGTTGGTGGCAACGGACGTGGCCGCCCGCGGGCTCGACATAGACCACCTCACACACGTCATCAATTTCGATGTCCCTGCCGCACCGGAGTCGTACGTTCATCGGATAGGCCGCGTCGGGCGCGGGGGCAGAAAGGGCGCTGCCATCACGATCGCCGAACCCCGTGAGCAGCGTCTCCTGCGCACCATCGAACGGACGATGAAACAGCGGATCGAAATCGCGAAGATCCCATCCTCGGCTGATCTTCGCGCCCGCCGGCTGGCCGCGACCAGGGAGCGACTGGCGGCCGCCTGCCTGGACGACGACCTGGGCGACTACCGCGAACTGATGGGTTCCCTATCTTCGGACTACGACCTTGACGACGTTGCCCTTGCGGCCATCAAGGTCGCGCACTTGGCCACCGCCGGCGATGCTGGCGAGGTCGACATCCCCCAGGCCGAGCCAACGCGAGCCGAGCGGGGCAAGGGCGGTCGGGATCGCGGGAGGAACAAGAGTGGCCGTGATCGAGACGGCGACAAGGAGCCCCCGCGAGGCGGCAGCGTCGCATCGGGCGCGAAGCGCGGCAAGGGTCCGCGTCCGGGGAAGCAGCGCATCTTCATCTCCGCCGGACGAGAGCTCGGTATCCGCCCACAGGACATCGTCGGGGCGATCGCGAACGAGACCGACCTCACCGGCGCCCAGATAGGCCCGATCGACATCGCTGGACGCTTCACGACAGTGGACGTGCCGAGTGAGGCCGCCAAGGATGTGATCGCTGCGCTGTCGCGCACCCGACTCAAAGGCAAGCGGGTGAAGGCTCGCAAGGATCGCCACGCGTGACGGAACGGTGGTGGCGCCGACGGCGGGGAACGATGAGGCGCCCATAGCCGTCCGGGTATGTTCGGAGGAATGCTGCAGTGGTTGACATCCCTCGCGCCCCCACCGGCGTGGGTGGCATCGACGCTGGCGGTGGCACTGGGTGCCCTATTGGCGGTGCTCCCCTTCACCTGGAGGTGGCTGAGGTACTTGGCGACCTGGGTGCACGAGGCGGGCCACGCCACGATCGCCCTGCTCTCGGGTCGCAGAGTGACCTCCATGAAGGTGGCAGCGGATTCCTCAGGAGAGACGGTCTACTGGGGCTCCAGTGGATTCGGCGCCCTGCTGACCACCCTCGCCGGGTATCCCGCCCCAGCTGTGGTGGGATGCGTAATAGTGGTCCTGGTGGGCCAGGGTCGATTCCATGTGGCCGTCGCGGCTCTGCTGGTGGTTGTGGTGGTATTCCTCCCGGTGCAACGCTCGGGACGGGCTTTGTGGTGGGCGCTGGTGCTGGGTGGCTCGATGGCCGCACTGGTGGTGTTGCCGCAGTGGTGGTCTCAGATTCTTTTGCTGGGACTCGGAGGCTTCCTGCTCGCGGCGACCCCGCGCGCACTGGCCGCTCAGCGGCGGGCCAGGTCGAGAGGTCGACGTTCCGGGCGGGCGGGAGTGGGTCGAACAGACGCGGACCTGTTGGCCGGTATGACCCGGGTTCCGGCCGTCCTTTGGGAGACGGCGTTCCTCGTGGTTGTCGCCGCCCTGACGGTGATGGCCGTTCTGAGCCTGGTGGACGGCGCGAAGTCGGGACGGTAACCCCTACTCTCGCTTACCCTGGCCCCGTTCGGAGACTCCTAGAAGATCAGGCCCAGCCAAGCTGGTCGAGCAGCTTCACGCCGTTGACCGTCCAAGCGGTCTTGTTGAAGGCC
>CAYMPK010000181.1:0-812 GCA_964392145.1 uncultured Actinomycetes bacterium | reverse complement strand
CGTGGCTGTCGCCGCACTGACGGCCATAGCTGTCCTGAGCCTGGTGGACGGCGTGCGATCGGGTCGGTGACTCCTACCCTTGCGGCACCTGCCGCCTTCAGGAGCCTCCCAGGAAGGTCAGGCCCAGCCGAGCTGGTCGAGCAGGGTCACGCCGTTGACCGTCCAGGCGGTCTTGTTGAAGGCCGAGGTTGCGGTGTTCGAGTAGAACGCTGTCGATGGGCCGCCGGTAAGAGTGAAGCCGCTCATCGTGATTCGCTGGTTGACGCCGCCGTTGTTGATGATGCCCACGTTGCGAGAGGCACTTGCGCGAGTGTTCGTCAGGGTCAGGTTCCGCAGCGAGATGTCCGTGTTGGTGGTGCCCGTCTGGGAGTTGTAGATCAGCACGGCTCCGTGGTCGACTGTGCTGTTGGTGTTGGAGTTCTTCAGCGTGCCGCCGTTGAACACCACGTTGGACACCGGCAGGCTGTTCCACTCCCGCTCGGCCGCGATGTAGATCGCAGCGGCGTTGGAGTTCTCGGCGTAGACGTTGTTCCACGTGATGTTCTTGCCGCCGACCACGCTGAAGGCCCGGCCCCATGTCTGTCCGAACAGTTTCGGGTTCGTGATCGTGATGTTGTTGACCGGCGTGGAAGTTGCGTACGAGACCATCGCGAAGCCGTCGTCGCCGGCGTTGGTGACATCGCAGTCGATGAGGGCGCCATCGTGGGATCCCTCAGTGGTGTGGATGCCATCGGCCTTGGAGTTCAGCACGTGCACCCGGGTGAGGGTGAAGTTGGAGGCGCCTCCGATGTACAGGCCGGCGGCAGCGGCCC
>CAYMPK010000180.1:0-5708 GCA_964392145.1 uncultured Actinomycetes bacterium | reverse complement strand
GACGGCGCCGCAGTCGTGGGCGATGACATCGTGGCGAAACCTCCACGTAGGCGTTGGGCGTATCTCAGTGTCGCGCTCATCTCGACCGTAGTGGTCAGCACCTGGTTCCGGGCAGGCACTTTCATCTCGACCGGCGATATGGGCCCGTTCATCCGACGGGGTTGGCAGCCAGAAATGGCTTGGTCGTGGAACCATCAGGTCTCCGGGGCCGGTTCGGCGGCCCACACCATCGGTCGCGCATTCGAGTTCGTACTGATCGATCTCACATCGGCACTTGGCTTCGACGAGACGGTCGCGCAGTGGCTGTTCTACTCGATCATCTACTCCGCCGTCGGCGTGGGCGTGGCCTACGCGGCCGGAGCCCTCGTGCGAAACAACCTCGCGGTCGTGGTGGCCGGCACTTTCGCGGTGGTGAACGGGTTCTTTCTCACCCGGTTGCCGAATCCGCTCAACATCATCTCGGTGGCCACCATCGCGCTGATGACCGGTGTCGCGTTGCGGGTGGCGCAGGGCAAGCGCATCCCGGCGCCGGTGGCTGGGCTGATCTTCCTCCCGACCTCCTTCCTGGCCTTCAACCCCCCGATGTTCGTGGTGGCCGGTGCGTGGGCGATCGGTGGAACCCTCCTCCTGGCTGCGATGCTCGTCGGTCGCTCCGGGGTCTGGCGGTTGCTCAAGTGGCAGTTCTGGGGAGCACCGTGGGTGATCCTGCTCAACGCCTGGTGGATGGTGCCGTTCATACAGGCATACACGGGGGGTGGCGGAGCCGAATCGAATGCGAGCTTCACCGACCCGACGAACTGGTCGTGGTCGCAGATCAACAACACCGTGCCCAACATCATCACGATGGTGGCCAACTGGGCCTGGTTCAAGCCGCAGTACCTGCCGTTCGCTGCCGGATTGGATTCGCCGTGGTGGATCTGGGTGCGTTACCTCCTGCCGATGCTCGTGCTGTTGGCACCCGTTGTCGCACTGCGGCGCCGGCGACGCACCGCATTCATGCTGTTGGGTCTCTCCGGGGTCTTCGTGTTCCTGGCCAAGGGTCTCGTGCCCCCGCTCACCTCTGTGAACATGTTCCTCTACCTGCACGTTCCAGGCTTCTGGCTTTTCCGCGAACCCATGAGCAAGTTGGGTCAGATCCTCGTCATCACTTTTGGCGTGCTGCTGGCTCTGCTGGTGGAGGGTGTCCTCGCGCGGCTGGAGCTGGCTCGGGCCCGCGGTTCGCTGACGCGGGTCTGGGACGCGGCCGGTCGCGTGAGGATCCCGGTGCCGCGGCTGGCCGCACTCGGCGGCGGGCTGGCTGCCGTGGCCGTGCTGCTCACACTTGCCTATCCACATCCGTTGGTGACTGGGGCCGTGATGCCCGACATCCGACCCCTGCAACCGTCGGCCCACGTGCGGTTCCCGCAATTCTGGCGGGAGATGGCGACGAAGATCGACTCAGACCCGCGCCCGGGAAAGGTGCTCGTCCTGCCCCTGGACGACTACTACCAGATGCCCACGACCTGGGGCTTCTTCGGCGTGGACAGCATTGCCAACCTGCTGATCAAGCATCCGGTCGTGACCCCCAAACCGGATGGCTACTTCGGCGACACGCCCGGCTTCAAGGCTGAGGTGACCGGGGTGGAGACAGCGTTGATGTCGGGGGACCTCACCCCGGTGCGTTCCCTGCTTGATGCCACCGGTGTTTCAAAGGTCATCATCCGGCATGACCTTGTCAGGGGGCTTCCAAACCGGGCCTTCGCCGACGACCAGGTGTTGGCGGCGGCCATCGCTAAGGTTCCTGGGATGACCCGCGAGACTGATGGTCAGCTGGAACTCTGGCAAGTGGGCAGCGGCACCAGCCCGACTGTGCGCCAATACGACCGCACCTTGAGCGCCGGATCGCGTCCGGAAGCCGGGGCTGGCGTGGTCGGGAGCATGGGCACAGGTAGCACCATCGTGGCGGAGAAGTCCAAGACGAAGGCCGCGACCAGCCCGCAGGTCGATTCGGAACCATCGTTCACCAATGATTCAGTGCAGTGGCCCGTACCGGCGGTGGATGCCGGGCCGGCCACCACACAGTTCGAACTGAAGGATGCCGGACCGTTCCGGGTCAGCCAGCGGGCCCGTGCCGGTGCGGTGTTGCGCCCGACGGTCGACGCGGCCGCGCAGAAACTGATGCTGCAGGACCCCACGGAGGTGCGTGTCGACGGTCAGGTGGTGTCCAGGCGCCCACCGTTGGAGATTCCCACACCGCGCACTGACCTGTTGGCTGTGAAGGCCGGGACCAGGACGGTGTCGCTGGATGGTTGGAACACGACGGCGGGCCAGCCTGGAAATCCGGAGGACACCTTGGTCGTGGGGTCCGCGACTCCACTGGAGGCCTATGCGCCGTCGCCGACACCGGCGAAACTGACGTCGGCGTCGGATGTATACGACTGCAACAACTATGAGCCCCGGCCGGCCAAGGAGCTCGGGCTTGTCAAGGAGCCGTTGGTGACGCCGGAAGGTTCCGGGGTCCGGTTGCGTGCGAAGGACCACGCGGCCTGTACCCGCATTGTGGTCAGCAACCCCAAACCCGGCGAGGTGCTGCGGGTACGCCTTGAGTACCGACAGGTTGCCGGAAAGCGACCCCAGGTCTGCGTATGGCAGGTGGGTCTGCAGGGATGCGACTTGGCGGCTCGAGCCGGCTTGGGAGACCAGTGGGTAAGGTTCGAGCAGTTTGTCCGGGTGGACCCGTTGGCCACCCAGGTCCAGTTGGTGTTGCACGCAGACGTCGGTGAGCGGCTTCTCCCCGAGACCGTCACCGACTACCGCAATGTCTCCATCGAGGCGCTCACACCCGCTCTGACAACGGTCGCCTACCCGCCGGAGGTGCCGGCGCAGAGCGTTAGGTTGGCTGCGGGCAAGCACACTCTGGAAGTCACCGGTGGACCGTCCGGCGATGTCCTTCGTACTTTCGAGCCGCTGCAGGACTGCTTCCGCTACGACGACCAGACGATCCCTGAGGCGGGCCTGAAGTCCGATATCCAGGGCGACCCGGACAACCCGACCTTCACTCTGTCAGCCCGCGACCACATGGCCTGCCTGGGAGCCACGGCGGCCAACATGGGCGGCTCCTCCCTGTATGAGCTGTCCCTGGAGGCGCAGTCTGTGAATCTGCGCAACCCGAAGTTCTGCCTCTTTCTTCGCGGTCCTGACCTGTGCCAGAAACTTCCGGTGGCCGCGCAATGGAAGGGCTGGACGCCCTACGAGGTGTTGGTCCAGCCGGATCCGGATGCCGTCGAGACCCGGCTCTACCTCGACGGACTGCGCGACCTCGAAGGCAAGCAGGTGTCCAAGGTCGAATACCGCAACGTCAAATTGCGACCCGTGGCGAGTCCGGTGTCGGTCGTCCTGATCCGCGAACCGGCCACAGGCGCGGCTGGGTTGGATGCGCCGCGAACCCGCGAGCCGAACTGGCGTCAGACGTCCCCGGTGTCCTTCGCCATTACGTCGGTGACAGGTCCGGGGATGCTCGCACTCACCGAGACCTACGCACCGGGTTGGACTTTCGCGGCGGGCAAGGGTCAGCACGTGGCCAGCGGGGGTTGGATGAACGGATGGCGACTCACACCAGGTGACTTCAGCGGAACGATCTCGTACGCCCCGGCGAAGACGTCACGTTATGCGCTGATGCTGCTGCCGGTGGCGGTGCTCGGTGCCATCATCTGGACGTTCCTCAGTGTGCGTCGCACCCGTAAGGGCCGCGCCCGCTGGCGGGAGGCCCAATGACGGTCGCACCTACCGCCGGACGCCCACAAGGGCGCAAGGCCAAGCGTCGAGTTCTGATCTCCCTAGTCGTGGGCGTTGTGCTGGCCCTCGCCATCGTGTTGCTTGTCCGCGCGTGTGTCGGCGACAAGCCCGATGTCGTGCGGGCCGTGGCGGTCGGGGACATGGTCTGCGACCCGAATGACCCCGGCCAGGGGGGAGCGAAGACGTGCAAGGCACAGGAGGTGTCCAACGTCGCGGTCGCGCTTCACCCAGATGCTTTCTTCGGACTCGGCGACTACGTGTACGAGGTTCCCAAGAGTGACACCTATCGGGATCAGTACGACCCGTCGTATGGGCGACTCAAAGACATCACGGTCCCGGCCATCGGGAATCAGGAGTACAAGGTTCACGACGCCAACACGTTCCGGACATACTTCGGTGGCCGCGCCGGTCCGCAGCAGGGGTATTGGTCCACCGAGTTCGGCAAATGGCACGTTGTGGTGCTCAACTCCAATTGCACCGTCGTGGTGGGGGGCTGCAAGGAGGGTTCACCTCAGCAGAAATGGTTGGCCCAGGACCTGCAGGATTCCAAGGACCACTGCACGGTGGCATTGATGCATCACCCGCGATGGTCCACCGGTCTGGGCGGCCCGGACGGACGGCTGCAAGACCTGTTCGCGACGCTGGCCGCGAACCACGTGGAGTTGGTGCTGTCGGGGCACGAGGCGGACTACGAGCGCTTCGCTGCACTCAACGCCGACGGAGCCCCCGATCCGTCAGGGACCAGACAGTTCGTCGTCGGTACCGGTGGACAGGTTGTCTATGAGCCTGGCGAAGGGGATGCTCCCTGGCGCAACAAGGGACGGACCGTCAGCAGTGAATTCCGTGATTTCAGCCAGCATGGCGTGTTGGAACTGACCCTTCGCCCGGATAGTTACGACTGGTCGTTCCACACACTCGACGGCACGGTGCTCGACAAGGGCTCTGGTCAGTGCCATTGAGCCGCCTCAGCGCGGTAGCGTATCGATGTGCCCAATGATGCTGACGAACCGACGGGTGAGCGACCACTCGCCGGAGCCGATGCCCTACCGGCGGTGGATCGGGCGGTGCTTGCCCAGTTGGCCGAGGATGTCGGTGACGAGGACTTCGTGCGGGAAACGGTGCAGGTCTTTCTCGACGAGTTGCCCGGGCGGGTAGGGGCCATCACCGCGGGTGCTCGCGATGGCGATCCGGCGGCGGTACGCGCAGGGGCCCACTCGCTGAAATCCTCCGCGGGAATGCTCGGAGCTGTGAATATGGCGAGGATATGCCGTGACATCGAGGCCGTTGCCGACCCAGACGATGGGGTGACCGACGCTGCTGTGCAGGCCTGCGGCGAGTTGGCAGTGGAGGAAGATGCGGTCGCCGCAGAGTTCCGCGGCTACTTGTCCGAGACGATGTGAGCTGAGACGACCTGAGCCAGACGTCCTTTGTCGAACGGTTTGGTCACATGTCCATCCATCCCCGCCAATAGGCTCTGCTCGGCGTCCCCAGGGGCCGCGTTGGCGGTGAGTGCGACGATCGGGACCTCTCGGTTGTCGTCGCCGGCCTCGCCCGCCCGGATGCCCCGCGTGGTCGACAAGCCGTCCCGCTCGGGCATCCGAATGTCCATCAGGACCAGGCCGAAGGGCTGCTCCCGAAGGACCGCGATGGCCTCAGCCCCGCTGGCCGCCAGCGCCACTTCGTAACCCAGCGATGTGATCATGGCTGCTCCGAGCCGACAGGTGACCTGGTTGTCGTCGACCAGCAGAACGCGGGGTATGTGGCTTTGGCGTATGTCGGCCAGGCGGCGTGCCGGAGTCGTGATCCGCACCAGGATCTCGTCCCCTTCGACGTCGACTAGAAGTGAGGCCGAAGGTGGGACATCGGTGGCGGACAGGGCCGCCACGGTCTCGGCGCTGCGCCAGGCCCTGCTGGACTGGAAGGTGCTGTTCTTC
>CAYMPK010000179.1:5491-5750 GCA_964392145.1 uncultured Actinomycetes bacterium | reverse complement strand
CATGTTCGGTCGGACCTATCAACCGGCGTGGTTCGACCGCTTACACGCAGGGGTTCAGAACGAGCACGCCTGGCTCGGTCAGGAGCCGGTAGTTGGGCTCGCTCTCGCCGGAGTCTTCGCCGTCGTTCTGCGACGCACCCGCAGCCGCGGCTGACGACGGTGGTGCTGAACTCTCAGGCTGCGGGCGGCGCGTGTCCGGGCAATGTCTGATAGAATGAGGAGTGACCCGGGGTTGGGGAGTTGGGAGACATGCGCATCT
>CAYMPK010000179.1:0-5481 GCA_964392145.1 uncultured Actinomycetes bacterium | reverse complement strand
TGCGTTTTCACCTGGCGTGACCTCAAGCATCCGGAGGCCGGTGGCGCCGAGGTGTACACCGAGCAAGTGCTCAAACGCTGGGCGGCAGACGGACACGAGGTCACCATGATCGGCGCCAGCGTCGCAGGCGAAACCTCCGACGAGGTCGTCGATGGGTACCGGGTTGTGCGGCTGGGGAACAAATACACCGTGTACCGGGAGGCACGCAGATGGTGGCAGGCGGTCGGGCGGTATCAGCACTTCGACGTCGTTCTCGACATGATCAACACCGTGGCGTTCGGCGCCCACAAGTGGGTGGGAGATGTGCCGACTGTTGGGTTCATCCATCAGACCTGTGAAGAGATCTGGGCGATCAACACACCATGGCCCGCCTCAGTGCTGGGTCGGTATGTATTGGAGCCCAGGTGGTTGCGTAGTTACCGGGATGTCCCGGTGCTGGCAGTGTCCGCCTCGACCCGGGATTCGATCATGAGATTCGGGGTGCGAGACGTGACCGTCGTGCCGGAGGGCTACGAACCACAACCGATCGGCGAACTCCCGGCCAAGGAGCAGGCGCCCACGGTTGTGTGGTGCGCGCGGGTGGTCGACTACAAGAAGCCCTACGATGTTCTGGCGGCCACCATCCGGGTGCACGAGCAGATGCCGGACCTGCAGGTGTGGATGCTGGGCGGCGGACCTCAGCTGGAACAACTGCGGGCGGACGCTCCGCCGTGGTTCCATGTGCTGGGTTTCGTCAGCCAGGAAGAGAAGGTCGACCGGATGGCAAGGGCCCATGTGATGGTGGCGACCAGCGTCCGCGAAGGCTGGGGGCTCGTCGTCAGTGAGGCTGCTGCCTTGGGCACACCCACGATCGGGTATGACGTACCGGGATTGCGGGACTCCACTAGGGCGGCCAACGGAGTCGTCATACCCCCGTCCCCAGACGCATTGGCCGATTGGCTGCCCACCACATTGCGGGATTGGCAAGCGAATCCGCCGGCACCGCTGCCCTACGGCGGTGCTGAGTCCTGGGACACGGTGGCAGCAGCGGTTTATGCCGCCATGACTGAGAAGGCCGGACTGGCCTGAGATTCAGGCGCGGGGTTTGCGTGAACTGCCAGGGCTCTTGGAGTAGACCCGCTGCTTCGGCGGGGCCGCTTCCCGATAGGTGCTCGTCGAGTTGCGGCGGGCAAGCACCACGAGTGCGTCTTTCAGTGTCCGGATGATGGTCGACTTGCTGACGGAGGAGCCGGCCATTCGTTCCTTGAGCTCCACCGGCGCCGCAACCGCGGTGGTGTAGCCCGCGGTGGAGGCGGCGACAAAGAGTTCCAGGTCGAAGGCGAACCTGGTCTCACGCAATCGCGGCAGGACATCGGCGAGAACCTCCCGGCGCAGAAGTTTGCAGCCAGTCTGGGTGTCATTGACACCGAGGGAGAACAGCGCCCCGACAAGGCTGGAGAATCCGAGGGAGACGGCCTTGCGGAATGGTGAGGAGGCCGAGACGGACTGCCGGTGCTTCTTGTTCGCGTACACCATGTCGGCCCCGGTCGCGCGCCCGGTCTTCAGGTATTCCACCAGGTGTGCCGGATCGATGTCGCCGTCGGAATCCACGAATCCCACCCAGGAGCCCCGGGCGCGGGAGAATCCCGCGTGCAGCGCCCCGCCCTTGCCTCTGTTCGCGGGCAATTCGACGACTCTCACCTCGGGGCCAGCTCCGTCAAGGGTCGCCATCGACCCGTCTGTCGAGCCGTCGGAGACGACTATCAGTTCGAACCCGATCTGCTCCTCGCGCATCACCTCGACCAGGCGATCCACCGCCGGTCGGAGCGCAGCTCCCGGGTTGTAGGCAGGCATCACTACGCTGATCTCGATCTCCCGATTGGCGGGCATCCATAGCCGCGACGACTCGGCCCATACCTCGCGGGTCTGTTCAGGTCGATCCCGCAACAGAATCTTGCCAACGATGAAGGCAGGCGTAATGGCCACAAGGCGGAGGCGTTCCAACAGGTCGAAGAACCAACCTGTCAATATTCCGCGCGGCTGCCCGGCCATAGCCCCACAGTAGTCCTTCTAATTAGCTAGGGCCGACTTCAGGATGATCGCCCTCGGCGGGCATTGTTTGGAGTGGACCGGAACGGGCCCCGCACACCTAGACTGATGCCATGGAGTCCGCGCGCGCCGTCCAACAGGACGAACCGACAATCCTCGTCATCGACGACGACAAGGTGCTGACTTCGCTGTTGGACGGGATCTTGAACTCCGTTGGCACCGTGCTCATCGCCAATACGGGGCCCGACGGGCTGGGGCTTGCCCGCGACGAACAGCCGGATCTGATCCTGCTCGATGTGCAAATGCCAGGCCAAGACGGTTTCGACATCATCAGCGAGTTGAAGACGGATCCGACGGTTCGACACATTCCGGTCATCTTCATCACCGGCGAAGTCATCCCGGAGATTGAGTCGCACTGCCTGGAGGCCGGCGGCGCGGACTACATCGCAAAGCCGGTTAATCCTCGGGTTCTGAAGGCTCGTGCGCGAACGCATTTGCTGATCAAACAGCAGGCTGACATGCTCGCCGAGCTCTCCTTCCGAGATGCGCTCACCGGCACACTCAACCAAGGCGCGTTCGACGAACGTCTGGAATCCGAGTGTGCACGGGCAGCCTGGCGGGACCGTCCCGTGGCGCTGCTGCTGATCGATGTCGACGAGTTTGCCGCATACAACCGGATGTACGGCCATGTCGCTGGTGATGACGTGCTGGTGGCATTGGCGGACGTGCTGACGGCCCAGGCGAAGCAGCCCGGCAGTGTCGTCGCGCGGGTCGGGGGCGACTCCTTCGCGGTGTTGCTCCCGGAGGCATCGACTGCTGAGGCCAGCACGGTGGCGGAACGTGTGTGCTCAGCCGTGCGCGACTTGGGCATGCGCCACCATGGTTCGTCGGCATCCGACCAGGTGACTGTCAGTGTCGGTGTGGCCGGCATGCCCGCAGTTGACGCGGTCAGATCAGCGGAGGGATTACTCGCCGCAGCTGGATTGCAGATGCGCAGGGCGAAGCTGTCGGGGCGCAATCAGGTGTGTTCTTCAGCTGGCTGAAGTTGCAGAGATATCGGTGGGCATCGGCTGACTAGCCGCGGCTCTGTTGATACTTCCGCAGCCCCGCCATCGCCTGCCCTCGGATCTTGCCCTGAAGAGGCGGGGACCAGCCCAACACCAACCCTGCGGGCCCGAGGGCCTGTCGCGACCACTTCCACAGACTGAAGGAGTCGCGATGGTGCTGGATATGTCCGTCGGCTATCACGAACTTCGCCTGGATGTCGTTCACGACTCGATGACCCGTGCCACTGAAGGTGTAGTGCGCGATCCAATGCGCCGAGTCATCGGTGACCGAGTCGAAGGTGAGGCTGAAGTCCTGCGCCGAGGAGCACAGCATGCGCCACATGTCTCCGACGTCGCTGCCCCGCAGGTCGGTGAAGACGGGATCGGAGAAGGTGGCGTCCGGCGCATAGCAGGCGGCCATCGCCTCGCCGTCCAGTGACTGGAAGGACGTGTAGAACCCTCGGATCAATTCAGCGCTCATTCTGCGACTGTAGAGCCAATCGGCGTCGACGGCGAGGTTCGCTTCCCATCCTGCGGCCGGCCCGTAGGGAGGGTCACCAGGTGTCGATGGGTCGCCCGCTGCCGGCGAAACCTCGGTCACCCGCCGCAGTCGCCAGTGCGGTCGAGATCAACGTGCGCGTCTCCGCGGGGTCGATCACGTCATCGATCTCGAACAGCCGCGCAACGTTGAGGGCGGTCACGTGTTCCTGATAGGCGTCGGTGAGTTCCCGGACACGCCGCTCCCGCTCGGCCGGATCCTCGATGGCCGCCAGGTCTCTGCGCATCGACAGTCGCACGGCCCCCTCCAATCCCATGGGGCCCATATGCGCAGAAGGCCAGGCCACGGTGAGAAGCGGTTCGTGCGTGCTGCCACCTAACATCGCCTGCGCTCCGAGTCCGTAGCCTCGGCGAAGGACCACGCCGATGAGCGGCACCGACAGGGTCGGTCCGGCCACCAGCAGCCGGGAGGCGTGGCGCAGGATCGCCGTCCTCTCGGCGGAGGGGCCGGCCATGATGCCGGGGGTGTCGACGAGCGACACCAGCGGGATACCGAATGCGTCGCACAGTTGCATGAATCGAGCTGCCTTGTCGGAACCATCGGATGTCAGGGCGCCCGCCTTGTGCAGTGTCTGATTCGCGATGAAGCCCACCGGCCGACCGCTGATGCGCCCCAGCGCGGTTACCAGCTCCGGCGCGAAGGCCTCGCGCAGGAAGACGACTGTCCCCTGATCGGCGAGGGTGGTGATGACCGGGCGGACGTCGAAGGCCGTGCGCTCGCGCGCGGGGATGGCGCCGCGCAGCGACTCCTGATCGTGAGCGAGGCCCGCCGCAATCGAACCTTGGAAGAATCCGAGTAACTGCTTCGCCGCGACTACAGCCTCCTGCTCGTCCTCGACGACGACGTCGACGACGCCGACCTTGGCCAGGGTTGACGTGGGACCGATGTCCTGGGCGCTGTGATCACCCAGACCGGCAGCCGACAGCATCGCCGGACCGGCCACCCCCATCGTCGCCGATGAGGTCGCGATGACGACGTCGGAGGAGGCTGCGAGGACGGCGTTCCCGGCGAAGCACTTGCCCGCGACCACTGCGATGCGGGGCACCTGGCCGGAAAGCCGACCCCAGGCGGCGAACGAACCCACATCCAGGGCGGACGCGACCGGGAAGTCGGTATCGCTCGGGCGCCCGCCGCCACCTTCGGTGAAGAACACGGTGGGCAGTCTCAGTCGCCGCACGACGTCCAGCAGGCGATCAGTCTTGTGGTGACCCCGGATTCCCTGGGTGCCCGCCATCACCAGATAGTCGTAGGAGAGGACGGCGCACCCGGCCGCCTCCCCGAAGAGGTCCCCGTTGATCCTGCAGATGCCACCAACGAGACCGTCGGCCGGTGTTTGGCGGAGCAACTGCTCGGCGTCGAGACGGTCCTCCTGCGCTGCTGTGGCGAGACCGCCGTATTCGACGAAGCTGCCGTCGTCGATGAGGTCGGCGATGTTCTCCCGAGCACTTCGGCCACCCCGAGCGTGCCTGCCGGCGATCTCCTCCGGTCGCGCATCGTCCTGGCTCAGCCCCCGACGACGGCGTAACTCCGACAACGACGCGCTCCCACCCCGCTCAGTCATGGGGGTGGCCTGCCCGACGCGAGACCCGCACTGTCGCCAACAAGTGGTCGCGGTCGGGCACCTAGTCCCCCGCCAACAATGGTCCGATTTCCTCGAGCACATGGGGGTTCTCGATGGTGCTGGGTACCGGCTCCACCCGGCCGTCCGCTATCCCACGCATGGTCCGGCGCAGGATCTTCCCGGACCGGGTCTTCGGGAGGGCGGGTACCACGACGACAGATTTCAGGACGGCTACCGCACCGATCTGCTCCCCACCGCCGAGCGCGGCCTGGGTGCGTCGCTGGCAG
>CAYMPK010000178.1:3307-5788 GCA_964392145.1 uncultured Actinomycetes bacterium | reverse complement strand
CCCTGGTCGACGCTGTCGCATCGGTATCCCCTGACGCCATCGCCACCAGCCGGCTACTCAGTCCGACCTGACCTCCGCTCCCAACCTCTGTGGCGCGCTGCCACGATCACCATGTCAGTAGCAGCGACCTCACTCATGCACCATCACACCGCAAGTATCGCGGCTGCCACGAAGAGAGCGGAAACCACCATCTCCACCGCACCGATGGCCGCCGGACGCAATCCGGGACGCATGAGGACGGCCCTCACCGCTGCGGGCACGAAGCCCAGCAACCACCAGGGCGAGAAGAAGGCGAACACGATCGCCGCGGCGATCTGGTAGACGACGGACAGGCGCCGAAAGGGCGCATCGTCGGCCCTGCGCAGCAAGGACCTTACGTGAAGGACTGAACCGAAGAGGAAGACTCCAGTCGCCGCAGTGACAACCCACAGGTCAGATGTAAGCGTCGACCCCTGGAAGTCCGAGGTCACTGCCCACATCAGCGGTACCGCCAGCACCGCCACCACGACCAATACACCGTCATTGGCCAGATCCCGCTCAGATCGTCGAAGGGTGATCAGCAGGGAGAAGGCCCACAGCAGCCCCACTCCCGCGGCCACCAGCGCCAGCCACGGTCGCAGAGCCAACAACGGCACTGCGAGCACCACGAACCCCACAGTCCAGGGCAGCGCGCGCGACGCCTCCCTGCGGGCCAGCCTCGTCCAGGAACCGCGCCGGAGTCTGACCACCGCCGCCCTCCCGAGGAAGTAGCCCACCGGATAGGCCGCGATCCAGGCCATCGCGAAGAGGCCCCCGATCCAACTCAGGCCAACCACAGCCACCCCGGACAACAAGGGGACGACCAGGAAGGCCCAAGCGCCATGCTGAGGAGGGATGCAGGAGGTCCACCGTTGCCGTGGGTTAGGTCGACGCGTGTTGTCGGCAGTCGAACCTACCGACCGCATGTCAGCCAATTCGCTCCCACCCTCGTCGGTCATGGGTTCGGTTGCCCGGATCGTGGGCTCCCCGGGAGCGGTCGACCACATACGGTCGGAATACGCTGCCCAACGGTGCACTGAACGCGTGCACCAGGCGCGTGAAGGGCCAAATCATGAACAGCGCCAGCCCCGCCAATGCATGCAACCTGAATGACAGGGGCGCGGTCGCCATGAGTTCGGGTTTGGGATCGAAATAGAACAGGGACCGGAACCACTCGGAAACCCCGAGCCGGTAGTTGTAGTCGCCACCGAACACCCCGGCGCCCACCATCGTGGCGAAGATGCCCAGGCAGATCGCCGTCACGAGGAATACATACATGAATTTGTCGTTCTCCGTTGTTGCCGCGAAGACCGGTCCGACGGTGGGGCCGCGTTTGCCCGGGAGTAACGGCCCAATGGGTGATGCACGAAGGGACGGTGCAGGCCCTGCGTCTGGAGAGGCTTCAGCCGCCCACAGCCGGGGTGTAGGGCCCAGCTGCGGGGCTCACGTCGGAGTACCGCGTGAGGTTGTTGAAAGCCCGGACTTTGATGGTGTAGCTCTGGCCATTCGTGAGGCCCGTGAGGCTGCATGTACTAGGGGGCGACGGCTGCCCACCGTTGTAGGAGTCGCACGAGCGGATCATGGTGCCGGTGGCGGCGAAGGCGAAAGCGCGGTAGCGAATGATCGATGTAGCCCCTGCGCCGAACGATGTCACAGGCGTCCAGGATGCGTCGATCTTCCCGTTTCCGGGGACCCCGACCAGGTCAGCCGGTACTGCAGGATTGACGGACGCGGCCACGGGAGCGAACCAGGACGAGGGCAGGGACACCGCGCCCGAGCCCGTGCTGTTGATCGCCGCCACCCGCACCATGTACTTCTGTCCGTTGGTCAGGCCGGTCACCTGGTAACTCAGCGGTGAGGGGACTCCTGTGTTGGCCACCGCCGTGCTCCAGGAGGTGTAGTCAGGTCCGGGAGCGACGTCGATCCTGTACCCGGTGATGGCCGTCCCACCGCTGGTGGTTGGCGCAGTCCACGAGACTGTTGCGGCGCCATCCCCGGGCGTGGCCTGAACATCGGTCGGTGCACCCGGTACCCCGTCGCTCGCAATGACTGCGGCATAACGACCGGACTGCGTAGCACCATTAAGCGCCCCACCAACCGTTACGACGTCCCCACCGAGGTACACGGCGTTGCCCGACAGGGACAACGCCCTGACAGTGTTGCTAGCCACCGGGTTCCAGGTGGCGGGAGCACCGTTGGACGTGGAAACGGCCGCCAGCCTCGAGCGGGACGAAAGGCCCACTGAGCTGAAGGATCCGCCGAGGTACACGGTGGAACCCCCGACCGCGAGGGCACTCACCGTATTGTTGACGTTGGGATTCCAGGAGGCGACAGTGCCGCCGGTGCCGAACGCGGCCGCTCGGTTGCGGGTCGCGGCGCCACCGCAACTACTGCCAACTCCGCACACGCTCGTGAACGCGCCGCCCACGTACACCGTCGAACCCGACACCGCTAGCGCGCTGA
>CAYMPK010000178.1:0-3207 GCA_964392145.1 uncultured Actinomycetes bacterium | reverse complement strand
CGGCGACCAGGCTGCCGTCGGTGCCGAAAGCCGCCAGCCGGTTACGGGTCTGCGACGTCTGATCGCAACTGCTCCCTGCCCCGCACACACTCGTGAACGCGCCGCCCACGTACACCGTCGAACCCGACACCGCGAGGGAGTTCACGGTGTTGCCGGGATTCGGATTGAACGTCGTGCTCAGAAGGCCCGAGGATGTTACGGCTGCCAGGCGATTTCGCGTCGCTGTCGTCATAGCGGTGAAGGCTCCGCCGATGTAGACCGCGGAACCCGAGGCCGCGGCCGTATTGGCAGTCCCGTTCACGTTGGGGTCCCTGGAGAGCTGCGAGCCGTCGACGTTGAACGCTGCAAGTCTGTTACGGGTCTGCGTCGACGCCCCGCAACTGCTCCCCGCGCCGCATAAGGTGGTGAACTCGCCGGCGATGTAGACCGAGGTGCCGGATACCGACATGCCCCAGACTTTCGAACTGAGATTGGGATTCCAGGAGTTCAGCGTGCCGTCGCCGTTGATCGCGGCGACATAGTTGCGTTGCTGGGTGCTGCTGCCACAACTGCTACCGGCGCCGCAGAACGTCGTGAAGTCGCCGCCGGCGAAGATCATTGACGAGGCCCCACTGGTGTAGACGACGAGTTCCTGGACATCGGGGTAGCCGCCGGTGACCTGCGGGTTCCAGCTCGTAATCAGGCTGCCATCGGTGCCTATGGCAGCCATCGCGGAACGGCTCTGGGCAGTCTGGTCGCAGCTGCTGCCCGCCCCGCACATCGTGGTGAAGTTGCCGCCCACGTAGACGGTCGCGCCGTCTGCGGACATCGCAAGCGACCGGACCCATCCGGAGGTTCCGACGTGGCCGCCTCCAGCGTTCGGGTTCCACGACTTCAGGGAGCCGTCGGATCCGATGGCGGCGAGGCGGCTGCGGCTCTGGGCAGTCTGGTCGCAGCTGCTGCCCGCCCCGCACATCGTGGTGAAGTTGCCGCCCACGTAGACGGTCGCGCCGTCGGCGGACACCGTCATGCCCAGGATGTCTGAGTCCGGTTTGGGGTTCCAGGCGCCGAGCGTGCCATCGGCGTTGATCGCAGCGAGGTAGTTGCGCGTTGTGGAGGCTCCGCAGGAGCTGCCCGCACCACAGAGACTGGTGAACGCGCCCCCGATGTAGACCGTAGTTCCCGAGACACTCATCCGTTGCACGTTGCCATTGGGGTTGGGTGCCCAGTTGGGGTCCAGAGCTCCCGTTGCGAGGATGTGTGCGAGCCTGCTGCGCGTCACGCCACCGACCGCGCTGAAGTTCCCAGCGATGTACCAACCGCCCGCCCCATCACTGGACGCGACCTGCACGGTTCCGGTGATCGGAGGGAAGTTCCGGTTCACCTGGGCGCTTGTGGCGTTGACGACGGCTCCGGAGCCCGTCTGCGGCCCCCAGCCGGTGAAGGACCCGCCTACATACACGGTGCCGTCGGAGCCCACGGCTACCGCGTTCACCGTCCCGTTGGGACCGTCCACCAACTGGGCACCGATCGCCGCTGCGGGTTGGACGGCGGTGAATGCCATCCCGACGATCGCCAGCACGAGAGCCAGCACGATTGAGGACGCGCGACGGAACGGATCCGCCCAACCAGCTGTTCCCATGACCACTACCCCGTTCCCAGTCGCGCTCAACTCCGGGCCCCGGATGTCGGGAACCACGACCAGTATCTTCCGCGCGGCGTGCGGATGCTGGTCCGCGCGGATGCTAGCCTCGGCCATCGCTCCCGCGGGGCCACCTCGCAGGGAGACTGGCGGCTGACCATTCGGGATAGACGGAGGGTGGATGAACGAGGAACCGTCGGGCTCGCCCCGACCTTGGCTCCCGCCGAGACTGGTCCTCTTAGTCGACGCCGAATCCGCTGGCGGTTCCCAAGCCGGCACGGAGACTGCGTACTCCCAGGGTCTGGCCTCCTAGCCGCGACTCTTCAGGAGCTCACCTCGGCGTCGACTCTCCGCCTCCGCACGGATGGCGAGCAACTCGTCGAGCCCGTGGATTCCGGTGGACCGCCATGTCAGGGGAAGGGCGGTGTGCTGCCGGTTGAAGCGCGTCAAGGCGGGCTCGGCCTTCGGCGCGCGCCAGGCCAGGGACCCGGGCAAGCAGTCGGCTGCCACTCGCCGAAACAGGTATCTGCTCCTGCCTTGGGAGGAGAAGCATTCCGGCGGGCTGGCCAGGGCAAGCCGCAGGATCCGCACGTCCAGCAGCGGATACCGGTAGGACACGCCAAACTCCGACCCTCCGAGCGCCCAGGCCTCAGCGCGGGCGGCCAGGTGGCCCTGGGCCAGCAGGGCCACCTGCTGCTCTCGGACAGTCCGGGCCCGGGCGATTATTCGCGCGGACTCCTCGAGTTCGTCGGCGACGGTCGTGTGATGCTCTCGCCACACCTGTGCCAGCGCCGCCTTGGGCCCGAGCGCCTGGCGGGCGGACAGGGTACTCAGCCAGCGTGGCCCGCACGCACGCAAGTCGCCGACCAGCACACGCCAGGTTCGTCCCCCTCGCAGGAGAGCCCGGTGGCGGGCCTCCGTTGCCGCCCTGAGGATCCTTCCAGCACGGAGCAGTTGGGCCCGGCGTAGCGCTCCCGGGTTGCTGATCGCCTCGTCCCCACCCCAACCGCTGATGATCACGGAGACTCCCGCGTCCTGCGCGAACCGGGCCACCGGCTCCTCCTGCCACCAGGCCCACGCCGGATTTGCGAGCGGATGCGCGGCAGCCAACCGTGCCCGGGTGGCGTCATCCCTCGCCAGGAACACCGGGCTCCAGCCCTGTGCCTCGCAGATCATGCTCACCCGACGCCGTTCGTCATGAAGCGGATCGTCGGCGACCGGTCCGCCGAGCGTCGGGTCGGGGGACCAGCTGAACAGCCGCAGCAGATCGCGCCCAGCTCGCGAACGCAAGGCTCTGGCCGCCATCACCGCGACAGTCGTTGAGTCGAGGCCGCCACTGAGGTGGGCGCCGACCTCGCCGCCTCCGTCCACGGCCTCGGCCACGACGGCTTGGAGCAGGGTGCGCAATCCGACCACCCGCTCATCCATGGTGGAGCCGGCGTCCTCCCGAATCTCCTCGGGTCGCCAGTACCTCCACTCCCGTACGGCGTTGCCGGATATGGAAACGACGGTTCCGGGTGGCACTTTGGCCACGTTTCGGTAGATGCTGCGCCGCAGCATCGGACGGTGGCACCCGGCGAACTGGA
>CAYMPK010000177.1:5494-5877 GCA_964392145.1 uncultured Actinomycetes bacterium | reverse complement strand
CCGCAGTGCAGACCGTCTGGGTCCACCGTCGCATGACCGATGTGTCCGGCGTTTCCGAGCCCGCCGTTGTAGACCTTGCCGTGCAGGATGAATCCGCCGCCCACCCCCGTGGACACCACGATCCCCAGCGCGTTGTCCGCCCCTTTGGCGGCACCGACCCAGTGCTCAGCGATGGCTACGCACACGGCGTCGTTGTGCACTCGAGCCGGCCCCGCCGGCCACTTCTCGTGAATCCGGGCCCGTAGTGGGAACTCCCGCCAGTCGGGGATGTTCAGTGGCGAAACCACCCCTTCCGGCCACGTCATCGGACCCGCACAGCCGCAGCCGACACCCGCGACCCGGGTGATTCCCGCTTGCTTGATGGCCTCATCAGACACATCGTA
>CAYMPK010000177.1:0-5484 GCA_964392145.1 uncultured Actinomycetes bacterium | reverse complement strand
TGGCGCTGCGCATCCCCGGCGGCAGCGAGATCGTTCCAGATCTCGTCGGCAGGTCGATCGGCGCCGGTGGGCACCTTGACCACGGACAGCACCTCACCGTCGGCGTCGACGACGCCCGCGGCGATCTTCGTGCCACCGACGTCGATGCCGAGGTAGTACTCAGGAACGGCGGTCTTGCTGGTAGCGGTCGTTCCCTCCGCGGCCGTAGTGGCCGTCCTGCCCGCCGACGCGTCACCGGTATCTGCAGTCATACTCCGAATCCTGCCAAAGTGCGGGCGCCGATGCCGGGGCGAGCAACGCTACGGGAAATGGCGCGAGGACCGGTACGCGTCCCCGGACGCGGGGCCGTCGCTTCACGTCGGCGAGGGATCTCCGCTTCGCACCCCGCGGCGACCGAGGGTCTCGGGCATCAGCAGAGCGGCCACCAGGCCGATCCCCATGATCACTGCACCGATCCCGAATGCGGCCCCGAAGCCCGCGGAGTCCAGCACCGCGCCGGCCGCGAGCGGTCCGATGATCGCCCCGAAATCGCTCACCATCTGGAAGACCGCGACAACCGTGCCACCGGGGCGTCCCCGGGTGACGTCGCCCACGACCGCGCTGGGCGCCGGACCCAGGAAGGCACCCGAGACCCCGAACACGGCCATCGCGAAGTAGAACAACCAGACAGTGGAGCCGAGGGCCAACAGCGCCATGCCGGACACCGAGAACACCGCACCGATGATCATGGCGGGTCGACGCCCTCGACGATCCGCCATCCGCCCGCCGGGCAGCAACAGCACCGCCTGCACTGCCGCCGCGATCACGAACCCGACGCCGGCGATCCCCGGTCCCTGGCGCAGCCCCTCCACGACGAACAGCGGAACCAACGCCGAGCGCAGTCCGAAGATGCTGAAGCCATTGCCCAGGTTCACCGCGAGGGCGGCCCAGTACGCCCGATCGCGCAGGGCCTGCCGCAACGGCAACGGCTTGGACGCCTCCCCCGCGGTGGAGTCGCCCCTCTTTTCCTCAGTCGACGCGGTCGTCGCGGGCATGCCCTCGTCGAACGGATGGTCGCTGAAACCGCTGTCCTCGGCCGGGTCGTCCAGGGAGGCTGAGCTGTCGCCAGTAGCAACCTCGGAATCCTGCAGCTGCGGGCTGGGGTTACGCAGCATCAACAGACACACCGCGGTGGCCACCGAGAGTGTGATGGCGTAGAAGATGAACGGCGCCCTGATGGAGATGCCGACCACGAGACCACCGATTGCGGGACCGGCGACACCGCCGAGGAGGAAGCCCGCCTGATACACACCTGAGGCTCGACCCCGTTGGTCCGGATGCACAGTACGCAGCAGCAGGGCCATCGCAGAGACGGTGAACATGCTGGAACCGAAGCCGCCCAAGGCCCGCATGATCAGCAGTTGTTCGAACGATTGCGCGAACGCGGCGGCGAGGCTCGACACCGCGACGATGCCCAGGCCGGTGGCGAGCACCCGGCGTTCGCCGATCCGGTTGACCAATGCGCCCGCAGGGGCGGACGCGATCAACCGAACGAACGCGAACGCGCTGACTACGGCACCCGCGAGGAAGGCGGACACCCCGAACGTCCGGGCGAAGATGGGCAGCGCAGGCGCCACGATCCCGAACCCGAGCGCGACGCAGAAGGCGATCGCCGCGAGCACTCCGACTTCGCGCGGCAGCCCTTTGAGCATCGATGTGCGGCCAGCCCAGCCCGTGGCTCGGGTGGCGCCGGGGATCCTCACCCGAAGAACGTACCGTCCAGGACATGCTCCGCCCCAAGCAGCGGCCGGTTGGGTCGGGAATAGAACAGCCGGTTCGCTCTGTTACCCGAAAGCAACGCGGGTTCTGGTGCTCCGCGGTTGCCGGCACACCCCGACCGGTGGTCTTGGCTCAGGAGGACTCCATGAAGGAAGCCCGTCGCGCCGCGCTCACCGCGGCCACCGTCTCAACGATTCAGGCCGACGGCCCGAACGGGTTCTTCACCCGTCTCGCCGCTGTCCCGCGCATGCTCCGCGACACGATGGCGGGTCGGTACGTGGGACTGGGCAAGGGGCGTATGTTCGCCATGCTGCTCGCGACCCTGTACCTGGTTTCGCCGGTCGACCTGCTGCCCGAGGCGATCCTGACCCTGCCTGGCCTGCTGGACGACGCAGCCGTGGCCATGTGGTTGATCGCTTCCCTCGTCAGCGCAACCGACGACTACTTGGGAACCAGCTATCAGCCGATCTACGCACACGCCACCGTCATCGACGATCCGGCGTACCCGCGCGGCTGACCCGCCCGGCATCCAACGGATCCGCGGTCAAAGTCGGATCTGCGATGTCCTGGGCCTCCACGACCGGGTAGTCCTTGGCCAAGGCGTAGGCCCACATCGTGAATCGGTCATCGCCGGTGATGGCGGCAAGTTTGCGCAGCTGGAAAACGTGGATGCCGTGGTACTTGGTCGACTGCGCGCTCGGGCGACGGACCCCGTACCAGGACACCTTGCCCGGCTCACGCAGGACCGGCATGTAGTGCAGCACCGTTCTGGCTGCTGACTTGAACAATGCCCCGGCGCGTGGGGAGTCGGTAGCGGCCCAGTAGTCGTAGACACCGAAGAGCGCGAAATTGTGTCCGTTGAGCACCTGCATCGGCTTTGTGTCGCCTGCGTACTCCTCGAACCACGTGAAGCCCTTGGCGTCGGTGAAGCTCACCCAGTACGCCGTGTTCTGGTTGGCCAACGTCATGAAGGTGCGGTCGGCCTGCCGCTTCCAGTAGTCGTCACCGGTCGCCTGCCACAGCCGGACCACGGCCGAGAGGTACATGCCCTGGGCCATCGCCGAACGCCACGGGGCGTGGATGGTGTCACTGGCGCGCCCATGCAGGGCGAAGTCGAAGTTGTAGCGAAGCACACCGTCGGCAGGGCTGTTGTCCATCAGGTCGCGCAGATTCGCCGCCGCCTGCGTCAGGTGCTGCGGATCATGGTCGTGCTGCCACTGGTCCAGCAGCGCGATGGCGAAACGCGACTGAGCCACCGGATGTCGCATCCGCTGGCCGCTGGCGGTCCGGTACACGTAGATCCCGTTGGAGTCGACCGGGAAGCCGTCGAGTCTGGCGTCCAACCAGGTCGACACGCCCCGACGCATCAGGGTCGGACCCGCGGTCGGCACCACGGTTCGGGTCGAGGTGAAGGCCGAGGGCCCTTCAGTGGTGAGACTGCGCACCGAGAAGGTGTAGTGGCGGGTGTTGACCAGCCCGGTCACAGTGCACGTCACCCGACCGGTCGTCGTGCAGGTGCGGCCACCCGGGTGTGCCACGACCTGGTACGACGTCACCTTGGCGCCCCGCAAGGCCGGCGGACCCTGCCAGCTGACGGTGGCCGACCGTTCCCCGGGGATCACGTCGGCTGAGTATGGCGCTCGACCGTCCCGGGAGTACTTGTAGGCGATGCTGACCGGCGCCAGATTGCCGCCGGTCAATCTCACCTGAATCGTCGGTCGCAAGGGGATCGCTCGACCACCCGAGGCGGTCACGCTCGCAGACTCGATCGTGTAGATGCCCGGAGTCAGGTTTCCCAGCGTCGCGCTCTGCCGGAGCACTGTGCGGAAGGGCACATTGGCGCGGTTCGGCTGGGCTGGACCGCTTATCGTCACGTGTGCCCAGGCACTGGGGGGCATCCGCTGGATTGTGATGCGCAGCCCATTGGAGGCCGGCGTAACCGCCGTGGCAGACGCCATTGCCGTCGTCGGGGGCACCGCCGCCGCGGTTGCCGCCAGCGACAACAGGGACCCACCCACCAGGGCGGTCACCGTGCCGCGGGCAGCACTGCCGCGGGATTCAGTACTCACGAGAGTCCGTGCCTCCAAGGGTGGCCAGCCCTATCGGGTGCAGATCGTCGGCCTCCACGCCAGCCACCGAAGCTGGCGCGCCACCTTCCATCGGGCGGCGTGTGGCGAACCCTTTCGGAGGTCATCGCCACCTTCGATGTTACACGCTGTGATGATCGCGCTGTTACGGTTCGGTAACCGCAGCCGATTCCGACCTTCCCTACGCATCGGAGTCCATGTGGCGGCGCGGCCTGAGCACGGCCCGCCCGCAACGATGAAATGGAGCAACCCGATGGATTGGACCCTCGAAGTGATCGCCATCCCGGTGGCTGACATCGACGCCTCAAAGGAGTTCTACGAGACGAGGGTGGGCTTTCACCTCGACCACGACGTCCGACCCAACGAGACGATGCGCGTCGTTCAGTTGACCCCTCCCGGATCAGGCTGCTCCATCGTCCTCGGCTTGGTCGACAGCCCTCCCGGATCGGTGAAGGGTCTGCAGTTGGTGGTCAACGATATTCAGGCTGCGCGCTCGGAGCTGCTCTCTCGCGGGGTCGACGTCTCCGAGGTGACCGTGCTGGGGCCGGGCGACGGCGGTTCGTTCATCTTCTTCAGCGACCCGGACGGGAACGGCTGGGCGGTCCAGGAGCTGAAGAGCCGCAACTGAACGGCGATTCGGCTAGGCCACGTCGAGTGCGAAGGCCACAGCGGCTTCGGCGTGGATACGGGCGGTGGGGAAGAACGGTACAGCCAGGTCCGACTGGTCGACGAGAAGCTCGATCTCTGTGCACCCGGCGATGACACCTTGGGCGCCTTGCGCAACAAGTTCGTTGATGATGCCCAGGTATGCCGCCTTCGAGGCCGGATCGATGACACCTCGCACCAACTCGTCGTAGATGACGTCGTGGATGCGCGTGCGACCCGGCTCGGGAGGAACCAGCACGGTCAACCCGTGCTTATCTCGAAGGCGGCCGACGTAGAAGTCCTGCTCCATCGTGTAACGGGTCCCCAGCAGCGCGACCGCGTCAAGACCGGACGACTTCACCGCGGCTGCGGTCGCATCGGCGATGTGGAGTACCGGAACCTCCACCGCGGCTTGTACCTCATCCGCCAGTCGGTGCATCGTATTCGTGCAGATGACGATCGCGTCCGCCCCACCGGCCGCCATGTTCGCCGCCGCGTCCGCCAGCAGAAGTCCTGCCTCAGCCCAGCGGCCCTTCTTCTGCAGTTCTTCGATTTCGGCGAAGTTGAACGAGCGGATCAACAGGTCCGCCGAGGCGACGCCCCCCAGGCGTTCGCGCACCAGCTCGTTGATGATGCGTTCGTACTCGATGGAGGACTCCCACGACATGCCGCCCAGCAGCCCGAGTGTCTTCACACCTGCCACCGTACGAAGCCGGGATCTCTATCGGCGGGAAGGCGCCTAGCGAGTCGGCTGGTAGTCCTGCTCAACGATGAACCAGCCGTGCGTGTGCTCGGCGCCCACGCTCTCCAGCAATGCCAAGGCGGCCGGCGGCTCGCCCGACCGCCGCACCGCCTGCAGGGCATCAAAATCGTGCCACGTTGTCTGGATGCGCCATGCCCCGTCTTGCCCTCGCAGCAATTCCGAGCGCAGCAGCGCCTCGGGCTGCGGCTCCTGTGTGAGGCGCTGGTAACCCGCCAGGAAGTCCGCTTCCCG
>CAYMPK010000176.1:0-5937 GCA_964392145.1 uncultured Actinomycetes bacterium | reverse complement strand
TCATACTTGCAGGTATGTCGTATCGCCGCACCACAGCGCCGTGTCCAGTCTGAACCGCCCGCCCGCCGTCGTATCGAACGCCATCGACGCGGCACTTGAGGTGAGCACCGTCGGCGGGTTCAGCCGTCTCGGCTACCGATCGCGGCGCTGGCTGTTCGAGTGGGACATCGAGCCCCACGACCTCAGCGGTCGGGTCGTGCTGCTGACAGGGGCGACCTCCGGTATTGGCCGGGAGGCGGCGCTGGCGCTGGCGGGCGCGGGTGCGAACCTGATCCTGGTCGGGCGTAGCGAACCGAGGTTGGCGGCGATCGTCGATGAATGTCGCGCAGATGCCCTGACGGGACAGCGCATTGATTCGATCCGCGCAGATCTCACCGTTCTTGCACAAACCCGGGACCTCGTGGCCGCTGTCCGACGGATGGCGGACGTGGTGGATGTGATTGTGCACAACGCGGGCGCGATGACGCACCAGTACACCGTCACAGAGGAGGGCTTCGAAGTAACGTTCGCCAGCCAAGTCCTCTCCCAGTATCTGATCACGGCGGGGCTGCTGCCGCTGCTGAAGGCGGCGGACGATCCACGCGTGATCACCGTGTCCAGCGGTGGGATGTATGCGGAGCGGCTCGAACCGGACTCGGTGCAGATGTCGGCGTCGGAGTACGACGGGGTTCGTGCCTACGCCCGGGCGAAACGGGCGCAGGTCGTGATGAATGAGGAGTGGGCCAGGCGCGAGCCGGAGATCGCGTTCCATTCGATGCACCCGGGCTGGGCGGACACCCCCGGCGTTGCAGACGCCCTGCCGGGTTTCCGCCGCATCATGGGCCCCGTGCTGCGCACCCCCGCGCAAGGGGCGGACACCATCGTGTGGTTGGCGGGCGCCGACTCCGACGAAGCGCCGTCAGGACGGTTCTGGCTGGATCGGCGGCCCCGCACCACACACAGACTTCCCCGCACCAGGCCGGAACCCGGTGCCGCTGCGCGGCTCTGGGAGCTGGTCGAGCGACTGACGGCCGATCAAGGTGATGATGATCGGGCCGAGGACATGGCCCGACCGCCTGAGACCGGGTAGCGTCGGCGGTGGCCATTCGATTTCGGTTGGCCGAACTGCCACCCATCAAGAGGGGGTCTCCCGATGGTCTTCTTCGTCACTCCGTGGCTGATCATGATCGTGGGCATCGTGGTCCACGTGCTCGTGGACAGGAACCCGCAACGGCGGACGGGCCATCGAATCATCGAACTGTGCCTGCTCTGGTTGCTGGTGTTCGGTGGGGCCTGGGCAATCCTGAGCGCTCTCGGGCACCTGGGCCCGAGCTCAGGTTCGACGGCAGAGAGCATCGGGTACGCGCCGTCGATGTTCCAATGGGAAGTGGGCTGGGCGGATGTCGCGATCGGTGTGCTCGGGATCGGTTGCGCATGGAAGGCCCGTCGGGACGGTTGGCTGACGGCCGCTGTGGTGGTCCTTGCTATCTGCTACTGGGGAGACGCCATCGGTCACGTCATGCAGTACGTGTCGCACGACAACACTGCGCCCAATAACGTCTGGGCGATCCCCAGTGACATCCTCGGACCGCTCGTGGCGGTGGTGCTGCTCATCATCTATCGCCGTGGCCAGCGACGGCTGGAATCAGCTCCCGCACAACCAGAAGGCACGTCTCCGGTCACGACGTCGTGATGGAGGGTCCCGGTGCCGGGTGACAGCCGTCACCGAGACCCTCGGCGATCTGGGCGTGCAACCTCGATGCCGATAGGGTCGCCGCATGGAATTGCTCTATACGCCGGTCGTCAAGACGGCCCGGATCATGTTCTTCACGCTCGGGATGAAGGTCACGGTGAAGGGGGCTGACAACCTGCCGACCTCCGGTGGCGCGGTCCTCGCCATCAACCACACCAGTTTCCTGGACTTCATCTTCGCCGGCGTACCCGCGGACGACGTGGGTGGGCGCTTTGTGCGTTTCATGGCCAAGGACTCGGTGTTCCACCATCCGGTGTCGGGTCCGCTGATGCGGGGCATGAAGCACATCCCGGTCGATCGCGCGGCCGGGTCGGATGCCTACCGGGCGGCAGTTGACGCTCTGAAGGCGGGCGAACTGGTGGGAGTCTTCCCGGAGGCCACCATGAGTCGATCGTTCGACATCAAGGAGATCAAGTCCGGGGCTGTCCGGATGGCGGCAGACGCCGGGGTGCCGCTACTGCCCGAAATCGTCTTCGGCGGGCAGCGCATCTTCTCCTACAACCACCGTGACCTGTCGCGTGGAACCGCGGTCAGTATCAACGTGGGGGAACCCAGCTACCCGCGTCCTGACGATGACATTCCGGCATTGACCGTGGACCTGCAGAACCGGATGCGCGACCTGCTCGATGAAACCGTGTCTGAGTACCCGCAGATCCCGGCCGATCCATCGACCGCCTGGTGGCTACCGGCCCGGCTCGGAGGTGGTGCTCCGACATTGGCGCAGGCGTCGGAGCAGGAAGCGGAGGCGAAGGCCCGCAAGGCCGCGCGAAAGGAGGCCGAGGGCCACTAGCGTGTCGGTCCATGGACAAGACCCCCGACTGGATCCTTTTCGCTAGCGAATTCATCGGCACGGCTCTGCTGATCCTGCTCGGGGTGGGCGTCAGCGCCAACGTCACCCTGAAGAAGGCGTTCGGGCACGGCAAGGATTGGCTGCTCATCTCGATCGGGTGGGGCTTCGCGGTGTTCGTCGGCGCCAGTGTCGCCTGGCGGTCCGGGGCGCAACTCAATCCGGCTGTGACGATCGCGCTCGCCTGGACCGGCGTGTTCCCCTGGGGTCACGTGCCCTTCTTCATCCTCGCCCAGGTGCTCGGTGCGATGTTCGGCGCGTTGTGCGCTTACCTCGTCTACAAGAAGCAGTTCGATACCCACGACCAGCCGGAGAGCACCGGCGGGATCTTCTTCACGTCCGCCTCCGTTCCGGCGCCGATCTGGAACATCATCTCCGAATTGGTGGGTACCTTCGTACTCATCTACTTCATCCTCGAGAGTTCGCCGTTCCAGCCGGGTACCGCCGACTCCTCGCCGCAGTTCGGCAATTCCGCGCTGGGCTACGCCGGTGTCGCCTTCACGGTCATCGCGATCGGCGCCTCTCTCGGCGGTGCCACCGGCTACGCCGTCAACCCGGCCCGTGACCTCGGGCCCCGCATCATGTACACCCTGCTACCCATCCGAGGTAAGGGATCCTCCAACTGGGGGTACTCGTGGATTCCCATCGTCGGGCCGATCGTCGGCGCCATCCTGGCCATCCTGTTCTTCCAGGCGACCAACTAGTGTCGTCGGTTACCTGAGTTGGCCGTGGCAGCGGAACGGCTTCGGCCCGGGGGCGTGATCGACCGACTGTGGCGGATGCCGACCGATTCGATCGGACGATTGGCGCTTGTGCTGGCAGGGCGCGATGTCGAGATCCGGGAGCACGGCACTGTCAAGCTCGCCTACGGCCCCGGCGTCGGTCGGTTGCTCGATCGACTGAGCCGTCCCGGGTGGATCGGAGCGATGACCCTCGGCCGGGTGGTGCTGGCTCGAGACGCCGAGATCGGTGAGCGGTTGTGGGGTCATGAGCTCGTGCACGTGCGGCAGGCGGCGGCATTGGGTCCGTTGTTCCTGCCGGCATACGGCCTCGCATCGCTGCAGGCGCTGCTGCGGGGTGGCGACGCCTATTTCGACAACCGGTACGAGGTGGAGGCACGCCGTTATGAGCAGCTCGCCCACGAAGGGTCGCTGTCCCGTGAATCCCCGGAGCCGTCGGATGGTTGCCCGGAGCATTCGCGCTAGTCGCTGCGGGCTTGGGGTTAAGGGCCGAGGGTTGCACCTGTGCTGACCGTTCGGATGGACTCTCCGCGAGTCTCTGCAGCATGCTGGGCACATGGCTGACCTGGCAGAAGACCCGACCCGTATGAACTTGATCGACTCCCTCTGGCTGGACGTAAAGCAGACGGAGGGGCCGGTGGCTGTCGGCGCCGTACTGGAGTTCGAGGGACGCGCGCCGTCGATCGACAAAATCCGCGAGCGCGTCGACGAGACGCTCGTGCATGCTCCTCGGCTGCGGCAGAAGCCCGAGCACAGCCGGACCGGGATCCTGCAGGGCAAGTGGGTCGACGACAATCCCGATCTGGAGCAGCACGTAACGAAACGAAAGATCGCCAAGTTGCTCGTCATGCCGATGGACACCCATCGCCCGCTGTGGGACATCTCCGTCCTCACCGGGTACGCCCCGGGACAGTGGGCCTTGGTGTGGCGCTTGCACCATGCCGTGGCCGATGGCGAGGGTGTGACCATGCTGGTCGGGCGGACCATCGACATGAGTCCCGACGGCATGGTGACCATGACGGATGCGCTGGTCGCGCAAGCCGATGCCGCGCGTGCGGCTCGCCGCGGCCCGGTGGATGTCACGCTGGACGCCGGCGACAAGTTGCGGACCGCCCTGGTCGGAGCGTTCTCGGACGCAGCGGCCATCGCGGCGGCGACGCCGGCGACGGTCAGGGCGTTGCTGCGGATGACCCCAGCCCCGCCGACGGAACTGGCGGGGACGCCGTCGCCGGGACGCGACTGGCGGCACATCCACCTGTCGCTGTCGGCGGTCAAGGCGGCCGGGAAACAGAACGGCGCCACCGTGAACGACGTGATCATGGCCGCGGTGACCAACGGCTACCGAAAGGTGCTGCTCTCGCACGGGGAGGACCTGGAGGGTCGCGAGGTCCGGGCAGTCATGCCGGTTTCGCGACGCACCCCGGGTGATACGCGCTCGAACAACCAGGTCAGCGCGATGCCGATCGCGCTCCCCGTGGGGATCGGTGATCCGCAGAAGCGGCTGAAGCGGGTCGTCAAGCAGACCCAGCAGGGGAAGAAATCGCTGGCGCCCGCGGTGTTGGGTTCCATGCAGGACATGGCGACCAAGATCACGCCTGCGCCGCTGCAGGAGTTCTTCGTCTCGCACGGCGGCTGGGCAACGGCCTGGGTCACCGACACTCTGGTGACGAATGTGCGCGGGCCGCAGCAGCCAACGTACTTCTGCGGGCAGGAAATCAAGTACCTATCGCCGATCATCCCCATCGGTGGCGGCTTGCGCACCGTGGTGGGTATCAACTCCTACAACGGTGTCCTGAACATTGCAATCACCGGTGACTCGGCCCATGCGAGTGAGGATGCGCTGCTGCTCGCCGGTATCCAGGAGGGGATCGACGAGCTCGTAGCCGGCGCACCGAAGTAGCACGCCGACCTACCGCGGTTTCGGACCCTGGCCCGGTGTGACACGGATCTCCTGAGCCAATCGGGGGGTGCCTCTTCTGCTGACCCTGTGCTGGATCTATAGTAATTGACTACCTGTCAATAAGCGATCCGGTACGAGCTAAGGAGAGGCATGACCGAGGCATACATCTACGAGGCGATCCGCACCCCGCGTGGGCGCGGAAAGGCCAACGGTTCCCTGCACGGCGTCAAGCCGGTCACCCTGCTGACCGGACTCATCGGCGAGTTGCGCAACCGACACCCCGAGCTCGACACCAACGCGATCGACGACATCGTCCTCGGGTGCGTCACCCCGGTCGGCGACCAGGGCGCTGACATCGCCAAGACCGCAGCCATCGCCTCGGGGCTACCCGACACCGTGGCCGGCACCCAGATCAACCGCTTCTGCGCCTCCGCGCTCGAAGCCGTGAACATCGCCTCGCAGAAGGTGCGCGCCGGCTGGGACAACCTCATCATCGCCGGCGGTGTTGAGAGCATGAGCCGGGTACCGATGGGCTCCGACGGGGGCGCTTGGGCGATGGATCCCGAGACCGCCTACGACACCTACTTCGTCCCGCAGGGCATCAGTGCCGACCTCATCGCCACCACCGAGGGCTTCACCCGAGACGATGTCGACTCCTACGCGGTGCTGTCGCAGGATCGCGCTGCGGCCGCCTGGAGCGGTGGCCACTTCGCCAAGT
>CAYMPK010000175.1:0-6054 GCA_964392145.1 uncultured Actinomycetes bacterium | reverse complement strand
GCAGGTACTCTTCGGCGTTGATCTGCAGGTGGCGCCAGGGGAGCGGGTGGCCGTGGCGACCGTGCTCGCCTGCGCCCCCTCGGTGCTCGTACTCGACGAGCCCAGCTCCAACCTTGACCCGGCCGCCCGCCGGGAACTGGCAAACGTCTTGTGCGGACTCGACATCACCCTCGTGATGGTGACCCACGACCTGCCCTATGCGCTGCAACTCTGCTCGCGCGCGGTGATCATGGACGAGGGCCGGATCGTCGCGGACGGGCCGACCCGGGCATTGCTCACCGATCGTGCCTTGATGGCCGCTCATCGACTGGAACTGCCGTTTGGCTTCGACCCCGACTGTGCGACGGCGTAGGGTGTCGCCATGGCTACTGAGAATACCCCTGCCAAGAGCCCGACCGCCACGGACGACACGAGTGTCCTGTCTGGATTCGCGCCGCCGCCGGTCACGGTGACGCCGGTGGATCCCGAGATTGCCGCTACCCAGGCGGCTGACTCCCGCCGCGCAGCCCAGTCCGCCGGCGGAGGTGGGCACACCCCTCCGGCGATCGGGGAGAGCGCGACAGCCAATCCGCCGCAGGCGTCTGAGGCCAAGTCGGCGGGGGAGCAGCCGGGGAAGGGACTCCCGGTCACGGTCGAGGAAGGCAAGGTCGCGGCGAAGGAGACTACGAAGCCGCCGCGGACGATGGCGCAGATCGAAGCGGACATGGAGGCTACCCGCGAACGTCTTGCGACCACGGTCGGGCAACTACAGGAGGCCCTGAGCCCGAAGAACATCGCGCACCGGCAACTCGAGAAGGTCAAGGGCTTCTACGTCGACGAGTATGGTGCGGTTCGCCCTGAATCCGTTGCCAAGACCGTCGGTGTGGTCGTGGCCACGGTCGTCGTCGTGAAGGTGTTCAAGAAGATCTTCTAGGGAATCGGACCGCCCCATGCGCCTTCCGAAGGGTGTCGTGCCGGAGACCCCAGGGCCGGGCCAGGAGTCCTGTTGGTCGTATCCGCGGCCGCCCAGACTCAGTCCGGTCCGCGAGTCCATCGTTATCACCCTCGCCGGCGTCGTCGTCTGCCGGTCGGAGACGGCGCTCAGGATCCTCGAGACCAGTCACCCGCCCACGTACTATCTGCCGGTCTCCGCGTGGCTCCCGGGCTCCTTGCGTCAGGGCTCGGGCGACAGCGTCTGCGAATGGAAGGGTCGTGCCACCTACTACGACGTGGTCGCGCACGACGACGCCGGGGGGGATTCGGCGGTCGCCGAGAACGCCGCTTGGGGGTATCCCGACCCGTGGCCTCCCTACCAGGCCCTCGTCGATCACGTTGCGGTCTACCCGGCGGCGATGGACGACGTCCGGGTCAACGGCGAACGGGTTCGTCCGCAGGATGGTGGCTTCTATGGAGGGTGGATCACCGACCGGGTGGTCGGCCCGTTCAAGGGTTCCGCCGGCAGTTGGGGATGGTAGCCGCCGGGTGACGGTTTTCGAAGAGACCTGCGCTATGCTCGTCTCCGCGCGCCGCTAGCTCAACTGGCAGAGCAGCTGACTCTTAATCAGCGGGTTCGGGGTTCGAGTCCCTGGCGGCGCACGGCAAAGGCCCTGGTCAGAGTATGGTTCCTCCGGCCAGGGCCTTCACCGTTGCTCATGTCGATCACAAAACGATCACAAAGCGTGTGAACTATGCCCCCCCCCGAGCACTGCCGCGATCGCGTCGCTCGCCTGTGCCAGCCCGTACCGCGACGCCTGTCAGCGCTTCAGGTTCTGCCAGCAGCCCCAAGAGTTCGTCATCCAGGGGCAGCGTACGGCGGCCCTGAATGGTCTTTGGAGGCCCAACTGCTGACGCACCGCCCCCCACGTCGGTGCGTGATCGTCGGATTGCAAGGGTGCCCGCATCACTGTCGATGTCCTCCCACGTCAGGCCCATCAACTCCGAACGCCGCAGCCCGCACAGCGTCAGCAGGAAGCCCACCTCGTAACCGTCCCCGCTTATGTGAGTGCGGATAGTCGACAGGGTCTCGGCAGTGAACGCCGTCGCCTCATCGGCTGGCTTGCCTGTGCTCGGGATGCCGTCGGCCGGATTCAGTTGAACGACCCCATTGGCGATAAGCCACTTGAACAACTGACGGGTGAGGGTCAACATCACTGCGGTACGACACGCTGACCGAGGCCAAAGTCCTACTCGAGGACTGGCGCATCGACTACAACTGGAACCGGCCGCACTCCGCCCTGGGCAACCAGCCCCCAGCGAAGTACGCAGCCACCCTGAAAACCAACCAGGACCAACGATAGGAACTGGCACCACAAACAGGGTCACCTCACCATCACGGCGCCGAACCACCGCCACCATGTGTGCGAGCCTTCGGGACCGATTGACACCGCTCCTTCTGTCGCGGCCGCCGAGGCAGCCCTGAACGCGTACGCTATTGCCTTCATCGACCGCATGCCAGCGGCGGAGACCAACTAACAATGTCGACCGCATGCCAGCGGCGGAGACCAACTAACACTGAACGACACTTACGCCGTTGGTCGGACAGACTCTGATGCGTACACGCGCGCTCTTGACCCCGCCCGTTGGGTGACCTACGGTGGCGGCACAGCCGGCGACAGAGTTCTCGCCGAAGGCGCGTCTCGGCCGGATGTCTCGTGTCCATCGAAGGTGAGCGTCATATGTCCCGCAAAGTTGCCGATTGCCGGCTCATGCCCAGCGAATCCAATTGCACGTTGACTATCAGTGGCGAGGAGGACGAAGTTATCCGAGCTGCATCCCAGCACGCGGTTGACGTTCACGGCCATAAGGCGGGCCCCGAGTTGGAAACGGGTATCCGCAGCATGCTTGTCGACGAGTGACGATCCACGACTGCAGCCTGTTCGGGGTTGGTAGGAGATAGCGGGGTTCTCTGCATGCTGCGTTGGATTCCCGCCTCTATAACGGCGGGCACCCCCGACGGATGGGCAGGACGTTGCAGCGGCAGGTCGGAGTAGCGGCTCTCCACGCAGAACCAGGATCACCAGCAGAAGCAGTTCGCGATAGCGGCGATCCTCTCTTGTCTTTGCGCCAGGGCGAACGCTTCCCCTACGCGGCCGTCTCCAGTGACCGGGAGAGCTTCCGGGCACCGTCGCGAGGTGGGGACGGGAGACGGTCTGTCGGCCTCCGTCGGGCATGGTCACGGCCCCTGCCAGCTTGTGAATTCGCGTCTGCGACGTTGGTTGGTGGGTGAGCAGGAGCTCGCCGATTCCCCCAGGTTGGTATGGCGAGAGGTTCTTGTGATGGGGGTGAGTTGCCCTTGAAGGCATCTTGAGGTTGCCCCGGCATTTGTTCGAGATGTCGAAGTTCTCTCCCATCGTCACTTAGCCCTGGAGTCGTCATGGTTCGCAAGTCAATGCTGCGGATGACCGCGGTTGGGTCAGGGTGGCCGCAGTCGGTGCCGGTTTGCTCATCGCAGGCCCTTCGGTTACCTCGGCGGCCGCAGTCGCCGCCCCCGGCGGGTTCCAGGTGGTGCGCCTGGGTGCAGACCTGCAGACGTTGGCGATCTCGTGGAAGCGGGCCTTTGTTTTCAGCGACGCTGTCGCGGTGAAGGCGCGGCGCTCTCCGGGTGCGTCTTCGAGTCCGGCCACCTACCAGTCCGGAAGGTCCCCGCCCGGCGCCCACGTCGAGTGGGTGCCCGAGGAGATCCGTTCCGGCAACCTGATCCGGGCCACGGGTCCGGCCGTCAAGTCGGCCGCGTCGAAGACGAGGCACTCGGACTTGTCGTCGTTGAGATCGGTCGTCAGGGTGATGAGGTAACCGTCATCCTCGACGTCCTGAGCCGCGCCGACTCGCGGCGCCATGGCGGTCTCGCTGCCGAACACCCCGTCGCCGAAAGCGATGTGCTCCTCCGAGCCCGTGGCGGTGTCGTGCTTGGTCAACCCGTCGAACAGGAATCTGCCGGGCACCCCGGTCGCCGCGTAGGAGTACCGATGCTGGCGACCGGCGAATTGGGCGTTGATCATGCCGAACTCACTGATGGTGTCGGACAGTTGTTCCTCCGAACAGGCACCGGTCACCAGGTTCATCCGCCAGCGGTGCAGCTTCGTCTGCATTCCGTCGAGGGAGATGAACCGCGACATGCGTTCGTGGTAGCCCGCGCCGTCCGGCACCTCGGGCACTGGGCTGTGCTGGAAGAAACCCTCAACGATCAGTTCGTCGCCCAACTCGTATGCATTGGTCCAGTGCAGCACGTACGTCGGTTCGAACTCGAACCACCGGATCTCCTCGGCCGCGCCGCGGCGGGGGATGACACCCAGACGGGTCGGCAGCTCGGGGTGGAATCCCGGCACGAATACCCCGGCCTCCATCAGAGCAGGATCCCAGAAGAGCGGCAGATCGTTGAGGATGGCGTAGTTGTCGGTGAAGGCCATATCGTGCGGGATTCGAGGCCCCGGCAGGTCGACGCCGACGTAGTGCACGAGGTTGTCCTGCTGGTCGACGACGCCGTAGTGCAGGTAGGGCTCGTCGCGGCCGTAGTTGAAAAACAGCATCTCGCCTGTGTGCTCGTCGACCTTGGGATGGGCCGAGACGCCCGCGCGGCTCGGGAACTCGCCGTGCCAGCTTGCCTTTCCGCGGGGCTCCAACGTCATCGGGTCAAGTTGGTAGAGGTCACCGCACTCGTAGAAGCAGGACAGCACCAGGCCGTTGTGTACCACGACATCGGTGCTGGAGGCATCCTTGAGGTGGCCGCGGGCTCCCCATCCGTCGGTTCGCTGAGCCTTCGCCGGGCGTTCAGCCAGGCCTACCCACAGCGATCGGCCGGCCTCTTGTTCGGCTTCGAAGGCGTCAGTCCGCACGAACCTGTTGCGGTAGAAGACCTCGCCGTTGCGGAATCCCACGCCATGGATCATGCCGTCGCCCTCGAAGGGGTGGTAGCGACCGATCGCTGGGTGGACGGGGTTCTCGGTGGTGCGCAAGTAGATGCCGTCCAGGTCCTCCGGCAGGTCGCCGACGACCTCTAGATCGTCGGCCCGCCATTCGGTCCGTTGGGGGCGCCAGGCACCGGTGCGGTACGGGTGGTCATCATCGTCCGGAAGGGTGCTTAGCGCCCGACCCACAACCTCGACATCCATGTCTTCTCCTACTCGATTCAGGCAGCGCCGACCACGAAGGTGACCGTCGTCGTCGTGCTGCCTCCGATATTCAAGGTGGCGAAGGTGCGCGCACCATCGACTTGGTAGTCCCCAGCTTGGCCGGTCACCTGTCGGTGGGCATCCAGAACCATCCGGACGCCGGTCGCACCGACCGGATGGCCGCCTCCGATGAGGCCGCCACTCGGGTTGACCGGAAGTCGACCGTCGAATGCCAGCTCCCCGCTCTCGATCGCCCGGCCGTTCTTGCCCGGCGGGGTGATGCCGAAGTGGTCGATGGCCAGGTACTCCGACGGTGTGAAGCAGTCGTGGGTCTCGATGCCGTCCACGTCCGCCAAGGTCACACCGGCTCGCCCGAATGCGTCGAGTACCGCCTGACGAACGTGGGGCAGCAGGTATTGGTCGTCGGCGGAGTTCACAAGCTTCTGTTGGAGCGGTAGTCCGACAGTCCGATGACCCCAGCCGAGAACGGCTGACCGGGCGCGCTTTGACGCGCCGGGGTGTTCCCGCAGGAATCGATCGCTGACCAGCACGACGCCTGCCGCCCCGTCGGTGACCTGGCTGCAGTCCTGACGGCGCAACCTGCCCGTCACAACCGGATTGGCGGTGTCGTCGTCGCCGAACGCCGCTGCCGGGAGGTCCCAGGAGCGAGTCTGCGCGTTGTTGTTACGCCGTGCGTTGGCGAAGTTCTTCTCGCCGATGGCGCGCAGATGGGCGGTGTCCAGGCCGTACCGCATGTCGTACTCGGCAGCGATCCTGTCGAACGTCCAGGGCCAGACGTAGGGCACATCCTCCGCCTCGTGGCCCACCCAGGCCGCTGCCCGCATGTTCCGCGCGGCCTGATCGCCGCCGACGGACTTCTCCAGTTCCGCGCCCAAGACGAGGGCACAGTCGCAATGACCAGCCTCCAGGTCGGCCATCGCGGCCAGCAGTGCGATGCCGCCCGATG
>CAYMPK010000174.1:0-6091 GCA_964392145.1 uncultured Actinomycetes bacterium | reverse complement strand
CTGCTTCGTCGGTGCGCTGCTGCCGCTGACACGGCCGACGCCGCTCGGCGGCAGACCCAATCGTCCAGATAGGTCTCACACGGCCTGAGGCTGCCTGCCACGGGCTTGGACACGACAGCGGCGCGTCGCGCTTCTACCGGGCGGGGCTCTCCGCATCGCCGGTGGCCGGCACGTCAGCAGCTGAGGCCGCCCCGCTTGCGGAACGTCGCTGGCGACGCACCAGGAAGATCTGCCGTGCGTAGCGCGCAATGAGTCCGCCGATCACAAGCAACGCAAAGGGGTACCCCCCGATATCGGAGAAAGGCGCACCTCGCGGCCCGAGATCAACATTGTCGACTAGGACGATGGTCTGCCCCTGCTGATTCTGAACCATCGACACCACGTCACCGTTCGCGTTGACTATCGCCGAATCCCCGGCCAACTCCGCCTTGACCATCGGGACCCGGTTCTCGACGGCGCGAAAAACCAGAGACTGCCACCTGAGCGGGACCATCGTGGCCGGATCCCAGGCAGGCACCGCAATGATGTCGGCTCCAGTGACGGCCTCCAACCTCGCCGCTGAATTCGGGAAGTCGTGGTCCCAACAGATGATCACGCCGAGTTGCCCGATCGGGGTGAGATACGTCGGATATGGGGTCTGGTACTGCGGGTACTGGTCGGGAGCCCGGAAGGCCTCCCCGTGGGCAACCACCGGGTGCACCTTGTAGTAGGGCTGTCCGGCGAGTTCGCCTGTAGGCAGGTAGGTCACCGCCATGTTGGGGGTAGCCCATCCAAGCGCGGGATCCTGTTCGTAGCCGACAACGATCGTCGCGTTGGTCGCCTTCGCGAGTTCGCTGATCCAATCGCCTCGACCCGCGGCGAGCGGGTCGTAGTCGAGCACTTCCTCGGGCCAGACGATGAGTTGGGCTCCTTGACGGGCAGCATCATTGGTCATGGCGACGAGTCTCTGCTGCTGCCGACTGCGACGGGCTTCATTCTCAACTGGGGAGAACCCGGTGCTCGAGGTGCCCGAGAGGAAGTTGGGAGTCTGATCCTGGTGTCCCGGCTGAATCGCCGCAACCCGCACACTGGGGCCCATCTGTCCACTGACCTGCGAGTAGATCAGCAGGCTTGACGCCACCCAGATCAACGTTGTCGCACCCGCTACCACGGTGGTCCAGGTGAGGGTCCTGCTTGGAATCGTGACCGTGGCCAGTCCGGGCCATCGACGATCCATCGCCTTGAGGAGCAACAGCGCTATCGCGGCATTGATCATGATCATGAGGAAGCTCAACGCGGGCGAACTGAGGATGCTCACGGGCTGAATGAGCTGAGGGGCTGACGCCGCGCGATAGGCGATCAAGTAGTTGCTTCCGGTCAGTAGATTCGCCTGGCCCAGGACCTCGGCGCCCACCCACAGCAGCGGCAACTGAACCAGGAACCATTTGTAGCGGGTGCGCTCGGTGAAAGGCCGCTCGAAGATGCCGACGACGAACCACAGCACCGCGATGACGAGCGAGGCGCCAATCGTCACCGCTAGTCCGAGCCCGCCGAAACTCCACATTGCTACCCAGTAGCCAAAAGCGGCGATAGCGACGGCGAAGGCCGAGAACCTCCTGGGAAGCAGTCGATACTGGGCCACGTACATGGGGACGAAGGCCACAAAGACCAACGGCCACAAGTTACCCCGACCGTTCCACATGACAAACAACATCACGGCGCTCAATGCCGAGAGCGCCAGACCCAGCAGAACTCGGCCGACCCCCGCAGACGGGCGCTCGTCGAAACTGGCAACAGGCTCGTGTTGCTGTGTGTCGGTCGCCACCACGATCTCCCACTTTCCGCGGCAGTTCCAGTGAGTACCCCACCATCGTACGGCGCCCAGGAAGTGCTAGTCCCCACATTCGCCCGCTTGCCGCTCGGCTCCGCTTGCTCAGACCTTCGACCACCAAAGGTGGCAGTCGGGTTTGAGTCGGCTGCGTGCCGAGTGCACGGAGGACGCCGACTTTGTGCTCGAGAATAGGTTGAGGGATCTGAGCAGCCCACTGGGCCTTCCGTGGAGCCGCCTTGGGGAATCGAACCCCAGACCTACGCATTACGAGTGCGTTGCTCTGCCATCTGAGCTAAGGCGGCGAAGTCGTTGCTGGGCAACGGCTTCGGGCATTTCTGAGCCGTATCACGAGTGCCTAGGTACCTCACACACCCTACATTTCAGGGTGAGTTCCGAGGTGAGAACCCACCACACTGGCCTCGTGCTTGCGGCTAACATCGATTGCAGCAACGGGTTCTAGACCCTTGACGCGGATGAGAGCAACTCACTGCCAGTGCATGAGTCAAACCCCGCGACCCTCAGCACCGCTCCAGATAATACACACCAGGCCGCTACTGATGCGTTGGCCGAGACCCGCCACCCCCGAAGGGACTGCGAAGATCCCGGTTCCGATAATTCCGCCGACCACCAAGGCTGTCGTGGCCACCAAACCCGGGCCCGCGATCGAGTCCCTTCTCAAGACGGTCTCGCCTCCGGAATCTGCATAGGTGCACTGGACTCACTCAGGCGGCAGGACACCCAGATCAGTATTCGCAAACTTCACCAGTCGCCGTTGCCCAGGCCAACGCTGGACCCGAAAGGTGTCCAACCGAACTGGTCCTGGATGTACTCACCCCATCAACGCCGCCACCCGTCACCAAGGTCCATGAACATCATGCCCAGCGGGGGCCGCCCCACAAAGAGGTGGGCGCGGCGTAGGTGGCCAGTTGGGATGCCCACGCGACCGCGCGCAGAAACCGCTGTCGGTGCGCCCGGAGTTGCGGGCGACCGGCAGCGGTTTCTGCGTTCTTGATCAGCGACCGACCTTGAACGTGTAGTTGGTTGTCGCCTGGTGGTCGACGTCGGCGCGACTGACTGTGATGTCACCCAAAGTCGCGGATTGACCTTCGAGCAGAGTCGCCGCGGACCGCCCCGGGACGCTGAATGTCGCCGTCGGGCCGTTCCAGGTGATGTACACCGTGCGGTTGTGACCGTTTGTGCTGAAGGTCCAAGCCGTGGCCTGGCCTCGAGGCAACTGCGGCATGGCAGCCCTTTGGCCCTTGCGAACGGGATGCATCTTCCCGTCGACGTAGACGTAGGTGTTGAGGGCGGAGGCGGTGTTGTCCACGGTCGTTTTGGCCGCGCTGTGCTTGTCGATGGTGACGGTGAAGTTCTTCGTGGCGGTGTCGGCGTGCCGGTAGCCCGACAGGCTCAGTCCGCGCAGTTCCACGAGTTTGTCGTACTCGTGCTCTCCTTGATGCTCGGTTCGCTCACGAGTGTCACTGCCAATGCTGAGCTTCCCACGCACATCGGGGGTGCCGATACCGTGGTTGAACGCCGCCGCCTGCACGGAAACGTCATTGCCGGAAGTACCGGGCAGCCACGCGATCATCGAGGCCCCGTCTCCCTGGGTCGCGATGCGTTCGCCGGGCAGCAAAGTGCGAACCTCTTGACCGGCTCGGTACTTGAAGGACATGTCCGTGTTGTTGTGCAGAGTGAGGGCGACATCCTTGAGAACGGCACCGTTCTCACTCGTCGTGGTCGGCGCGTTCTGCACGGGAGCAGCTACAGCGGGGATGGCGGTGGTCAGGCCTCCGACGGCGATGGCGCCAGCAGTGAGCAGGGTTGCGATTGAGGTACGCATGGTGGATTCTCCTTGTGGTGGTTTGACAGTTGCTGTGCATGCAGGAGATTCCCGATGCCGGGGCCAGCCAGACCGGTAGGACATGCCGAATCGTTTCGGCGCCAAGACGGGTCTCCGGTTGACTTCGCGCGAATGGAGCATATTCGCGGCACCGTGGATCCCGGTCGGCACCGGTCCAGGGCTTCGCGTTCGCCGGGCGGTGTCCCATCACAGCCCCCCGTGGCCTGGTTCCAGGCGTGAAATCCCCGCCTGACAGGCCTGTAGAACACAGGATTGCGAGTGCGTTGCTCTGCCATCTGAGCTAAGGCGGCAAGTCGTTGCGGCGCAACAACTTCGGTTTTCCTAATACATTCCCGACGTACGTGAGTCCTTGAACACCTGGAGCTCCGCGGAGTTCGAGGCTGGCTGCCCACTGGATTCGCGATGCCGGACTCGGTGATACTTGCCAGGTCGTTCGGCCACGCCCGACCCATGCGACATCGCAAGGCCAACCGCGCGTTCCCGAGGCACGCCCGGGGCAGTCGAGCAGTGCGGCCGTCGACCGGATCCACGGGTTCCTGTATCGGGTGTTCGCTACGGCAAAGGCACCCGCTCCGCCCCCTTCGTCAGGTACGCGATCAAGTCGCTCTTCGCCAAGGGCTTGGCGAAGAGATAGCCCTGGCCCAACTGGCAACGAAGGGACTTCAACTCCAGCCACTGGTCCGCGGTCTCAATACCTTCCGCCACGACGGTCAGACCCAGGATCCCGGCGAGCCTCACGATCGTCTGCACCAGACCCTTACCCTCAAGTGACTCGGTTATGTCCCCGACGAAGGATCGATCGATCTTGAGCACGTCCATGGGCAGACTCACCAGGGCGGACAGCGAGGAGTATCCCGTGCCGAAGTCGTCCATCGCCACCTTCGCCCCGAGGCCGCGGATCTGCTGCAACACACCGATGGACAGGTCCAGATGTTCGTGCAGCGAGGACTCGGTGATCTCGACAGTCAGCCTGCCCGGATCGAGCCCCGACCCCTTGAGCAGCTCCGCGACGTCCGCGACCAGGGACGAGTCGATCTCGAGCGGGGAGACATTCACCGCCAGATCGAGAGCAACACCGGAGCGCCGCTCGACTTCCAGCACGTCGGCCATGGCTCGGACCCGAACACGATGGCCGATCTCCGATATCAGTCCCAACTCCTCGGCGAGATCGATGAACATGTCCGGCGTCGTCAACCGTCCGTCACGGTCACGTATCCGGACCAGCGCCTCGACACCCACGACTTCACCTGAAGCCAGCCCTATCACCGGCTGATAGAGGACCTCGATACGGTCCCCATCGATGGCGTCCCGCAAATCCGCGTCGGCCGCCAGCCGCCGGACCAGGTCCTCGTTCATCCCGGGGCGGAAGGCCACGATATGACTGCCGCTGCTCACTCGGGCCCTGCGCAGCGCGACATCGGCCTGTTCGAGCAGGCGCTGCGGAGTGATACCCGATCTGGCGCGGGTCACCGAGTATCCAGCCTGGTAGAACATCGAGACCTCAGTGTCGTCGGGCAGGATCAGACTCGAGAGCATTCGGGAAGCGATCTGGTCGGCATCGGAGACTTCGCGCGCGGCCTCCGGTCCCACGATGAACCAGGCGAAGGCGTCCGCCTCCAACCGGGCCACCGCGGCGACGCTGGGTGGCAACACTTCGAAGGCTTCCGCAACGGCACGCAGGATCTGGTCACCCTCACTGCGACCCAGGGACTGGTTCCACGTGCCGAAGTTGCTGATGTCCAGGACAACGAGCGCGACACGGTCATTCTCACCACTACTGGCGATGGTTTCCGCCATGACATCGCTCAGCCCGCTCCAGGTGAGAAGTCCGGTGAGTCGGTCCCGGGCTCGAACCGTCTCCAACTCCGTTTCCAGACGACGCGCCGCGGTGACGTCAAGGGCCGTGAGAACGAAGCCCTTGAACTCCACGTCATGTGCTGTGGCGATGTACATCTCCACCTGGCAGCGACTGCCGTCCCGCTGAACCAACATCATGTCGAAAGGTCCCGTGGTACTGGCGTCGGCGGCCGCCTCGGCAAGAAGCTGCTTGAGTTCGGCAAGGGTCCAGTCAGTGACCACGGCCCCCAGAGACTGCCCGGAATCCAGGTCGAGGAGCGGAAGCCGCGAGTTGGCCGCCGGCGAGGCGAACAGCACCCGCGCCTCCGGATCGACCACGAGTACGAATTCCGGGCTGTCCTGCAGCAGCGCGTTGAACCAACCACGACGGTTACGCGAACCGATCCACTGGTTCAACGATCTCTCACGCATGTCGCGGAGATCTCGCCACGCGAACCACCGCGACACGAGGACTGCGCTCAACATCGCCGACCACGCCACCACCGCAGCGATCGCCGCGACCGGGCCGAGACCATTCAGCCAAGCGAGGTTGATGACGGTGACTCCGGCGGCAAGCGCGA
>CAYMPK010000173.1:0-6108 GCA_964392145.1 uncultured Actinomycetes bacterium | reverse complement strand
ACGATCCGTACGTTGACGCTGACGGCAAGCCGGATCCGAGCCATGAGGGTGAATGGCTCATGCTGCCCGACACCTACGCGGCATTTGCCGACGCCTACTGGCAGGCAGGATGGCAGTTGCACACCCACGTCAACGGCGACCGGGGTCTGGAGTTGGTGCTGGACACCCTCGAACAGGCGATGATCGACCATCCACGCGCCGATCATCGCTCCGTAATCGTCCACTTCGCGAACTCGACCGAGCAGCAGGTCGAGCGGATAGCACGGCTCGGAGCCATCGTCTCGGCAAACCCGTACTACGTCTCAGGTTTCGCCGACAAGTTCGGACAATCGTGCCTCGGGCCCGAACGCGCCGACGTGATGGTTCGTTCGGCCTCGGTGCTCAAGCACCACATCCCATTGTCGTTCCATTCCGACTTGCCGATGGGTCCGGCAGACCCGTTGAACATGGTCTGGTGCGCGGTGAACCGGATCACCCAGTCCGGGCGGGTCGCGGGTCCGGACCAATGCATCTCGGTGCACGATGCGCTCCGCGCGGTGACGATCGAAGCCGCCTACTCATGGCAGATGGAGGACGAGTTGGGAAGCATTGCCCCCGGAAAGGCGGCGAATTTCACCGTTCTCACAGAGGATCCCTACGAAGTGGATCCGACAAGGATCAATCGGATTCCGATTCGCGGAACCGTGTACGAAGGCAGATGGTTCCCACTTCCGGAGGCGGCTGGCGGTGCGGCGGCCCACGCTTCCCTGGGGTCGGCTCTGTCCGGTTCCACGGCTGACCACCCTGGCAGCGGGTGCTCGTGTGAGGCCGCGCGCATGGTGTCCGAGGCCATCGCGCAGGCACTCAAGGCCGCCTGAGTCTCAGGCTGCGATGTGCGCTTCGGCGTGGGCACGGATCCGGGCGGATGCCCCCCGACCCAGGATCATCATCACGATGGTGCACAGAGCCACGAAGCCTGCGAACACATACATGGCGGCGGCGAATCCCGAGGTGTAGAAGGAATCTATCTGTGCCGATGACGTCGATGCCCCGGTGAGGAATCGGCCGAGATCGGCAGTGGCCTCCGAGAGAGTCTCACCCCCTTCGGACACCAACCTCGACGTTGTGACCGCATTGGCCACGACTGCGCCGCCCGCCAGCCCCAGGGCGTAGGCCAGTTGGCCTATGAAGGTGCGTGACGACGTGACTGCGCCGTAGTGCTCGGCCGGTGCCTCCGTGACGAACATCTGCCCTTGTGGAACTGTCATCACCCCGCAGCCGAAGAAGACCACACATAGCCCGAGAAGGAACAACGCACCGGTGGCACTGGGTGCGAACAACCCGGAAGCCAACAGGCCGATAACCGCGATCGCCCCTCCTGCCACTTGCACCGCCACCGCGGAGTTACCTCGGCCGATGACGTAACCGGTGACGACCGAACCGACGATGCTGAAGGCCAGCAGTGGCAATTGATGCAACGAGGCGCTCAGTGGTGAGAAGTCCGACACGTACTGCCACAAGTTCGAACTCAGGAGTTGGGTCACCGCACTGGCGGCGTTCCAGCACAGGCCACCGAGTACTCCAAGGATGAACAGTGGACTCTTGAAGAGCTGCATGGGGAAGGTCGGCGTTGCCACTCTCGTCTCAATGACAGCGAAGACTGTCAGTGCGACAACACCGCCGATAAGTGGCCCAACAGTTCCCGGGGCGGTCGGGTTGCCGGCAAGCCCGTTGATTCCCAGAAGCAGCAAGACGACTCCCACGCCCAGGGCCACTAGGCCCCAGTAGGCACGCCGTGGCAGCGGCACGGCGGGTTCGTCTGGCAGGATCCGGCCGCACAGAGCTGCGCACACCAACGCTGCGACCGGCACGATCAGGAAAGCCAGACGCCAATTCGCACTCGCGAGTGCCGCACCGAGGGGCATGAGCACGAACAGCGGCACCGAGCACATCCCCGCGAAGACGCCGAAGGCAGCGGGCAGCGTCTCCCGGTCGACCACGGAGCGGACGTAGCCGAAGGAACCGGTGAACACCGCACCCAAACCGATGCCCGCGATCGCACGCCCGAGCAGGAACACCAGCGAATCGGGGGCTGCGGCCGCCAACACATCTCCCGCCGCGGCCACGACGAGCGCCACCGTGAGCATGCGCCGTCGGCCCATCTTGTCCGCCAGCACGCCCGCCGGTACGACAGTCGCTGCCAGGGCGAGGGTGGAGATGGACGCGGCGAGGGCCTGCGTCGAAGGACTGAAACCGAGCGCCTGGGTCGCCCTGACGAGGGCAAGGTTCGCGATGACAGGGTCGGCCAGTTGGATCGCTCCCATGAAGCCCAGGAAGAGCACAGGCAGCGACATGGCTCGGCCGCCCACCTCCACCCGACCACCGTCGCCCTGCTTCACCTCGACGACGCTACTGCACTGACTTGGGTTTCGACCCTGGTCAGTGCAGTCCATTCGTCGGGACCGGACGAGCCTGGGGGTCACTTGATGTGACAGTTATCTCACCCTGCGTAGCATCGAGAGGAGGTGACACGATGCGGAAGCTGCCACGCAGGGAGTGCCACCGGGGTTAACATCGATTCGCGGCGGTATGCCCTGCACCACCGAGTCCTCCGCGCTTACCAACCATGAGAGGGTCAGATGAACAGGTCGATGGTGGCTGCGTCGGTCGCCGGCGCCGGCCTTTTCGTCGGCCTGTGCGCGCTGCCCAACCAAGGCACGCCACCCGCAGCCGCCGGCACGCAGGTCAACACTACGGACGCCGAGGGCGGGAATGGTGTGTCCGGCGGCGGTTCGGAGGCACCGGGCCCGGCGAACTCCGTACCCCACGCCAAAGGCGTCCCCACTGCGAATCAAGTCCTGGCCGCGCTACGCGCCTCCGGCGTGAAGTTGGTGGTAGAACCCGGCTGGAACCTGGAATGGGATCTGCCGAATCGCCGCGCGGACTGGCGCCCTATCGGAGTCATGCTCCACCACACCGGCGCCGGTGTGCCCGGCAACGCGCCCTCCCGACAGTTCCTGCTCGACTACCGGTCACCCTCACGACTGACCCGCTACGACGGGCTCACCGGAGGTCGCCGCGGATGCCACTTCCTGATCGGCCGGGATGGCACGGTCTACTTCATGCGGGCCACGCGCGGTCCACATGCTGGCACGGGTGGCCCCATGCAAGTGGGCCGAGATACCGTGACCGCCGACAACGGCAATGGTCGCTTCTTCGGTATCGAGATCGAGAGCGCCGGCTATTCCAGCACCATTCACGCGGGCAGCAACTTCATCGATGGCTTCGGAGCTGAGCAGGTCAACGCCACCACGAAGGTGACTGCGGCCTTGTTGAATCTGATCAACCAGGGTCCGGACCACATCGTCGATCACAAGGCTTGGGCTCCCCGCCGCAAGGTGGATCTCAATGGCACGATGCTGGCCGAGTTCCGCGCCCGGACAACGCGTCTGTTGACCCCGCCGGCTGTTACCGGACTGCGCGTTGCAGTCGGCCCGAGACCAGGCGAACTACGCGCCGTCTGGCGAGCCGCCCCCCGCGTCGGCGGAACCAAGAACCTGTACCTCGGTCGACTCTCCGCACCCAACTCGACCACGCGCTGGTCGGGGTGGCTGCCGATCGACGGCACGTCTGTGGGGCTGGTCAGCATGAAGCCGGGCAACGTCTACCGGATACAGATCCAGACGGTGAACTCCTTCGGGCGCTCGAAGGTTGTCACGCTCGCCTACCGTTACCCAGGCTGACCCGGCGGGACGCTGTCAGACCTGAGAACACCGAGACGCAGAACCCGGACGTCTGACCTCATCCCGACTCGCTCGCCCAGACAGGCTTGGGCGTGGAGCCCACTGGGATGAGGAGTGTCACCAGAATCGCGATGAACGCCCCGATGAGGGTGTCCAGACCGCGATACAACAGAGCCTCACCGAGCGGGGCGTCCACGTGGGCGTAGGCGATGACCGCCACCATGCTGATACCCAGGACCGAGATCGCATAGCTGCGGCGAAGGTAGGCGACGGTCACAACCAGTCCGGCTGCCAACACGAGGAACCTCGCGGGACCCGGCGGAACCACACTGTCGACGACGGTGAGGAAGATCATCGCCAAGGCCGTGCCGGCGAGCCGCTGTAGGACCCTATCTATGGTCAACGGCATGGCCGGGGGGATAAGAGCTATCAGGGTCATCAGCACCCACACGGCGTTGTGATCGCCCGTGGCCGACATCACGAATGCACCCACGCCCAGACCGATGGCTGAGCGCAGCGTGGTCCGATGCAGTCGGCCGAGTTGCGGTTGGGGCACCTGGGCGAATCGACGTTTCGGCGCGGGGGTGGTCGGTTCCGCAGGGCCCTCGGCTGGCGCCCCCGTGACATCGGCTCGTGGCGGAGCGCGGTGTTTTGGTACCAACGCAACAAGCGCCCTCAGAAGGACCGTGCAGAGCAGCATCACGCCGAAGCCGAGCAGGATGAAGCGCAGGGGCACTCCGCGGCCCGCCCCGAACACCAGCGGGACGAAGAAGATGTACAGCAACAACGTTCCCAACGTGGCGAGCGGTTCGCCGTACCAGGCAAGAACACCCGCGAGCACCGCGATCCCGGCCAGGCTCAACCCCGCAGCGAGGGGGATTCCGCGTACCGCGATGGCAAGCAGCGTCAACGGCAGTGACACTGCCGAGAACGCCACAGCACGGATCAGCCCACTGCGGAGGTTCCCGCCCAGCGACCCCATGAAAGCGAACATCCCGCCGAAAACAGCCGGGAGTACAGCATGGGTGAGCCCTGTGGCCGGGTGGCCGGCGGCGAGCAGGGCGAACCGGATGGCGGCGAACAACACCACCACATCGACGAGCACCGCGATCCCGGCCCGCAGCAGGACAGGTGTCGGTTGCGGGCTCAAAGCTCCCCTCATGCGGGTGAGCGTCCCTCCGGCATCGACCATGTCTCCACCCTGCCCTTATCCGCGGGAGTTCGGAAGCGAACCGAGCACGCGAAACCGAATTCGACTCGCACGCGTCAGAGCAGCTGTCGGCGAGACCGCGGCCAGAGACGAAGGAGTGGGCACTTGACCACGAGTCGAACTCCAAGCAACGACGGGCAAGCGGCGTCGGGTGACGACCGACAGGCGCCGCCACCGAGGACGCGTCGAACCAGGGTGTGGTGGATCCTCGGCGCGATCGTCGTCGTGTTTGGACTCATCGCGCTGCCGGTATTCCAACCGTGGAAACTCTTCGTCGATCAGACCGTCAATGAGCCGCTGCCCACAGCCCCCACTGGCTCGGCGCCCGTGAGCGCCGCAGCAACCCCGAGCGCACCCGCGGCCCCGAGGGAACTGACCAGGGGGCAGTTCGTCTCGCAGGAACACGACACGACAGGGACGGCCACCGTCCTTCGACTGCCCGACGGCCAACGGATCCTGCGCCTGTCGAACTTCTCGACCAGCAATGGTCCTGACCTTCATGTGTGGCTCTCCGACCAGAAGCTGCAGAGCGGCACGGAAGGTTGGTTCGTGTTCGACGATGGCCGGCACGTCGACCTCGGCGGACTCAAAGGGAACATCGGCGACCAGAACTACCTGATCCCATCCGACGTCGACCTCGGCACCTACCCCAGCGTCAGCATCTGGTGCCAGCGTTTCAGTGTCTCCTTCGGTGCCGCCGAGCTGGTGTCGGTCTGAGCTACTCGTCCTCGAGCACGAATGTCACCAGGACATTCACCTGGTAGCCAGTGATCTGGTCATCGGTGATGACGACGCTCTGCTCCTTGACCCAGGCGCTGCTGACACCTCGAAGGGTCTTGACCGATCGGGTCACCGCCACGTTCACGGCGTCCTCGAACGACTTCTCGCTGGTCGCGCTGATCTCGGTGACTCGGGCGAGTGTTGCCATGGCAGTCCTCCAATGTGTGGGGCGGGGTGCGGGAAGTCAATCAGCAGGCAGGCCCCGTTCGCTTCCTGAGCCTGGCGCGGAACACCGAGCGTCGTTTCATTGGCGGCGGCAGGCGCTTGCCGGTCGACATAAGGCGAGCAGGGGATCATCGTGTTGTCGAGCCACCCACCGGTTCGCGCTGGCACGATGCAAAGGTGGCGAGTCAGGAGTCAGCGAAACTCGATCGCCGTCGTTGGTGGGCGCTCGTC
>CAYMPK010000172.1:0-6131 GCA_964392145.1 uncultured Actinomycetes bacterium | reverse complement strand
CGTCGGGTCGCGCCGGTAGGCCTTCGTATGCAGCTGGCTGGCGACCTTGCGAGCGGCTTCGCGGAACCGTGGGATGTCATCCTGGTCGAGCCATCCCTGCAATGCTCCGATGCACTCCGGGCCCGGGTAGGCCCAGAACCCCTCGAGGACCAACAGTTGATCCCAACTGGCCCGCAGGTTCTCGGCTCGTTCCTTGGTGGGTCGGCGAGCGAGCAGATCGGAATCCCGGTACAGCGTGCGCCAGGCGTCCTGGCGCGCCGTCGAGGCCTCCAGGAGGTGGGCCATGGTCCGGATGCCGACAGGTTCGCTGTGGCGGTCTGCCGCCATCGCGGCTTCCTCTTCGGGACCGGCGCCTCGATCATCCATTGGTGTGTTCATCCCGTCCTCAAAGAGGGGGCCTTCCCCAGGTCAGATCCTATGACCTGCTCCGGGGTGATCCGGCATTATCTCGTCCGGTGCACAACGGCCCCCGGTTCCCGCGCGGCCCGACGCCGGGCTCGACGCGCGACTAGGCTCGCTGACATGACCGATAGCGCGCTTCAACCGAACCAGTCGGGAACGGGACGCCCAGAGGAATTCATCGATCGGTTGACTCTGACCCGCATCGATCGGGACATCTTCACCGGCTCCTGCCATGCCGGTGCGCCGCTCCGTGCCTTCGGTGGGCAAGTGGCGGCACAGGCGCTGGTTGCCGCGGGCAGCACGATCGAGCACAGCGACCGCCACGTGCACTCGCTGCACGGCTACTTCCTGCGACCCGGGCGTACCGGCGAGCCCATCGTGTATCTGGTGGAGAGGCCACGCGACGGACGCTCGTTCTCCACGAGGCTCGTGCGAGCCGTCCAGCACGGCGAGACGATCTTCACGATGTCGGCGAGCTTCGCCGTGCGCGAATCCGGTCCGAGTCATCAGGTTCCGATGCCTCCGGCCCCCCCGCCGGAGTCCCTGCCGCAAGCCCAGCTGCCCACCGCCAGTGTGAATCCTGAACTGCGACAGATGGGTTTCCCCGAAGAGCGTCAGCTCGACCTTCGACTCATCGATCGGGAGATGGCCGAGGACTTGACCGGGGGCGCCGCAAGCATGATCGCCTGGTTCCGCACAGGTAAGCCGTTACCCGACGATCCGCTGCTTCAGGTGTGCGCACTGACGTACTTCTCCGACATAACCTTGGCGGGGACGACACTGCGCAATCTGGGACCGAATGCCAGGGAGCTTTGGCAATTGGCATCACTGGACCATGCGATGTGGTTTCACGACGTCTTCCGCGCGGATGACTGGTTGCTGTTCGTTCAGGACAGCACGATCGCGCATGGCGCCCACAGCCTCGCGCGAGGACAGTTCTTCTCCAGGGACGGGTTACTGGTCGCCTCCGCCGTGCAGGAAGTCCTGATGCGTCCGCGTAAGTGAGCCGAAGCCGTCAGAACAATCCACGCCTATTTGTGTCTATAGGTTCCTTGACCGGGGGTGTGATGATCGTCACCCACTGCCGTCCGCAGGCACGCCAAGCACCCATATGGGCCTGATCGGGGGTCGTGAACAGGGTGAATTGGGGCGGTTCCACCGACGGGCGTTGGTCGCCGTGGTTACCGTGGAGTTCATGCCTTCAGAAGATGCGGCCATGCTGTCAGCGAGTCGAATACGCCGACGCTCCGGCGCCGGGGTGCTCGTTCTCCTCTCCGCTCTCGCTATGACACTCGGACTCGTCTCCCCGGCGGGTGCGGCCACAGCACCCACCGCCACGCGCTCCGGTTCCACCTCGTATGGGTATGCCGCCTACGACCTGGTCTCCGGTGAGATGAGGGCGGCCGGGGTCAGCACCGGACCGGCATGGTCGACCGCCAAACTCCTCGTGGTCACGTCTGTTCTGGCCATCGGCATCCCACCCACGGCCAGCGTTCGAGCGGACATCTCATCCGCCCTGTCACGATCCGACAACGAGGCCGCAATCCGGCTTCACAGGATGCTCATCGCGCGGCGCGGCTCCGAAGCAAGCGCAGCCAGGTATATGGAGATGATCCTCCGGCGCGGCGATGACTTCACCACTCGGGTGTCCCTGTCATTCAATGGCCGCAACGACGCTGTCACGCACTGGGGCCAGACCCAATGGAGCACCCGCGCGCAGGCCCGCTGGCTGGCCCGCCTGTTCGCCACCAACAAGGTGCTCACGGCGAGTTCGCGCAGGATCGTCACCAGCGCCATGGGTCACGTGGTCGACTATCAGTCCTGGGGGCTTGGAAGCGCCGGCTTCAAGTACTTCAAGGGCGGCTGGGGCCACGACGCTCCGCTGACAGTTCGTCAGGTGGGGGTGTTCGCTCGACACGGTCGATTCTGGGCCGTGGCAATCATCATGCGCAGCGACATCCCGGGACTCGAGAACCACGACAGTGACATGACTGCCTATGCGCGCTCGGTGGTTTCGCGGCTACCCTGAACCGCATGCCGCCGAGTGACGAACCCGCGACCGCTGCGGTATCTGAAGTTCTCAACGACCTCGTCGCCGTCGGGCAGTTCGAGCCCGTCGCACAGACCGCCATGTACGAGGCGGCCTGGAACTATGTAGCGGGCGGGTCGGGCGATGAACGCACCCTCGCCCGGAATCAGGAGGCCTGGGGCGAGCTTCGGCTCGCACCACACACTCTTGTGGATGTCTCCTCCTTGGACACCTCGACCGAGCTCCTCGGATTGTCGTTGCCCTATCCGGTGCTGGTGGCTCCGACGGCCAGCCATCGGCTCTACCATCCCGTGGGCGAACGTGCCACGGTTCGTGGCGCTGCGTCCGCAGAAGCCGTGTACGTGCAGAGTTCGCTGGGCAGCACGGCACTCTCCGACGTGGGCTCTGCAGCCGCTGAGGCCGAGGAACCGTGGCTCTTCCAGCTCTACATCCAGAGGGATCGAGGATTCACCCGCGACCTCGTTGCGGAAGCAGTCGAGAGCGGCGCCCAGGCATTGGTTCTCACGGTCGACACTCCATGTTTGGGTGCTCGCGACCGGGACAAGCGCAATCAATTCGGCCGGATCGATGGCGCATTCTTCCCGATCCTCGCCGGCATGCCGTTTCCCACGGATGACGTTCCCGCTCATCGCCGCGTCTACAACCCGCTGCTGGCTCCCGACATCACCTGGGACGACCTTTCGTGGTTGGTGGATCTGAGTCCGGTCCCGGTGATCACGAAGGGCCACCTGCGCGCAGATGACGCGGCCCGCGCCGTCGATTGCGGTGCCGCCGGCCTCATCGTGAGCAATCACGGCGCCCGGAACCTGGATACGGTCCCGGCGACAGCGGAAGCGCTTCCAGGCGTCGTCGACCTGGTGGCGGGACGGGTTCCCGTCCTTGTCGATGGTGGTGTTCGTCGGGGCACAGACATTGTCAAGGCCCTCAGCCTGGGTGCCGCGGCAGTGCTGGTCGGCAGGCCGATCATCTGGGGGTTGGCCGTCGCCGGTGCAGCAGGCGTCACCCACGTTCTGGAGATCCTGCGCACGGAGTTGGAGATGGCGATGGCGTTGCTCGGGGCCACGTCGCTCGCGGACCTGACACCCGACCTGCTCTGGCGCGAGCGTCGATAGCCGCGCATCTGCGAGGACCTAGCCAGCGCCTAGTCCGCCGGGTCACTGGGGCGCGTCTGCTCCGCGGGACTCGCTGCGCTCACCGCCGCCGGGCGCCGCGCCATAGCGTCCTGGGTCATGTCGGCGACCGCGTCTTCGGGCAGCGAGGCCCCGGCCTCGTCACTCCCCCAGGCGGCTACGACCTTTTCCCACCATGCCGGCCGCGCGGCACCGAGGCCGGACTGCCGGCGGCGCATCCGGTGCCATCGCAGTTGCACCAGCGCGAACCACGTCGCTGTGACGACCACATCGAAGAACCCGATGAGCACCATGTAGTAGAGCAATGAATCGATATTGCGAATCAACTGAAGCATGGTCACGATGGCGGCTTTGAGCGAGATCGTCTGGCCCAGGATGAGGAACAGACTGACGACGGTCAGGGGCACGGACTTGGCCAGCTCGTGGGCAGCTTCGAGATTCACATGCGCCAGCAACCGACTCGCCCCGACCACGACCGCCGACGCGATGATCAGCTCATTTCCCGGCCGGATCCCGACACCCCGATTGGCCGCAAGTATCAAGATGGTGAGAATGGCCATGATCCACACGGGGTCGAGGAACACCGGCGTGGCGAGGTACTTCCACACGGAACGGCTGGTCACGGTGGGCGGGCCGTCTCGCTGTTCGGTGAGATCCAACCTTGGGTGCTGCATTCCCCGGTAGATGGCGCGAAGCAGCAACACGATCACTGCCGCGGCAACGATGAAGCCAAACAGGTACCAACCCTGCAGTTGCCATACCGGCACTTCGTTGCCATCCAGTCCCAGCGCCCTGAGCAGATCGTCCCAACTGTTGATGTCGTCAAGGTTGAGATTGAACTCGGAATTGGCGTCGAACGGCGACGAAGAGGATCCCGGGCTCTGCACCGCCGTGGGACTCATCGACGGCGTCGGCGATGGCGCAACCATCTGAGCGAACATGATGCTGAGCCTAGGCGTGGGATGAGCCTGCCAGAGCTAGTCTGCGTGGCATGTCGCGGCATCTTCGCCGTCGGCGCCTACGGATGTTGCCGCCTCGACGATCGCCGCGACAGGGTTCCGAGAAAGAAGTCTTCAGCACCTGCATCCAAACCGAAGTCGTCGCCCGATGTATTCAGTGACGGCCCACCCGGGGCCGATGACAACAGGGAGAAGCACATGAACGTCAAACTGATCGGATTGGCCGCCGTGGCCACCGTGGCCCTCGCCGCATGCGGTTCCACCTCGTCATCTTCGGAGTCCTCCTCGACGGCACCGAGCCCCACTGCCTCGTCATCCTCTGCTGCCCCTTCACAGAGCATGACGGCTAGCCCACAGGCAACCGAGGCTGGGAACATCGTGGCCGTGGCGTCGGCAAACCCGAGTACAACGACACTGGCAACAGCTGTCGACGCCGCCGGACTGGTCCCGACGCTCGAAGGTCCAGGACCCTTCACGGTGTTCGCCCCCACAAATGAGGCGTTTGCCGCTCTGCCGCCCGGAGTGCTGGACAAGTTGATCCAGCCACAGAACAAGGCAGCCCTGACGAAGATCCTGACCTTCCACGTCGTTCCCGGGAAGGTGACCTCCGCTGACATCAAGGATGGGGCGGTGCCCACGGTCGAGGGTCAGGAGGTGACCATCAGCACTGCAAACGGTGTGACGGTCAACGGGGCGAAGGTTACGAAGGCCGATGTCCCTGCCTCCAACGGGGTAATCCACTTGATCGACAAGGTCCTGCTCCCCCCGGGCTTCGACCCGGCGACGTTGCAGTAGCCAGAGCGACCGCGCCGAGTCTGTGATGCGGACGTCATCCGCCACACTGACCGTGGGTGGCACCGCAGTCACGACGCCGCCGCCGGCGACCGGGATACCAGCCCGGTCGCCGGCGGCGTGGCACACTCATCTGGTGCACACCCCGGCCTCTCCTACCACGACCGACGTCGGTCGTGGATTCGCCGCTGGTGACGAGTCAGCCCTCGAGCAGGCCTATCAGCAGTGGGGTGCCCTCGTGTACACCGTGGCCTTGCGCGGCGTCGGGAACACTGAAGATGCCGCCGACATCACCCAGTCCGTTTTTGTCTCCGCCTGGCGATCGCGTTCCTCTTTCGACAGCGACAGCGGCTCCTTACCCGCCTGGTTGATGACAATCTCCAAGCGGCGCATCGCGGACCATTTTCGGCGCCGGGCAGTGACCTCGGAGGTGCCGAGCGACAGCCTCGGAGATTCCGGGCAGCCGATTGTGAGTGCCATGCCGGGACCTGATCCGTCCGCCGTCGTCGACCAGGTGGTTGTGGCGGAGGAGTTGGCCCGGCTCGGGGACCCCGCAGAGACTATTCTTCGGCTGGCCTTCTACGAGGACCTGAGTCATCAACAGATAGCTGACCGCCTGTCCATGCCCCTTGGGACCGTCAAGAGTCACATCCGCCGTGGTCTGGGGCGTCTGCGAGATCGAATGGAGGAGTTTCATGTCTGACCATTGCGACTCCGAGACGCTCGCTCTCATGGCAATCGGTGAGCCCGGCACGAAGGCCTGTGCACGACATGTCCAGAGTTGTTCGGCCTGTTCCG
>CAYMPK010000171.1:0-6199 GCA_964392145.1 uncultured Actinomycetes bacterium | reverse complement strand
CGGTGGGATCACCGTTGGGCCTGAGCGGCACCGTGACCAGCGGAATCGTGTCGGCGCTGAACCGGCCGGTGACCGCCGGCGGTGAGGGCGAGACGTCGTTCATCAACGCGATCCAGACCGACGCCGCGATCAATCCGGGCAACTCCGGCGGGCCATTGGTCAATGCGGAGGCGCAGGTGATCGGTGTCAATTCGGCCATTGCCAGTCTGGGCAGTAGCCAAAGCGGTTCCCAGTCGGGTTCCATCGGTCTGGGTTTCGCCATTCCGAGCAACACCGCAAAGCGGGTGACTGAGGAGATCATCGCTACCGGGACCTCGAAGACCCCAATCATCGGTGCCAGTCTCAACTTCAATTCGCAGTCTGATCAGGCCGGCGCCTCCGTGCAGCAGGTCACGCCGGGGGGTCCGGCCGACAAGGCGGGTCTGAAGGCCTGTGACGTTATCACCGCGGTCAACGGTCAACCCATCGAGGACGGCACGGCCCTGATCACCGCCATCCGCAGCCTCTCCCCCGGGGACACCGTCACCCTGACGGTCAAGAACGGCGGTCAGACGCGCGATATCAAGGTCACGCTGGGCACCGCGAACCAATAGCCGTACTCTGGGGGTCGGGCACTGATGCTGGTGCCCGATCCCGGCGGTTTTCGGAGGGTCGCGTGTTCGACATCGGCTTGGGCGAGTTCATCGTTCTCGCTGTGCTCGCACTTGTGATCTTCGGACCTGAGCAGCTGCCGAAGGTCGCTGGCCAGGCTGGGCGTTTCGTCCGTCAGCTTCGTGAGACCGCGACCAGCGCTCGCAAGGAACTCACGGACAGCGCTGAGCTCTCCGGCATCACCGACGACTTGAAGTCGCTCGCCGATCTTCATCCGAAGCGTATGCTCGCCAGCACCTTCAGTGACCCGGCCCCTTCAGACGCACCCGCGTCCGCCAAATCCCCGACCGCCCACAAGGCATCGGGTTCGACCGGTGGTGCGTCAGCCACAGGATCACCGGCTGGGGGTGCCCCCGCTCCGAGGAGCCAGCCGGGAGCATCCTTCGATCCTGATGCAACCTGACGTGAACCCAGCGCCGCGTCGGCTCGCAGGTTAGGACGTCGAGGGAGTCGGGGTACCCAACTTGCCCCGCTTCAATGCCTGCTTGAAGTCCAGCGTGACACCGACGCCACCGTTTGCTGGAAAGGTGTCGCTGAGGATGTTGGTCGCCACCACCGCATCGTTGTTCGGAAGACGGCACGAGTAGATCGGTTCGGCGACCCCGTTGTACATCTCGGCGCCGTCCGCATTGCAGGTCCACTCCGCCACCGGCGGGTAGCCGTTCGCCGCGAGATTGCTCACGACCTTGTCCACGTCCGCTTTGGTTCCCGGGGCGCCGGTCTTGATACCGAACCGGACGAAGGCTCGGGAACGCTCCCCGGTCTCCGGGTCCCCCCACACGGCGTCGACGAATTCGTAGCCTGAAGGCGTGCCGACCCCGGCCGCCACGTTGTTGGCGAATGTGGTTACGGAGGCCCGCTCCGAGGCGGTCCAGACATTGAAGACGTTGGCATCCTTCGTCGACTCGATCTGGTTGTTGGTGCAGCCAGCCAGAAGTATCACGGCAACACCCAGCGTGCTGAGGCCGATGGCCGGTGCTCGTGATCTCATCTGTCACCCCTCGGTGTCGCGTTGCGGGCCACGCTACCACCGTGCGGGCGTTCGGCTCAGCCGTCGCCGAACAGCGTCAGAATCGACGTGAGGGCGTCAATCCGAGACTCATCCCGGCGAGACCGCGTTGCTGCGAAGCCAGATGGTCGGCAAGGGCGAGGACGGCCTGCGAGGCGGGTGCCGCCGGATCGCTCACCACCAGCGGATCGCCCGTGTCGCCACCTTCTCGGAACCGAATGTCGAACGGGACCTTCGCCAGCAGTGGCACCTCAGTGCCGAGCTCCTGCGTCAGGATCTGGGCGACGAGCGAACCGCCGCCACTACCGAAGATGTCGGCCGGTTCACCGCAGTGCGGGCAGGCGAAGGCGCTCATGTTCTCCACCACCCCGAGCACCCGCTGCTTGGTGTGCACCGCCATCATGCCGGCTCGCACAGAGACCTCGGCGGCCGCTGACTGCGGAGTGGTCACGACGATCAACTCCGACTGCGGCAGCAGTTGACCCACGCTCATCGCCATGTCCCCGGTACCCGGGGGCAGATCCAGCAGCAGGTAGTCCAGATCGCCCCAGTAGACGTCAGTGAGGAACTGCTTCAGCGCGGAGTGCGTCATCGGCCCCCGGTAGGCGACCGCCTGGGTGACTCCACCGGGCTTGAACAACAACATCGAGATTGCCTGTACCCCGTGGGCGCTCGGCGGAAGGATCATGCCCTCCACCCGGGTCGGCATCCGATCGATGCCGAGGATCCGCGGGATCGAGTGGCCATAGATGTCGGCGTCGAGCAGCCCCACCGAAAGGCCCTTGGCGGCGAGGGCGATGGCCAAGTTGGCAGTGAGGGAGGACTTGCCGACGCCGCCCTTACCGGACGCGACGGCGATCACCCGGGTGGTGCAGCCGGGACGGGTGAAGGGGATCTCCTTCTCGCCCGGGCCCTGAAGAAGCTCCCTCAGTCCGGCGCGCTGCTCCTCGCTCATCACGTCGAGTTCGACGTTGACGCCGGTGACACCCGGTACGGCCGACACCGCAGCAGACACCCGCTCGGTGATGGTGTCCCGCATGGGACAGGCGGCAACCGTCAGATACACGGCGACCTCGACCTGACCGTCCTCGGCGACGTCGACGGACTTGACCATCCCCAGCTCCGTGATGGGGCGACGGATCTCCGGATCCTGCACCCCGGCCAGGGCCTGCTGAACTGCTTCGATACTCACGGCTGCCATGGAAGCGATGCTACGACCCAACCGGGGTGGCGCTACTCATGGGATTCAGGGCGCTTCTCCCGAGCCTCCTCGCGCCTGCGCTTCTCCTCACGTTTGGCTGCCCGCTTCTCCTCCCGGGCCGCCTTTTCAGCGCGTTCGTCGAGTTGCTCGAGAAAGGCGCGGAGCTCGGATCGGAGGTAGTCGCGGGTGACCACGTCGCCCAGTGACGCACGCAGCCCGGCCACTTCACGGCTCACGTACTCGGTGTCCGCGATCAGCAGATCCGTGCTGGCCCGGTCCTCCTGGTACTGGATCCGGTCTCGGTCGGCCTGGCGGTTCTGAGCCAGCAGGATGAGTGGGGCTGCGTAGGACGCCTGCAGCGAGAGCAGCAGCGTGAGGAATATGAACGGGAACGGGTCGGGTCGCAGGTCGACAGGGGCCAGGGTGTTCCAGCCGATCCAGGCGGCGATGAACGCCGTCATCCAGGCGATGAAGCGCCAGGAGCCGATGTACCGGGCGATCCTCTCGCTCAGTGCGCCGAAGGTCTCCGAGTCATAGGAGGGCCGCAGCGATCGTCGCCCCTCCCGGGGTTGGTCGAGTCGTGGCCCGGAGCGCCGCGCGGACTTATTGATGGACATCTGCGCCCTCCTCGTCGGTCTCCGGACGTTCTCGCCAGTCATCGCCCAGCATGTGGTCGATGACGTCGTCGGCAGTTACGGCGCCCAGCAGCCTGCGGGCGTCGTCGACCACCGGCAGGGCGACGAGGTTGTAGATGGCGAAACTGCGGGTGACTTTGGCCAGCGGTGCTTCCGGGCGCACCGGCTCCAGGTCACGATCCATCACCGACGACACCAACGTGGACGGGGGCTCCCGCAGGAGCCGCTGGAAGTGCGCCACGCCCAGCAGTTTTCCGGTGGGCGTCTCCAAAGGCGGGCGCACAACATAGACCTGGGCCGCCAGGCTCGGGCTCAGGTCCGGGTTGCGCACCGCGGCCAACGCCTGCGCCACGGTTGCATCCGGTGGCAGCACGATCGGTTCGGTCGTCATCATGCCGCCGGCGGAGGCATCCTCGTACACCAAGAGACGGCGCAGGTCCTCCGCCTCATCCGGTTCCACGAGTTCCAGCAGGGCCGCCGCCTGCTCGGGGCTGAGGTCACCGAGCAGGTCGGCCGCGTCGTCCGGGTCCATCTGTTCGAGGATGTCGGCGGCGCGCTCGGAATCCAGTCGGTTGAGCACCTCGATCCGGCGGTTGTCGCCCATCTCCTCGAGCACGTCGGCGAGCCGATCGTCGGTGAGTCCCCTCGCCACTTCGATGCGTCGCTTGGCCGGCAGGTCGGAGAGCAGGGCCGCCACGTCCGCCGGGTGCATCTCCGCAACGGACTCCAACAGGGTGTCCACCGCCTGGTCACCCTGCTCGCCGGCGATCCCGGTGATGTCGTCCCAATGCACCGAGCGGGTCTCGGACCGACGCCGGAATCCCGACTTGCCGATGCGCACGTGCAGTCGTGAGATGAGCCAGTCGCGATTGTGCAGTTGCATGCCGACATCGAGAATCTTCACGCTCTCGCCGGTCTCGCGGAGTGTCACGGTGCTATCGATCAACTCGCCGACGACGAGGGTCTCGCTCTCGCGCTGTTCGAAACGACGTAGGTTCACCGTGCCGGTGGTCACGACCTGCCCTGCGTCCATATCCGTCACCCGCGTCATGGGTACGAAGATTCGCCGTCGGGCCCCCACCTCGACTACCAGCCCGATCACCCGCGGTCGGTCCGGCGGCTGGCGCAGCAGGCACACCACGTCCCGGACCACGCCGAGCTGATCCCCGTTGGGGGCAAACACCGCGGTCTTGGCCAGTCGGCCGGCGTAGACCCGGGGTGCGCTGCTGCTCATGCACCGAAGGCTAACGCCTACCTGGCCGCAGGAAGGGCTACCGTGCCGGTGTGACGACACGCGTGGCGAGATCGGGGCCGCAGCTCGGGCTGCTCGCCGTTGCCGTGTTCTTCATCTCGACTTCAGCGCCGCTTATCGCTGCGACGGCCGCCCCAGCGATCGGGATCGCGTTCTGGCGCACCGCTCTGGGTGCCGGTGCGACCGCCCCCTGGGCGCTGTTGCGCCACCGGCGGGAGTTGTTCGCGCTGACGCGGAGGCAACTGATGCTGTCAGCTGCTGCCGGGGTTCTGCTGGCAGCGCACTTCGCCACCTGGATCCCATCGCTGAGGTTCACCTCGGTCGCGTCCTCGACAGCGCTGGTGGCTACCCAACCGGTGTGGGCTGCCTTGATGGCCCGGGCCCGCGGCGTCAACTTCGCGCGACAGGTGTGGGTCGGCATAGTCATCGCCGTCGTAGGTGTCGTCCTGCTCACCGGCCTCGACCTCTCCTTGGATCCTCGGTCGCTCATCGGTGATGCTCTGGCCCTCGTGGGAGCGGTGCTGGCCGCCGCGTACGTCACCGTCGGTGAACGTGTCCGTCAGACGGTGAGCACCGCGAACTACACGCTGGTTGCCTACGCGGCCTCGGCGTTCTGTCTGCTGGTGCTCGGACTGGCATTGGGCGTCGACCTGTGGGGCTACAGCCTGCGCGACTGGGGCCTCATCCTGGCCTTGACCGTGCTGGCCCAGTTGCTCGGACACAGCCTGATCAGCGCCACCCTGCGAACCACCTCGGCCACCGTGACGAGTATGGGCATCCTTTTCGAGATGCCGCTCGCCACGATCATGGCCGCCCTGTTCCTCGGGCAGTGGCCGCCCCTCATCGTGCTGCCCGCACTGGCGCTGCTGTTGGCCGGGACAGCGGTGGTTGTGCGTTCAGGAGGTGCTGAGGTGACGACCCTGGCGGAATCGCCGACCTAGGCACGCAATATCGTTTTTGCCATGGATCAATCGTCATCGCGCCCGTCCCGTGCCCGCCGTTCCAACCTCGCAGTCCCGGGCAGCAGCCCGAAGATGCTTGAGAAGGCCAAGGGCCTGCCGGCCGACCAGGTGTTCATGGACATCGAGGACTCGGTGGCACCCATCGCCAAAGAAGAGGCCCGCCAGAACATCATCAGCGCGTTGAACGAGGGCGGCTACGAGGGCAAGACCCGCGTCGTGCGCGTCAATGACCTGACGACGTCCTGGACCTATCGCGACGTGGTAGAGGTCGTCGAAGGTGCTGGCGCCCATCATCACCTGGTTGAGGTCGCTGCGGTTCAGCGTGATCGTCAGATCCGGCTTCACCGCCTGTTCGCCCTTGATGTTGGTCAGCGTCGCATTGCTCAGCTCGATCAGGTATTTTTCGCCGTTGTCGGGTGTCACCAGGTTGATCGTGAAACGCATGCCCTCGGCCTTCCTCGGGTCCATGCTGATGCCGAGGAAGTCGAG
>CAYMPK010000170.1:0-6231 GCA_964392145.1 uncultured Actinomycetes bacterium | reverse complement strand
TCTAACCGTCCAGGCGACTCAACGTTCCTGGGGAGTTGCGGGCCTTCTGCAGATACATCTCCACCCCGGGGGTGATCATGTCCGGGGTGACTTTGCCCTCCTTGATGCGGGCGGGAACTCCGACGGCCATGGCCGCAGAGGGCACTTCGGTCCCGCCGGACACCAGAGCCTGCGCGGCCACCAGGGACCAGGAGCGCACGATCACCCGGTGCAACACGACCGAACCCGACCCGATGAGTGCATCGTCCTCGATGGTGCAGCCCTCGAGATGCACGTTGTGCCCGATAACGCAGCGGTCACCGATGATCGTGGGGAGTTCCTCGGTGCAGTGCACGATCGTGCCGTCCTGCACCGAGGTCTGTGCCCCGACGGTGATTCGGTTGTTGTCCGCCCGCAGCACTGCGGTCGGCCAGACGCTGGCCTCCGGACCGACCACGACGTCGCCGATGAGGACGGCGTCGGGATGGATGAAGGCTGTCTCGTCGATTGTGGGGACGAGATCGCCCAGGGCGTAAATAGGCATAGCGCCACGGTAGTGGAACGTGATCTGGCTAACTATCCGGGGAGAACACGCCCCCGGAGTGGGCGTTCTGGGTGCGGATAAGGCACAATCTCGCGCCGTAGCCCCATTTGCCGGTAGTTCGGGCATATCGTCGCATTTCGCGTTGTTGCAACTGCCCGCAGCGACCTGTCAACAGTGGCACGTGACGAAGTAGATGGAAGGGGAAAGACACGCAGATGGCGACCGACTATGACGCACCGCGCAAGACGGACGAGGAACTGGCGGAGGAGAGCCTCGAGGAGTTGAAGGCCCGCAGGGCCGACAAAGCCTCTGCCAACGTCGACGTCGACGAAACCGAGATGGCGGAGTCCCTGGAGCTTCCCGGGGCCGATTTGTCGGACGAGTCGCTGACCGTACGCGTCTTGCCCAAGCAAGCCGACGAGTTCACCTGCTCGGTCTGTTTCCTGGTGCACCACCGCAGCCAACTGGTCAAGGAGGTCGACGGCCTCGCCGTGTGCTCGGAGTGCGCCTGAGCAAGTACGCCAAAGGAGGGCGGATCGAATCCTGTCGCCCGGTCATCGGCCGGTTGTCGCGGCGTTGACCCGGTGGCCCGCCCCTGTCGGTCAGGCGGACTGAACTGCGGCGTCTGAGCTGGACGCCTCAGCCCTCGCCTCGGCAGCGATGGCCATATGGCCGGCGGTGCGCTGGACGATGACGTCGATCAGCGCTGTTGACAGCGCCGTCAGGGCCGCCCACAGCAGGATCGTGTGGAGGGGTGTGGCCAGGTCCGCCTTATTCGTTGGTGGTGCGTCTCCCGCGTGGCGCTTCTCATACGCCTTGGCCATGCCTTTGCGAACTGCCCAAGCGGCCGCGAGCGAGACCATGGGGGCCACGGTCCGGGGGTCCAACGCCATTTCTCCTCCAGGGGTCAGCTTTCGCTGTGGGAATTACGTGCCCTAACTATGGCAGAACCGAGCTCCTCAGGGTGGCGCGTGCTGATCAACCAGTAAGGGTGGGGGTCGCGCGCGTCTTCGACGTCCACCGCGATCGCTTCGTCGGCGTAGCCGCTGCGCACCGCGAGCCAGGCGTCCGCATGACCGCGGTGCCGCCTTGCGGCGACCGTGTCGGCGGCGTCGAACACCCGGACCCGCCCGACATATGCCCATTCCAGGTGTGCCCTACCGACAGCCAGCCGGTCGTCCGAGACCACGACGGAGATCCGTGAGCGCAGGAGCAGTCCGATGCTCACGGCCAGCGCCAACAACGCCATGGCCAACCCGGCCCACGGACCCAGCGGGAAGGCGTACGCGGCCCCGAAGAACACCGCTGCCGCCGGCGGGAACAACCATGCCCACCAGGGCGGCCGCAGGGTCTCCCGGTAATGCACCGAGGCGCCTGAGGTGGTTGGGTTCCCGGGGCTCATCCTCACAGCGTAGGGTCTGCTCCCATGGAGACCAGGGACGCCCCGGACCCACCTCGGCGTCACCCGGATGCACCCGCACCGGGGACACCGCTGCCGTGCCACTTCCACCTCTGCTACGGCTGCGGCGAGCACCCGCTGGGGTTGCGCATGCAGCTGTTCGCCAGCACCGGGGTAGCGGTCGAGGGCAAGTTCGTCGTGACGGAGCACCACCAGGGGGCGCCGGGGCTGGCCCACGGAGGCCTCTTGGCCGCGTCGATGGACGAACTCCTCGGCAGCCTGAACTGGCTGCTGATGGCGCCGGCCGTGACAGCGAAACTCGAGGTTGACTTCTGCCGGCCTGTGCCGGTGGGCACGGAGCTCGGCCTTCGTGCGGAAGTGACCGGTACCCAAGGGCGCAAAATCTTCGCGACGGGTGAGGCGCGCTTCGAGGGCGGTACCGGTGACGTGGCCTTTCGAGGTGCCGGACTCTTCGTCCAGGTGTCGCCCGAACATTTCACCCGGCATGGTCGCGAGCAGGACGTGGCGGCCGCCAAGGAGGTCCGCGCTGATGGCGGCGCGGGTCAGCCCTGGTTGGAGGTCAATCCGTGATCGACGCCCCGAGAGTGCTGATCACCCGTGTCTCAGACGATGTACCGCTGCCCAGCTACGCCCACCCCGGCGATGCCGGGGCGGATCTGACGGCCAATGAGGCAGTGGAGTTGGCCCCCGGTGAGCGCGCGGCCGTGCCCACCGGTATCGCCATCGCCCTGCCCGACGGCTTCGCCGCCTTCGTCCATCCGCGGAGTGGTTTGGCGGCACGGCACGGCCTGTCCATGGTCAACGCACCCGGGACCATCGACGCCGGGTACCGGGGCGAGATCAAAGTGCTGTTGATCAACCTGGACCCCACCACGGCGGTCCGGTTGGAGCGCGGTGAACGGATCGCTCAACTTGTCGTGCAACCGGTGGCCCGGGCGGTGTTCCATGAGGTACAGCGACTTCCGGGGTCCGACCGCGGGAGCGCAGGATTCGGATCCTCGGGCCGCTTCAGCTGACCATCAACTAGCGTGGTACCCGGACCGCGACGCCACTAAGGAGACAACGTGTTCAAGCGCAAGCGGGAGAACGACCAGGTCGAGGAGACCGAGGTAGAGGTCGACGTCGTCGCAGACGATGGCGAGGTTGACGTCGAGGAGGTTGTGACGGTGGCGGCCGAGGGACCGTATGACATCTCCGAGGTACCGGAGAACGACGTGGCACGGATTGACCTCGGTGGTATCCAGGTCGCCGGGTTCACCGACATGCAGTTGCACCTGGAGCCGGATGAGCAGACCGGCAGGTTCATGAGTGTGGTGGCGGCGTTCAATGACGCGGCGCTGCGTCTGCAACCGTATGCGGCTCCCCGCAAGGGCGGGCTGTGGGACGAGATGCGTCCGAACATCATCGAGTCCATCAACGCTGCAGGTGGTGATGTCGACGAGGTCGAGGGCACCTTCGGGACTGAATTGCTGGCCGTGGTGCCGGCGGTGACCCCTGATGGTGAGGAGGTCCGCCAGGCGGTTCGGCTGGTCGCGGTGGAAGGCCCACGCTGGCTGCTGCACGGGGTGTTCATGGGGGCGGCTGCCTCCGAGGACGCGGCGACCGAGGTGTTCGAGGACGTCTTCAAGCAGACGGTGGTTTCGCGCGGGAACCAGCCGATGGCGCCCGGTGATGTGCTCCCCATCGTGCTGCCCCCGGATGCCACCCCGACGATGGAGGGGGAGGAACCCCCGCCGTCGCAGGAGCGCCCACCACTGGAGCCTTTCGAGCGCGGCCCGGAGATCACCGAGATCCGCTGAGGGCGGTCAGCCCGGCGCGACCCAACACAGCCGCGTCGCCGCTCGGGGACTGGCGGTCCAGTTCCACGAGGGCTGCGCCGGGGATGGTGGCCGCCCAGGTCGCTGCCACCACCGCCGGGTGCATGGGGTCGTCCCGGAGCCCGACCACGGCTGCGGGACAGCGGATTGAAGCGAGGCGGTCATGGCCCGGACCCGGGGCTGCGGCCGTGCGGGTGAAGGCCGTCGCCAGTTCGGCCTCGGTAAAGAGCGGCCAGGCGCGCTCCAGCTCATCCACTACCCAGTCCTGCGGGTGCGCGAGTCGCAACTGCCGTAGGTCCTCTGCGATCCCGTGTGCACGTAGTCGGTGAGCCGCGTGCAGGGTGGCCGCCCCGACCGGTCCGGGATCCTCCGTCCAGGCCGGCATGACCAGCATCAGCCGGCAATCCCGGACGCCCGAATCGGCGGCCCAGATGGCAATCGCGTGGGCTCCGATGGAGACGCCGCACACGGCCGTGATCGAGGTGCCGTCGGCGATCAGTTCCGCGGCGGTGGCCGCGAGGCGGTCGGCCATCAGGAACGGATCACCGCTCCGGGAGTCCACCACGACGGACCGCGTGCGGCCATCACCCAACTGTGGGGGACGCACGACGTTCGCGAAGGCGCGACGTACGAATTCGGGGGTCGATCCGCTGCCCGGGAGCAGTAGGACCGCGCTCTGGGCCGCATCATCTGTCATGAAGCCGCACTGTGCCTTCCTCGTGGTCGCTGGGCCGAACCGGCCATCCGGGGCATTCGGCGTTAGCCTTGAGGTTATGGCCACCACCCACTCGGTCAGGAACCTGTTCCGTCGAATGAGGTCATCCGACTCGGAGGTCGAGGCCGACGACCTGATGGCCGCCAGCGACCAGTCCGGCGCGAGGCACGCCTCCGACTGCCACATGGGGGAAGTCGCGATGCTCTGCGGCGTGGTACGCGCAGTCACCCTGCACCCGTCGGTGAAACTGCCGAGCATGGAGGCAGAGATGTACGACGGCTCCGGCGTCGTCCGCATCGTCTGGCTCGGTCGGCGGCGGATCGCGGGGATCGAGCCGGGCCAGCAGCTCAGGGTCACCGGGCGGATCGCCGGAAGTCAGGGGTCGCCGGTCATGTACAACCCCCGCTACGACCTGCTCCCCTCGGGCGACGGGTGACGCGGGCGCCGGACCCCGACGGCATCGAGGGTGAGGTTGTTGAACGGCTGGGCGAGTTCACCGAGGACCTCCCAGCCGAACGGGTCATGCTCAATCGGGCGCTGGGAGGCTGGCGCGGGATTCTGGATTCGTCGCTGCCCGCAATCACCTTCCTGATCCTCTACACGCTCGACCGGCAGAACCTGAGCCGGGCGATCATCGGTTCGGTGGCCGTTGGGGCGGTACTGGCCATCATCCGGCTGGTGCGCCGCGAGTCCCTGCTGCAGGTGGGAGGCGGCTTCCTCGGAATCGCCGTCTCGGCGCTGGTCGCGTCCTTCACCGGCCAGGCAGCTGATTTCTTCCTGCCCGGAATCCTCATCAACGCGCTCTACGGCGCGGGCGCACTGATCTCCATCATGGTTGGCTGGCCGATCCTGGGACTGATGCTCGGCGGGATCATGGGCGACTTCACGGGCTGGCGCTCGGATGTGGAATTGCGCCGGACCTATGCCACCGCCACCTGGATCTGGGTGGGCGTGTTCGGGCTTCGGTTGGTCGTGCAGGTGCCGCTGTACTTCCTAGATTGGGTGGGTCCACTGGGGGTGGCCAAGATCGTGATGGGATGGCCGCTGTACCTGCTCGGTGTCTGGTTCAGTTTCCTGATCATCCGACCGAGCATGGCGGCGGCCAGGTCTCGCGGCGCCGCCAAACGGGAAGAAGCCGCCACCCCCGCCCCGGACGTCGGGGCCGCCGACGTCGAGGGCTCCGCGGGTGGCGCGGGGTCGGAGGACGAGACAGGTCACTCCTCGCCCGAGAGCAGATCCTCCAACGACGACTCCTGATCGGGCGCCGCGACGAAGATCAACTCGTCGCCGGCCTCCAGCGGATCGTCCTCGGTCGGCGGGATCACCCGCGGGCCCCGTAGGATCGCCACCAGCGCGGTGTCGTTGGGCCAGTTGACGTCGCCCACACGTCCCCCCACGACGGGCGAGTCGTGGGCGAGTGTGATCTCGACTAGGTCGGCGCCGGCCTGCCGGAAGGTGAACAGGCGGACCAGGTCGCCGACTGTCACGGCCTCCTCCACGAGGGCCGAGAGCATCCGAGGCGTCGAGACGGCAACGTCGACCCCCCACGACTCGTCGAACAGCCACTCGTTCTTCGGGTGGTTGACGCGGGCGACCACCCTCGGCACACCGAACTCGGTCTTGGCCAGCAGTGATACGACGAGGTTGGCCTTGTCGTCGCCGGTCGCGGCGATGACGACTTGGGCGTCGTCGAGTCCGACGGACTCCAGCGATGCGATCTCGCAGGCATCCGCCTCCGTCAGGGTGACCCCGGGAA
>CAYMPK010000169.1:2380-6235 GCA_964392145.1 uncultured Actinomycetes bacterium | reverse complement strand
GCCGGCGAGCGGCTTGCTCTCGCCGAACTGCTCACGCATTGCCATCAGTCCGGGCATCTCGTGCTCGGCGAGGCGGATCTGGTCGCGGCCCGCAGGGGCGAGTGCGAGATCGGCAACTTTGAAGTCCACGGAATTCTCTCCTATGAAGTGCGGTGAGTGCGGCCGTTCGACGGTGGTCCGACATACCAGGACCCTGGTTGGAACGGCCAAGATCAGCCTCAAGTCTGTCATACCGGCGCTCGACGACAAGTCGGCACACCTCGGCAGTCCGGCCCTAGGTCCTCGAGCTCAGACGGAGGCCGTGGTCCCCCTCAACCCTGGGGGTGGTCGCCGATGCCGTCGCCGCCGGACCCGTCACCGACGACCGGGCGGCGCAGATCCGGTTCGATGAAGATGTACGTCGCCGTCGGTACGGCCTCTCTGATGGCCGCCTCGGCCTGATCGATGCCCTCCGCGATGGCCTCGCCGGTGTCGTCATTGTCGATCGCGACCTTCGCCGCCACCAGGATCTCGTCCGGCCCCGCATGGATGGTCCGCAGGTGGATAACGCTGTTGACGACCGGCGAGGCTGCCAGGGCCGCCTCGATGGCCGCCTGCTCCTCCGGCAACGCGGACTCCCCGACGAGCATGCTCGACATCTCGAAGCCGAGGAACACCGCGATCACCAGCAGCAGCGACCCCACGGCAATAGCCCCGACGGCATCCCAGCGGCTGTCGCCGGTGATCGCCGACATCCCAACACCGAAGAGAGCGAACATCAGACCGATCAGTGCGCCGAAGTCCTCGAGCATGATCACCGGAAGCTCGGGTTGTCGTACGTTGCGGACGAAGCCCGGCAACGACCGCCTCCCCCTCGCCTTGTTGGCCTCCTTGATGGCGGTGCGGAAGGAGAACGATTCCAGTGCGATCGCGACCAACAGCACCGCAACTGCGACGCCGAGGTCGTGCAGGTCCTCCTTGTGCTGCAACTTGTGGATGCCCTCGTTGAGCGAGAACAGCCCGCCGATGAGGAAGAGGATGATCGCCACGACGAAGCCGTAGACGTAACGAAGACGCCCGTAGCCGAACTGGTGGGTCTGGTCCGGTCGACGCTTGGATCGGTGCCCCCCGATCAGCAGCAGCACCTGGTTGGCCGAGTCGGCGACCGAGTGGATGGCTTCCGACAGCATCGACGACGAGCCCGTGATGGCAAAGGCCACGAACTTCGCCGCGGCGATGCCGAGGTTGGCACCGAGCGCGGCGATCACCGCCTTCTTGCCACCCTCAGTGCTCATGCCTCTGACTCCTCGTCGCCCGCCGAACGGCTGTGGGTCGAATCCAACGCCAAGGGATCGTTCTCCGGTCGGTGCTCGATCACGAATCCCAAACCGGCACAGTCCATCGCCAGCGTCGGCTCTTCGGCCAGTGCGACAGCCGCCTGCCCGGCTGAGAGCTCCACGGTCGCCGGACCGACCGACACACTGGCAGTCCCCGACAGGCACAGCGCCAGCCGGTACTTGCCCCCCGCCGAATGGGCGCTCGACTCACGGACCAGGGTGGCTTTGAACGGCGCACCCGCCGGGCGATAGTCGACGGTCGCGGAGCCGTCGTCGATGCCACCCGCGGGTCCTGGGAGGACCTGCGGCGCCGCGTCCGGGTCGACCGCCGCCAGGCCTTCGTCCAGCGCAATCTCCTTCGGGGTCATTCCCAGCCGAAGCACGTTGTCGGAGGCCGTCATCACCTCCAGCCCGAAGCCGCGAACGTAGGCGTGGGCGCCTCCGGCCGGCATGTAGACCGCCGCACCCGGCGCCAGCGTGTCCTGATTCAGAAGCAGCGCGACCAACACTCCCCGGTCGCCCGGGAAGGCGGTCGCCGCGATCTGCAGGGCTTGCGCGGCAGCGGTCGGCAGTCGGAGTTCCGCCTCAGCCAGGACTGCGCTGATCAGGGTTGGGACCTCCTCCTCGGGAAGTGCCATCACCGCCCTCACACCCTCGGTGAAACCACCCCGGGACACCGCGTCTGCTGTCGGACGCAGCCGCGGGTCGGCGGCGCGGAGCAGTTGCGCAGCGCTCTCAACCTCGCGGGTGCCCGCGAAAACGGAGAACTCCCGCAGCGCGATCAGCATCTCGATCTTCGCCCGATCGTCGGGGAGCAGCGGGTGCTCGGGGTCCTGGCTCCGATAGATCTCGCGTGCCAACTCCGCCCGCGGGTGAATCTGAATGGACAGTGGCACCGCGGCGGCCAGGAGTTTCACCAGCAGCGGCACCCGATCGGCATCGATCACGTCTGTCAGCACTCCTGGACGTCCCACCAGGGGTGACGGGCCATTCGGATGTGCACCGAACCAGAGCTCCGCTTGTGGGCCGTCGTCCTCCGCGCCGGCCAGCCACGGGTTCAGCCCGCCCGGTATCCCCCACGCGTAGTTCTGCACATGCCCGCAGATGATCCTCATGGCGACGCCGCATCCTTTCCGCCGAGGCGGGGATCGAGACCCGCAGCGGTACCCGCCGGATCCACCCCGAGGGCGATACCTGCGTACACACTGGCGAGGTCCAACGGCGCGATCAAGTCGGCGAACCTGATCAACGGGTGGTTGCCGGCACCCGTCCGCCGGGTAACGAGCAGGTCAGCACCTTCGGCGAGGTCCGCGCAGGCCTCAGCCAACGATGCACTCAGCGGGTCCGAGTCACCCTCGGTGAGCAGCACCAAGTGCGGTCGGGACGGTCCCACGGGTTCGGCCACCCGATCGCGGAAGATGTCGTCGTCGTCGGCCCGCCCCCAGGAACCGACGAGGACGCGGGCCCCGGTACGCGCCACCTCCGGCAACGAGCCGACGCTGCTGGGTATCCCGGCGTTCTCAGCCAACTGAAGTCCGAACCGGCGGGCGGCAGAGGCAGCCACGCCCGGAGTCCCCCAGATCAGCGGCAAGCTCTCAGCGAGCGCGACGGCCAAGTCCTTCGAGGGGTTCTCCCCCAGCATCACCGAAGGTCCAGACTCGATGGCGCGGGCGTCGAGGACGTCGGCCGCCTCGGCCAGTACGGCGTCGTCGCCATCGACCACACCGAGGGCCTGCCCGAGCAGGATCAGCGGTGCGGTGAGACGCCACAGCAGGGCCCGAGCGCGGGCTGGCCCGGTCACCCTGCCGAGATCGAGCACATGGCCCCGCACCCTCACAACACGGTCCGCCAATTCGCCCTCGGCCGGGCAGATGCCGACGACCTGGGCTCCGCGTCGACCGGCCTCTTCGGCTATGGCGAGCGTCTCCTGCGAGTTCCCGGAAGCCGACATGGTCACGACGAGGTCGAGGGAACCGACCCAACCCGGCAGCCGGGGACCGTTGACGAAGACGACCGGCACCACCGAGCCGACTCCCGCGCACGCGGCGAGTACATCACCGGCAACCGCCGATCCACCAGCACCGACGACCACGATCGTGCGCGGCCGACCGGCCGCCGCCACCGCCGCGATGGCCTCCGTGTCGGCCTCGGCCAGCGCCCGCCGCAGGTCACCCCCGGCACCCGCCGTCGCGGCCAGCATGCCGGTGTCTGACTCGATCAGCAGTTCCGGCTGGGCGAGCAGGGACTCGTCAACTCCCATCTGGCCGATCCCCGTGGACTAACTCCCCGATGCCGTTCGGACCCGGTGTCGCCTCGTCGAGCAGCATGACCGGGATGCCATCGCGTACCTCGAACGCGGTCGAACATGCAGTGCAGACCAGTTGCTCACCATGAAGTTGCACAGGCGCGTGCTTCGGGCAGGGGCAGGCCAGAATCTCGAGGAGTTCGACTGCGAGCTCGGTCATGACGAACAGCCTAGGGCTCTTAAGCCCTGATGACCGCGAGGACTCGATCGCGCAGGTCCGCCATGGACTCCTCG
>CAYMPK010000169.1:0-2370 GCA_964392145.1 uncultured Actinomycetes bacterium | reverse complement strand
GTCGACGTTCTCCACGTTCAATCGGAGCAGCGGCTCTGTGTTGCTGGGGCGCACGTTGAACCACCACCCCTTGCCGGCGAATGTCAGGCCGTCGAGGTCGTCGACCGTGTCAGCCTCATCCTCGAACGCCGCCCGTACGGCCGCTGTGGCAGCGGCTGTGTCAGCGACCTCGGAGTTGATCTCACCACTGGCCACGTACCTGGAGTACTCAGCGAGGAGGGAACTCAACGGCGTTCCGGCAGGGGTGCCGCCCAGGGCGGCCAGGACGTGGAGGGCGGCCAACATGCCCGAATCGGCCCGCCAGAAGTCTCGGAAGTAGAAGTGACCCGAGTGCTCGCCACCGAAGACGGCCCCGGTCTCCGCCATCCTCGCCTTGATGAAGGAATGGCCAACCCGGGTCCGAACCGGGGTGCCGCCCTGTTCGCTGATGATCTCCGGGACCGCAGCCGACGTGATGAGGTTGTGGATCACCGCGGAACCGGGTTCCCGGGCGAGTTCGCGACTGGCGATCAGGGCGGTGATGGTGCTGGGCGAAACAGGCTCACCGAGCTCATCGACCACGAAACAGCGATCCGCGTCACCGTCGAAGGCCAGTCCGATGTCTGCGCCGGTCTCGAGCACCTTCGCCTGCAGATCGACCAGGTTTGCCGGCTCGATCGGATTCGCCTCATGGTTGGGGAAGGTGCCGTCGAGTTCGAAGTACATCTCAATCAGGTCGATCGGAAGGGCGCCGAGCACGGCCGGTGCGGTGAACCCCGCCATCCCGTTGCCCGCGTCGACCACCACCGTGAGTCGCCGCATGTCCGTGAGTTCGACCAACGACAGCAGGTAGTCCGCATAGTCGGCGAGTAGATCACGCTGGGTCACCGAGCCCATGGGTCCCTCGGAATCGGGGATCCCGGTCGTGATCATCGCCTTGATCTCGGCCAATCCCGTCTCCTGCCCCACCGGCGCCGCGCCGATGCGGCACAACTTGATGCCGTTGTACTGGGCCGGATTGTGGCTTGCGGTGAACATCGCCCCCGGCAGACCGAGGTGGCCGCTGGCGAAGTACAGCCCATCGGTGGAACAGAGCCCGATCTCGACGACGTCGACGCCCTGTGCGGTCACCCCATCAGCGAAGGCGGCGACCAGGTCCGGGCCGGATGGACGCATGTCGTGTCCCACGACCACCGCCCCTGGCCCGCCGGCTTCCGTGGATGCGCCGACGACCTTGGCGAACGCCGCACCCACTGCGCGAGAGAGGTCCTCGTCGAGTTGGTCGGGATAGACCCCACGAACGTCGTAGGCCTTGATGATGGCATCGAGATCACGCATAGTCGCAACCGTAGCCGTTGGCCGGCTGAGCCATCGCGGGCCACCCTGCGCCAGGCGCACGGGCTCCGGCGGCTGCGGCTGCGATCCGCTCAGTCGACTGACCGCAGTACCCGCAAGTGTCCTCTGCGGCCGACCTCGACCGTACCCGCGGGAACAAGTTCCCGCTCCCGCTCCTCCACCGCAACTTCGGGCCGCGGACGGGCAGCCTCCCTGACCGCGTCGGCGAGGGCCTCGAGGTCATCCGTCGACGGAAGGAAGTCCGCCGGATCGAAGTCCAGCCTCACGACATCCCATCCGCGGGGGGCCGTCAGCCTCTCCGCGTGGGCCTCACACAGGTCATAGGTATGCGGCTCGGACGTGGTGGCCAGCGGGCCGAGCACTGCTGTGCAGTCCGAGTAGACATAGGTGAGGGTCGCAACGGCACCTGAATTGCACGACGGCTTCGAGCACGCACGCTGATTACTCACAGGGCAGAGGTTACCCAGCGACCACCCGAACCATCGTCACGGCGCGCCGATCAAGACTCCCGGGGATATGCGGGGTCCAGCGCCGCCGGATCGCGCCCCAACAGGTCTCCTGCGAGCTCCGCGAGGACATCTCTTAGGAGCGCCACTTGGGCATCGGTGTCGGCTCCGCGGGACTCGATCGCGCGTCGATGCAGTACCAGCTGCGGCTTCGCCGTCTGTCTCAGGACCCGACCGAGAGGCACCTCGGTGGCGCGTGGACCGACCCGTGGCACGTCCTCCACGACGACATCCACCCCCTCGAGTTCCCGATTGAGCCGCAGCAGTCGGGCCGCCGCCTGCTCTGCCGCTGCGTCGAAGCGCTGAGCCCGACTGAGCGAGCCGGGCATCGTTGCCGGTAGCAGCGGGCCTCGAAGTCCACGGCCCCTGCGGTCCCGCTGACGGCGCCGACGTGAGATCGGTCGCGTGCTCGTGGCCAGTGTCAGACCGCCTGCTTCTTGAGTCGCCGACGCTCCCGCTCGGAGAGGCCACCCCAGATCCCGAACCGCTCGTCATTGGCAAGTGCATATTCGAGGCACTCCATCCGACC
>CAYMPK010000168.1:0-6258 GCA_964392145.1 uncultured Actinomycetes bacterium | reverse complement strand
GTCGCCGGCAGGCAGGTGGAACCCCCGGTCGTTCTGGGCGGTCGCGGTTGCCGCCGGGATGGTGAAGCTGTTGTAAGGCTGGTAGTGGTTCGCCGCGAAGGACGCCCCGATGTTGGCCATCCAGCGGGCGGCGGCAGCCTGCTGGTTCCGCGGGAACAGGATGCTCATCCGCTGGGCCTGCGTGGCGTTGGGATTGGTCAGAACCTTCAGCGCCGCCGGTGTCGGCGGCGACGTCGACGGTGAACCGGGGTTGGTGCTTGCGAGCACCAATTGGCTTACCCTGCCAGGGAAGTCGATCGCGAGTTGCTGTGCCACATATCCGCCCATCGACCAACCGAAGACAGTGGCTCGTCCGCCGGCGACCCTGGAGATCAGTTGGGATGTGTCACGGGCCATCAGGGCGATGGTGAGATGGTCGACTCTGCCAGTGGACGTCCCGGTTCCACGGTTGTCGAAGATGATCACCCGGTGCTTGGTGGCGAGCCTATTGAGCAGTCGGGAATCCCATTCAGCCATGGTGTTCGACGATCCCGGGATGAGCACGATCGGGGTGCCGCGTCCTGCCGCGCGGTAGCCCAGTCGGGCTCCGGTGACGTTGACGAAACGTACCGGAGCGGTCAAGACATTGACGCCGTGCGACGTGTCGGGTGTCACCCGACACAGATCGCCCGCTGCTGAAGGTGAGGCCGACAATGCCGTGAGGCCTCCGAGCGTCAGCACGCCAACGGCCAGAGTTCCAGCCAGCGATGAGACACGGGGTGATGCGGACCCACGTTGCGGTGCTGACATCCTGATCCTCCCCGCGCCGTCCACAACCGTAACTCCGGGGCGCAGACGGCGCGTGGGTCGACCGGCGTCGCCGAGCTACGACGTCGGTGTGCCCGGCCCCTCTTCCTTGTCGTGGACTTCCTTGAGTCTCTCGAGGTCCTCCTGGCGCTCCACCTCGATGCCGGTCTCCAACTCGACGGCTCGAGCGCCGGGGGGCAGGTTGGACAGGTCGGGCGCGATGACGATGTCGGGCAGGCCGGAGTCGGGCAGTCGCACCGTCTCCTCCTCGCCGGGGATCTCCAGGATCAGATCCCGGGAGTTCCGCTTCGCCAGCGTCTCGCCCCGGAAATACGCCGGCGCGATGATGTTCCATACGAACATCAGCACGACGCCCAGCAGCAGCGCGCCGATGCCGATGATGAAGACGCCGCCGACACCGGCGAGCGTGGTGCTCCCGTAGGCGGGGTCGGCGTACTGGTAGGACGCGATCACGAAAGCGCCGAGGAGCATGACCCCACCGAGGAAGGGCAGGAGTCCCTTCATGAAGAAGTTCCGGCCCGTGGTGAAGATGTCATGTCGGTAGAACCACACGGCCGCGAAGCCGGTGAGACCGTAGTAGAAGGCGATCATCAAGCCGACCGCCGCGATGGAGTCCCCCAGCACGTTTTGACTGGTGAGGGTGAGTGCCACGTAGAAGACGATCGACACGATGCCCATCCAAACGGTCGCGACCGTCGGGGTGAGGTAACGCGCGTGGATGTTGGCGAAGGATTTGGGCAGCGCTTTGAAAGCTCCCATTGCCAGTGTGGTGCGTGCCGTGGGCAGGATCGTGGTCTGGGTGGACGCCGCTGCTGAGGACAGCACCGACAGGATCAGCAGAATCTCCATCACCTTGCCGAGGAACGACGGGCCGAACACCGTCGGGCCGATGGCTGAGAACACGTCGTCGGCGTTGTCCGCATTTGCTAGGCCCAAGCCGGTGTCCCCGGTACCGGCGAAGGCCACCGTGGCGACGCTGACGATCGCGTAGGTGACGAGCAGCAGCAGGGTGGAGATGATCGCTGCCCGGCCGGGTGTCTTCTCCGGATCGGAGGTCTCCTCGTTGATGCTGACAGCGGTGTCCCAACCCCAGTAGATGAACACCGCGATCAGGGTGGCGGTGACGATCGCGCTCAGGGAGAGCCCGGACGGCCAGAGCCAGTCCAGACTGGGCGTTTCGTAGCCCTCGGGAGCGTTGCCGCTGTAGACCTTGACCAGGGCGATGACCGAGAAGACGATCAGCACCAGTACCTCGATGCCGAGCAGGCCGTACTGCAGCCGGGCGGAGACTTCGATTCCGCGGTAGCAGATGTAGGTCATAATGATGATCCAGATGACCCCGGCGACCGTACTCCACAGGGTCGACTCGCTGAGATTGGTCAGCCCGAGCAACTGGAAGGTATAGGAGCCTGCGATCTGGGCAAGGTTCGCCATCACGATGACGTCGGCGGCGATGATGCCCCAGCCACCCAGCCAGCCCGCACGTGGGCCGAAGGCGCGGGCGCCCCAGGTGAAAGTGGTGCCGCAGTCTGGTTCCGCTCGGTTGAGTTGCTGGTAGGCGATCGCTATCAGGAACATCGGCACGAATGCGAGCAGCATGATCGAAGGCGCTTTGACGCCGACGATGCCGTCACCGTTTGTGGTGGCGACCACGAAGCCCAGACTTGCCGCGAGGCTGTAGGCCGGGGCGGTCGACGCCATTCCCACCACCACGCTTGACACGAGGCCGAGGGCGCCGGTCTTGAGGCCCTTGCTCTCGGCTACCTCGGGAAAGCCGATGGGCGCCTGCTCCTCGGTATGGGCCATGGCAACCAACTCCGTTCTGGCGGATGATCTCACTGGGCTTGCTGAGCGCCCTTGGGCGCACAGCAGTAAGGCTGTCCCTGATCGTGCCGCAAAGCAAGGGTCCTGTGTGAGGATTCCGGCAAACCCGCGCCTTGGCCGGGCGAAGCCCCGAAGGCAGCGCCGAAGTGTGGGGCGGACTCGCAGCGGCGGGCGGGGCTAGCATCGATAGTGCTGGAACCCGGATGTCGTCGAGGGAGACCCCGCCATGCTGTCTGTCTTCTGCTCGCCGTCTCGCTATGTGCAAGGCCGCGGGGCGACCGCGGAACTCGGCGAGCAGATGAGCGCGACGGGACTCTCAGGCCCGGTTTTCGTCCTCTGCAGCGATCGGGTGCGGACAATGCTCGACGAGTCCTGGTCGACGAGTCTGCGGGAGGCCGGGCTCGAATACACAGTGGGAGGCTTCGACGGGGAGTGCACCGAGGCCGCGATCGAGAAGGGTACCCGCGAGGCTGCCGCGGCCGGCGCCAAGACCATTCTGGGGGCCGGCGGTGGTAAGGCGCTGGACACCGCCCGGGCTGTGGCGGCCAACCTGCGGGTACCGGTGGTCAATTGCCCGACGCTGGCCGCGTCGGACGCACCCTGCAGTGCCTTGTCCGTCGTGTACACCGTAGACGGGGTTTTCAGTCGCCTGATCTTCTATCCGCGCAACCCTGAACTGGTGCTGGTCGATACCGAGGTGGTCGCGAAGGCACCACGTCGATACTTGGTCTCGGGAATGGGCGATGCCCTCGCCACCTGGTTCGAGGCGAGATCGGTCATCGAGGCCCACAAGGCGAATCAGGTGCACGGCGGCACCACCATCTCGGCGGCCGCGCTCGCCCGGCTGTGCTTCCAGACCCTGCTCGCCGATGGTCCGACGGCCGCCGCAGACGTCGAGGTATCCGCCGTGACGCCCGCTCTCGAGCGGGTGGTGGAGGCGAACACCCTGCTCTCCGGACTCGGTTTCGAGTCGGGGGGACTTGCGATCGCCCATTCTGTGCACAACGGACTGACCACGGCCCCCGCCACGCATGGCTACATGCATGGCGAGAAGGTGGCCTTCGGGCTGCTGGTGCAGCTCGTCGTAGAAGGTCGTCCGGCGGCGGAGCTCCACGAGGTCGCCAGGTTCTGTCGCACGGTCGGGCTACCGACGACGCTGGCCGAGTTGGGAGTCGCCTCGGACGACGCTGAGACACTGTGGACGGTCGCCGAGCGGACAGTCGCCCCGGGGGAGACCGCCCACAACGAACCGTTCGAGGTCACCGCAGAAGCCATCTTCGACGGCATCCTGGCCGCCGACCGGTTCGGGGCCGGATTCCCGGCGGAACCGCAGGAGTAGTGGTGCGCAGGACCTGGTTCAGCGCGGTCCGAAGATGTAGGTCTGCACCTTACGCAGAGTCGCCAGCGAAGCGACGATTCCCTGGGCCGGAGCCGATCGGACCTGCATCCGCTCGCCGCAGGCGCCAGCGCCGGCGTAGAAGTAGTCGATGACCAGCTCGCCGCGGATGACCTTTCCGCCAGGTCGCTGACCGTCGAAGGTGGACGTTTGACGGTAGTAGTAGGGGCGCAGGGTAGTGATGGCACCGACCGAGACGTACCTGGCTTTCGTCAGTCCGTAGCTGTAGAGGTCCAGGTTTGCCTTGGAGGCGTTCATGTACCCGCGCCGAACGTAGGTGAAGAAGGCCGCGGGACTCGCGCATGGGGCGGCACTGGCGCCGTAGTGGAGGAATGACGTGCCGGTTGGTGAGACGACGTACAGATCGTTGGCGCCCTCGGCCGCGATCCAATTGCCGGGGCCGTACCAGGTCCAATGGCGCATCTCGTGTCGAACGAATCCCGCGGGCACCGCAGCCGGGCTCACCGCCGCGGGAGTCGGCGCAGGTGCGGCAGCTGCCGAAGGTGTCGCGGCCGTGGCAACTATGGCGAGGCCGGCAATAGCGCCGAGGGCGATTCTTGCTGAGTGTTGGGTCCCCATGTCTGGATAGTAGCCCCAGTGTTCGTCCACGGACAGGCACCGGGCGCTGCCGCTACCGCTGGTCGGCCGTCCCGGATCGGTCGGTCAGTTCCGGAATCCGCAGACCCTCACTTCGGAGTTCGAGTGCCGCCAAGGCGCGGATGATCGACTCATCCCGTCGGCGCCAGCCGCCCGCCGGATCAGGATCGATCGCTACCAGCTGGTTCAAAGGCTGCCGGGCAAGTGCGCGCAGCGCGAACAAGTCGACGTCGTCGGTGGCATTGAGGAACTGCTGGGCCGCCGTTGCCCGCATGGTGAAACGGACCCTGGCCGGCAACCACATCAGGGCCAGCAGACTGATGGCGAGGAAGGCCATCGTCAAGGGAAGGAACAGCGCCAGTTTGTCGACGACCTCTTGCTGGGTCGCGCCCGCGTCGGCTATCGACTGACCGGCCTCGCTCATCTTGTCGAATGGGGTTCGGACGCCGTCGCCGATCAGCGGTATCCCGTCGACGAAGTCACCGGCGGAGGTCATGTTTCCGGCCAGCGAGTCACCGGCCGCCTGCAACTTCTCTCCGGGTGTACCCAGCGGCACGATCAGGTCGTGAAGCCGGACCGCGAGCCAGATCCATAGGACGACCCACACGACGAACCAGATATCGGAGATGACCTGACGGGTACGGCGAGCCGGGGTGTCGGCATAGATCTTCATGTCGTCATTGTGGCCGCATGACGATCGGGCGTCCTCGTGTTCTTGGGTGCCCGAGCATGACCCGCCAAGCGGTGCCTGGCCGCGCATCCAACGCTGACCCGCCGATTCGCAGGGATAGGCTCGATTCAACGACCGTATTGGAGAGCCACGATGACCGAGGACGACTCGGCAGGTCCAGGCCCGTTGGATGACCTCCCCAGATCGCAGCTGGGGGCACTACTGGCCGCGGCGCCCAACTTCCGCGATGCCGGCGGCTTCGCGACACACGCGGGGAGACGGATGAGGTCCGGGGTGCTCTACCGGACCGGGCAGCTGGTCGACCTCTCGCCGGCGGCTGAGACCGCGCTGACGTCGCTGGGCATCTCCGCGGTATATGACCTGCGCACCGAGGGCGAACGGGAACCTAAGCCGGACAACCTGCCCGCCGAGATCGCCCTTGTCTGTGCGGATGTGCTGGCCGACGCGCCAGAGAGTGGCGCGACTGCGGTCGCGACGCTGGGGGCAAAGGCCGGCACCATCTCGATAGCACAGGTGAACGAGATGATCGGTGGTGGGAAGGCGATGGCACTGATGCGGGACACCTACCGGGACTTCATCAGATTGCCCTCCGCGCATGCCGCTTATCGGTCGGTTCTGCGAGGTGTCGCGGGCGGCGACGGCGCTGTGGCATTCCACTGCACGGCGGGGAAGGATCGAACCGGCTGGGGTGCCGCGATCATGCAACTCTTCGCCGGGGTTGACCCGACCACGGTCATGGCCGACTACTTGGCCAGTTCCGAACGCACGGTGGCGCAGTATCGGCCCGCCCTGGAGGGTTTCCAGCGCGCCGGTGGCGATGCCGCGGGCGGCGCGCCTTATGTCTTTCCCGATGCCGACAAGCCCGATAATCTCATTGGCTTTGAAATTGATTTAGTCGAAACTCTTGCTAATAAACTAGGTGTTAGAGCCAAGTTCGTCAGCG
>CAYMPK010000167.1:550-6277 GCA_964392145.1 uncultured Actinomycetes bacterium | reverse complement strand
ATCATCGACAAGATCGAGGTCGTCAGCCGCGGCGATGTGCGCCGGGCCAAGCTGTACTACCTGCGCGACCTGCGAGGCAAAGCCGCCAAGATCAAGGAACGCCGCGACAACGCCTGATCGCCGACGGCTGCCCTTCGCAGCCGTCGTGGCGCTGGCAATCCTGGTCGGAGTGCTGTTGGCCTTCGCCATCAACCGCTGGCTGGTCACCATCACCGAAGTGACGTCGGACTCCATGGCCCCCACCTTGCAGGTTGGGGAGACGGCTCTCGTCTGGCGTCCCGGAGCTGTTCAGCGTGGAGACATCGTGTTGTTCGACGGCCGGGGGTCGTTCGTGGGGTCGGACCATCCGCCGGTGGAATACCTCAAACGCGTCGTCGCGGTCGCGGGAGACCGCGTCAGTTGCTGCCAGGCAGGCAAGGTAACGGTCAACGGGACTCCGATCGAGGAGCCCTACGTGCCCGCGGCGGCGGCCGATGACCTGGCCTTCGACGTCCAGGTGCCACCAGAGCGACTGTGGGTCATGGGTGACAATCGCAATCGGTCCTCGGACAGCCGCGCACACATCGGCGACCCGGGCGGCGGCTTCGTTCCGACCAGCCGGGTTCAGGGCACGGTCCGGGCCGTGATCTGGCCCCCTTCGGCAGCACGTAGCGTGTCGTAGTGCGATTCTTGGGTGCCCGCGAGCCGGAAGCACCTACGATCGCCGTGAGTCCACCTTCGCAACGCTGAGGAGCCTGCGTGTCTTTCGCCCGACCACTGCGGTGCCTGACATGAACGTCTGGCGCGGCATTCGCGAAGTCGCGATCGTGTTGGTGACGGCGGTCATCCTGTCGCTCATCGTGCGCACCTTCCTGGTTCAGGCCTTCTACGTGCCGAGCCAGTCGATGGAGAACACGTTGCTGCCCAGCGATCGCATCCTGGCCTCGAAGATCACCAAACGGATCAGCGGTGTGGATCGGGGTCAGATAGTCGTGTTCCGTGATCCGGGCGGCTGGCTGCCACCGGTCGTGCCGACATCGGGCAATCCCGTCAGAAGTGCCTTGGAGTTCATCGGCCTGATGCCTTCCAGTTCGGGCGACGATCTGGTCAAGCGAGTGATCGGTATCGGCGGTGACCGTGTTCGGTGCTGCAGTCCCGAGGGCAAGATCGTGCTCAACGGGGTTCCACTGGACGAGCCGTACCTGAAGCCCGGTGTGACCACCGACCAGATCCAGTTCGACGTCGTCGTGCCGCAGAACTCTGTCTTCGTGATGGGTGACAATCGTCCCGAGTCCGCCGATTCGCGCTACCACCTGGCGGAGAACGACGGCGGGGTTCCGCTGGACAACGTCGTCGGGCGCGTTTTCGTCACCGTGTGGCCGATCAATCGTTGGAGTACCTTCCCAGTTCCCTCGGTGCCGTTCGACAACCCCAAGATCGCCGACCAGACCAGTAGCGCGGAATTGCCGAAGTGACGCCGACCCGACCGACCTTGCGACTCGAACGGTCGCTGTTCGCGGGTGGGGTCGCGACGGTGGTCGGAATGGACGAGGTCGGGCGCGGTGCGCTCGCAGGGCCGGTGGCGGTGGGTGCGGTGGCGATCGATGTCAACCACCGGCGGCCGCCCACGGGAGTGCGCGACAGTAAGTTGCTCACCCCGGCGGCCCGTGAGCGCCTGGTCCGGCCGATCGGTCGCTGGGCAATGCACAGCGCCGTCGGTATGGCCTCGTCGCGTGAAATAGACCGACTGGGGATCACGGCGGCGTTGGGTCTGGCGGGTCGACGGGCGTTGGCGATGCTTGGCCTGGACGAAGTGGGTGTGGTGATCCTGGACGGTTCACACGACTGGCTAACCCGGACCGGTGTGGAACGGCAGGCGGACCTCTTCGACCAGGCAGGAACGGTCACGTACGACGCAGTAGACGGCACCGATGGCGGCTGTGATGTGAATCAGGTCATCACCCGGGTCAAGGGGGATATGGCCCACACCACGGTGGCTGCCGCAAGTGTGTTGGCGAAGGTGGCCCGGGACGCACTGATGGTTCAGTCGGCCACGGCGTTCCCGGAGTACGGGTGGCAGTCGAACAAGGGTTACGCCGCGGCTGAGCATCGAGCCGCGCTCCTCCGCCACGGGCCGACCCCGATGCATCGGGTCAGCTGGCGCCTCGGACTTGCCGAGCCACGGGGCGCCGTGGCCTCCGGATGAGGGCCCTGCAGGTATCTTCGAGCTGTCGGCATGAGAATCGTGCGGACCAGGAGGGCTGCGTTGAGTACCGAGGACCTTGAGCAGTACGAGAGCGAGATCGAACTCGCCCTCTACCGGGAGTATCGCGACGTCGTGGGTCTTTTCCGATTCGTGGTGGAGACCGAGCGCCGGTTCTACCTCGCGAACACCGTCGACGTCCGTGTCCGATCCTCCGAGGGTGGCGAGGTGTTCTTCGAAGTGAGCATGTCTGACGCCTGGGTCTGGGACATCTACCGGCAAGCCCGCTTCGTGAAGAGCGTTCGAGTCCTCAGTTTCAAGGACGTCAACGTCGAGGAGCTCGTCCCCTCCAACCTGGAGCCACCGCAAGCCCGCTGAGCTCCAGCGGCTGCGTGACGGCAGTGCGTCGTGACCCCTTGTCGGGTCGCTATCCACATTCCGCCTGTACCCCCTGGTCGAAACACTGTCCCCGAGTCACGCTTGCTGTGACGAGGGGGTGGGTCATTGGTACGCAACAGCGCCGTCGGCCGGTATGGCGAGGACGTGGCCTGCCGGTTCCTGCAATCCAACGGAATCACGGTGGTGGCCCGCAACTGGAGATGTCCCCACGGGGAGGTGGACATCGTCGCCGTCGACGGCTCCACGTTGGTGGTCTGCGAGGTCAAGACCCGGACCGGCGACCGCTGCGGCAGTCCAGCTGAGGCCGTGACTCCCGAGAAGGTCCGGCGGTTGCGTCGTCTCGCCGTGATCTGGCTGCAGCAGGCCCGGTCGGCGGGTTCCGACACCCACTACTCCGGACTGCGCGTCGACGTTGTGGCAGTGGCCTGTCCCGTCCGCGGGGCAGCCCTCGTCGACCACCTCAGGGGGGTGGAGTAGGTGCAGGTGGCGAGCACGCGCTCGGCTGTAGTGGTGGGGGTCACCGCCCATCTCATCGAGGCCCAAGCTCAAGTAGCGAATGGACTGCCCAGATGGACGATCGTCGGGCTTCCCGATACCTCGGTCAGCGAGTCGAGGGAGCGCGTGCGGGCGGCCACCTTGAGCAGCGGTCTCCGCTGGCCGGACTCCCGAATCACCGTGGCCCTCAGCCCGGCCTCGCTACCGAAACGCGGCAGCGGACTCGACCTGGCCATTGCGCTGGCAGTGCAGTGTGCCGCAGGTGCGTTGCCCACGGAGATCGTGGCACGGGTAGCGCGCTGGGTTTTGGTCGGCGAGTTGGCACTCGACGGACAGGTCCGCCCCGTCGGGTCCGTCCTGGCCGCCGCCGTGGCGGCCCGACGTGCGGGAGTCGAGTGCCTGGTCGTGCCCGAGGCAAACCTCCGAGAGGCCGCGCTGGTGCCGGACCTCGAGGTGGTCGCGGTATCCAACCTCGGAGAGTTGCTGTCCGTCGTCCACGGGGACCACCTCGACCCGGCATCCGCACCCGCATCAGAAGACCGCGGACCAAGTAGCGGGGACGGGTCGTCGTCTGATGGGCAGGCGGTTGGCGTCGCCGCGCCGGACCTGGCGGATGTGCGAGGCCAGGCGCACGGTCGTCGGGCTCTGACCGTCGCGGCGTCGGGAGGGCATCACCTCTCGATGACAGGTGCTCCCGGTGTGGGCAAGACTTTGCTGGCCTCCTGCCTTCCCGGGCTGCTGCCGGATTTGGACGACGAGTGTGCGCTGGAGACTACTGCGATCCGATCGCTGATGAACCCAGGTCGTCCTGCCGGGCTGGTCCGACGTCCGCCGGTCCAGGCACCCCACCACACGACCACTGCAGTCGCCCTGATCGGCGGTGGCGCCGCGGACCGTCCCACCATCGGGCTGGTGACGGCGGCGCACAACGGCGTGCTGCTGCTCGACGAGGCGGCCGAGTTCTCCAACTGGGTGCTGGAGTCCCTTCGTCAGGCCGTGGAGTCGGGCGTTGTGTCGATCGCGCGTGGTGGATTCCAGGTCACGCTGCCGGCGAGATGCCAGCTCGTGTTGACCTCCAACCCCTGCCCCTGCGGGCGCGCCCTCGACGTGGTGGGCGCTGCCTGCCGCTGCTCGTCGATCCAACGACGGCGATACCAGTCGAAGCTCACAGGTCCGCTCTTCGATCGGATTGACCTAAGACTGAGCCTCACCCGGCCCACGCCGTCTGAGTTGGAGGGCGGCTGGGGTCTGGGTACACCTTCGTCGGTGATCGTCGAGCAGGTGCGAGAGTCGCGTGAGCGGGCGGCCAGACGATTGCGCGGCACCCCGTGGCACGTCAACGCGGCCGTGCCCGGACATGTCGTTCGTTCGGAGTGGCCGATCTCCACGGCTCTGCAGCGCGCCCTGGATCGCCTGACGGTGGGAGCCCAGTCCGTACGGGGATTGGACGTCGCGCTCCGAGTCGCCTGGACTCTGGCCGACCTCAATGGATCAGATCAGCCGGGCGCGGCTGAGCTCCAGGAGGCAATCGACTTGCGGGGGATCGACGCATGGGCGGCTTGACCTTGGCATCCTCCGATCGTGCTCGCATCGCTATCTCGTTACTGACCGAGCCGGGCGATGAACGGGCAGGTCGGCAGCTCACCGCGGTCGGTGCCGAGGCGACCGTGGATACGGTGATCGCCCATCGACGGACGAAACTCGACCCCAGCGAGCTCGAAGCGGCTGTGACTGTGCAAGCTCGTCGGGCCGATGCCATCGGAGCCCGACTCGTCACCCCGGAGGGTCAGGATTGGCCCTCGCAACTGGACGACCTAGGCGATCGGGCGCCATTCCTCCTGTGGGTGCGCGGCGCTGGCTCAGTGCGCTCGTTGCTGCTGCGATCGGTCTCCATCGTCGGTGCGAGGGCATGCAGCCATTACGGACGATCCCAAGCCGAGATGCTGGCCGCTGAGATGGCGTTGCTCGGCTGGACGGTTGTGTCGGGCGGAGCCTTCGGCATCGATGCGGCGGCACACCGAGGGGCCCTCGCCGTCACGGGGAGGACCGTCCTGGTCACGGCAGGCGGAGTCGATCGTCCATATCCCCGGGCGCACGAGGACCTCTACCGGCGGATCATGGAATCCGGCGCGGTGATCTCGGAACTACCGCTGGGAACCTCTGCGGCCCGGCATCGTTTCCTGACCCGTAACCGCCTCGTCGCGGCGCTGTCGCGGGGGACGGTCATCGTCGAGGCGGCACGTCGAAGTGGGACCAGCGCGACGGCGTCGGCGGCCGAGGACCTCCGACGGCACGTCATGGCCCTGCCAGGCCCGGTCACCTCCGATCTGTCAGCGGGCTGCCACGATCTGGTGCGCGACGGCCGCGCCGTTCTCGTTACCGGCTGTCCGGATGTGGTCGAGTTGATCGGTGAGTTCGGCGGGGACCCACCGGCCGATCGGGGGACGACCGCCGTCCTACAGGCCCTGCTCCGATGTGACGCGGCCGAGGAGTCCGAGCTCGCGGCCGGCCTCGGGTGCAGTGAGGCCGCTGTTTCGGTGGCGCTGGCCAGCTTGGAGGGCGCAGGCTTCGTGGTGCGCGGACGGCGGGGTTGGACGGTTTCGGACGCTGCACTGGCACGAATAGCGGGCACGGACTAGCCCGGTACGGTT
>CAYMPK010000167.1:0-540 GCA_964392145.1 uncultured Actinomycetes bacterium | reverse complement strand
GTTCACTTGGAAGGTGCACTCTGCGGATACTCCCTCGAGCCCGATGCGCAGGGTTCTCGATGATTTCGTGCTGTTCCTGGGCGGGGCGCGGGGTCGAAGCCCCCACACGCTGCGCGCCTACCGAAGCGATGTCGCCTCACTCCTGGACTTCGCTGGAATCGACGAGCCCCCACAGGTCGCGGACATCGACCTGCCACTGCTGCGTGCGTGGCTCGCCGGCTACGCGCGCGGCGGTGCGGCCCGATCGAGCCTGGCCCGCAGGGCCAGCGCCGCCCGCGCGTTCACCTCATGGGCAACCGCACGAGGGCTGATCACGGGGGCGGACCCAGGGCTGCGGCTGGCCGTCCCCCGCGGTGGGCGGCATCTGCCCGAAGTGTTGCGTGCCTCGCAGATGACCACGGTCCTCGAGGACGCCCGTGCCGCCGGTGCCGACGATGATCCGGTCGCATTGCGCGATGCCGCCATTCTGGAGCTGCTGTACGCCTCGGGAATCCGGGTGGCGGAGCTGTGTGGGTTGGACACCGACGACCTTGATTCCGA
>CAYMPK010000166.1:5792-6314 GCA_964392145.1 uncultured Actinomycetes bacterium | reverse complement strand
GATCGGCACTGCTTTAGGGTACGTCAACACCGGCCAGAGGCGCTACGACCGAATGGGTGCCGATTCCCTGGCATCGCCGTTGGGTGAGGGCCGCTTCACCGGACGGACCATGATCGACACGCTCGCCCAGTCAGCGCGCGCCGGCTGGATGCCAAGCTTCCCGACGCTCAACCGCAACCCGCTCGACATCGTGGCCGAGGCCGACTCGGCGGGCATCCCTCCGCAGGACTACGTGGTGGACAAGTTGAAGAGCGGAGACCTGAAGTTTGCCGTCGAGGACCCTGACGCGCCGGAAAACTGGCCGAGGGTTCTCACAGTCTGGCGTGCCAACCTGCTGGGTTCCTCCAGTAAGGGCAACGAGTACTTCCTGCGCCATCTCCTCGGGACGGCCAATGCGGTTCGCGCAGAGGAGACTCCACCGGAAGAGCGACCGCAGGACATCACGTGGCGCGACGATGCCCCGGAGGGCAAACTCGACCTGCTCGTCAGTATCGACTTCCGGATGACCAGCACCGGACTCTT
>CAYMPK010000166.1:0-5782 GCA_964392145.1 uncultured Actinomycetes bacterium | reverse complement strand
CGCCACCTGGTACGAAAAGCACGACCTGTCCAGCACGGACATGCACCCGTTCGTCCACGCTTTCACCCCTGCCATCGATCCGCCCTGGGAGACGCGCAGCGACTACGACATCTTCCAAGCCCTCGGCCGCGGGGTGTCCGAGTTGGCCAAGGGGCACCTGGATACCCGCCGCGATCTCGTGGCTGTGCCCCTCATACACGACACACCAGACGAACTCGCCGTGCCTGGCGGCGTCGTGCGCGACTGGCGCACTGGGGAAGTCGACCTGATCCCCGGCAAGACGGCACCGAAATTCGTCGTCGTCGAGCGCGACTACACCGCACTCGGCGCCAAGATGTCCGCACTCGGCCCGCTGATGGAAAAGCTCGGCACCCTGACCAAAGGGGTTGCGGTCAACCCGACTCCCGAGGTTGAGGCGCTAGCCCGCATCAACGGTGTCATCCCCGACGGTCCGGCCGCCGGCCGGCCAGCCCTTGTCACCGCTGTGCACGCCTGTGAAACCATCCTGGCCCTGTCAGGCACCACCAACGGGCGAGTAGCAGTTGAAGGCTTCCGCAACGTGGAGAAGCGCACAGGGACAAATATGGCTGATCTTGCCCTCGACGATGAGGGCAAACGCATCCGGTTCGCCGACACCCAAGCCCGCCCTGTGCCGGTGATCACCAGTCCGGAGTGGTCCGGCAGTGAACACGGCGGTCGGCGTTACACGGCCTTCGCCATCAATGTTGAACGGCTCAAGCCCTGGCACACGCTGACCGGACGGCAGCACTTCTTCCTCGACCACGACTGGATTTCCGAAATCGGGGAGAATCTGCCTACGTTTCGGCCGCCGTTGAACATGCATCGCATCTTCGGTGATCAGACCAGCGGCGTTGGCGCCGAGGTGACTGTCCGCTACTTAACGCCCCACTCCAAGTGGTCCATCCACTCCGAGTACCAAGACAACCTGTTCATGCTCTCGCTGTCACGCGGCGGGCCTGAAATCTGGATGAGCCCGCAGGACGCCGACAAGATCGGCGTCAAAGACAACGAGTGGATCGAGGCGTACAACCGCAACGGCGTGGTGGTGGCCAGGTCGATCGTGTCGCACCGGATGCCCGAGGGAACCGTCTACATGTATCACGCGAAGGACCGAACGGTGGACGTCCCACGGACCGAGACCTCCGGGCTCCGTGGCGGCATCCACAACTCGCTCACGCGGTTGATGATCAAACCCACGCACATCATCGGCGGCTACGCGCAGTTGTCCTTCGCGTTCAACTACCTCGGACCCACGGGAAACCAGCGCGATGAGGTCACCGTCATCCGGCGCCGCTCCCAGGAGGTCGAGTACTGATGAGAGTCATGGCCCAAGTCGGCATGGTGATGAACCTCGACAAGTGCATCGGGTGCCACACCTGTTCGGTGACCTGCAAGCAGGCGTGGACTAACCGCGCAGGTATGGAATACGCCTGGTTCAACAACGTCGAGACAAGGCCCGGTCAGGGGTATCCCCGCACCTATCAGGACCAGGAGAAGTGGCAGGGCGGGTGGATCCGCACCAAGCGAGGCAAACTCACCCTGCGCTCAGGTGGTCGCTTCAAGCGTCTGATCCGGATCTTCAATAACCCAAGGCTCCCGGAACTCTCGGACTACTACGAGCCGTGGACCTACGACTACGACATGCTGATCTCGGCTCCGTTGGGTGACCACACACCGGTCGCCCAGCCGAAGTCGTTGATCTCGGGCAAACCGATGAAGATCTCCTGGTCCGCCAACTGGGACGATGACCTCGCCGGCGGTCCGGAACTTGCCCCAGCCGACCCCGTCCTGGTCAAAATCCGCGACCACGTGACCGACCGGGTCAAGATGGAGTTCGAGCAGGCGTTCATGTTCTACCTGCCGCGCATCTGCGAACACTGTCTCAACCCGGCATGTGTCGCGGCCTGCCCATCGGGGGCGATGTACAAGCGCAGCGAGGACGGTATCGTCCTGGTGGACCAAGACTCGTGCCGCGGCTGGCGAATGTGTATCACGGGTTGCCCCTACAAGAAGGTCTACTTCAATCACCGCACAGGTAAGGCCGAGAAGTGCACGCTGTGCTACCCACGTCTGGAGGTGGGCCTTCCCACTGTCTGCTCAGAGACGTGCGTCGGCAGACTGCGGTACCTCGGGCTTTTCCTTTACGATGCCGACCGGGTTGCCGAGGCTGCGGCGACTGAGAATCCGCAGGACCTCTATCAGGCCCAACTTGATCTGATCCTCGATCCGCACGATCCGGAAGTCCAGGAGCAGGCGGCCCGCGACGGGATTCCGGCGGACTGGCTTGAAGCCGCCCAGAACTCCCCGGTATACAAACTGGCCAAGGTCTACAAAGTCGCGTTGCCGCTGCATCCTGAGTACCGCACCATGCCGATGGTCTGGTACGTGCCGCCACTGTCACCAGTTGTTGATGCTCTTCGAGAGACCGGCCACGACGCGGAGGACGCGGACAACCTTTTCGGTGCGCTGCGCTCGCTCCGGATCCCCGTGGAGTACTTGGCGGAGCTGTTCACGGCTGGCGATCCCTTGCCCGTGTTGCGCTCCCTCGACACGCTGGCGGCGATGCGCGCCTACATGCGTGACGTCAATCTCGGCAGGCAGGTCAGACCCGAGGTGCCGGCGGCTGTCGGGATGACGGAGGAGTCCATCTACGAGATGTATCGGCTACTGGCCATAGCGAAGTATGAGGAACGGTACGTAATCCCGACCGCCCACGCGGAGGTGGGGCGTGAATTGGAGGAACTGGCGTGCTCCTTGGATGTGGAGGGGGGCGCTGGCCAATACAACTCTGGCCCATTCGGAGAGGCGTCCGGACGGCCGGTTCCCGTGGCGGTTGAGAACTTCCACGCCCTCAAGGCGCGACAGTCAGCGGAGAGTTTCGTGCCCACCGAGGATTCCGCAGCCCGGGTCAACCTCCTCAACTGGGACGGCGCGGTGCCTCTGGGCTTCCCGACCGTCCGTCCCACCCCGGAAGGAGCTGAGGATGCCCAATAGGGATGGAACGAGTTTGGGCTCACGTAGTGCCCTGACGACCGATCAGCGAGCGGCCGCAAGGTTGGCCGCTGCCTGGCTTCTCTGGTACCCCGACGACAAGTTGATGGCGCGGCTTCCGGACATCGCGAGGACGGTAGCCGAGCTACCAGACTCAGTCAGGCGACCACTGCAGTCTTTCATCTCAACCTTGGAAGAAGCGCCATCGCTGACAATGCAACGGCACTACGTCGAAGTGTTCGACATGAAGCGCAAAGCCTGCCCGTACCTCAGCTACTGGACCGATGGCGACACGCGCAACCGAGGGATCGGCATCCTACGGTTCAAACAGGCATACCTTGACGCCGGTTTCGACCTGGGCACTGAGGAGCTGGCCGATCACTTAGCCGTGGTGCTGGAGTTCGCGGCATTGGGAGACCGGCTCACCGGTGATGCCCTCCTGGTCGAACATGCTGCACCAATTGGACTTCTGCGCGAAGCGCTCGCTGTTCTGGGGTCGACCTATGTGTATGTGCTTGACGCCGTGCTCGCGACGTTGCCTGAAATCACCCCTGAGATCGCCGAGCGGATGACATCCCTTGCCAGTTCCGGACCACCTGTTGAGGCAGTCGGTCTTGAGCCGTTTGGGAGCGGCCCTGTCCTCGTTCAGTTGGGAGCCCGCCGATGAGTGCCGCCGACGTCCTGCTCTGGGTGGTCCTGCCCTACGTCACGATTGCCGTGTTCGTTGTCGGCACCATATGGCGCTACCGGTACGACAAGTTTGGTTGGACCACCCGCTCGAGTCAGCTATACGAACGCAAACTAATCCGCATCGCCAGCCCGCTGTTCCACATCGGCATTCTCGCGGTTGTTATGGGTCACGTCATTGGGTTGATCATCCCTGAGCAGTGGACGAATGCTTTGGGCCTCAGCGAGACGGCATACCACGTCATGGCAGTCGGACTTGGCGCTGTCGCGGGCGCCTGCACATTGGTGGGCATTGTCTTGCTCATCTACCGTCGCCGTACGGTCGGTCCCGTATTCGCTGCAACAACTGAAAACGACAAGTTCATGTATGTGTTCCTTGTGACGGCCATCTGTCTAGGGATCTTCGCCACGATGGTGGGTGCTGGAGTTTTCGGCGGAGACTACAACTATCGGCTTGGGGTTTCTGAGTGGTTCCGGTCGCTCTTCTACTTCAATCCAAAGCCTGAATTGATGGCCTCCGCGCCTTTGTCGTTCAGGTTGCATGCGCTGGCGGGGCTGGCGCTGTTCATGATTTGGCCCTTCACGCGCCTTGTGCATGCTTTCAGTGCACCGCTGGGGTATGTCTTCCGACCTTACGTTGTGTACCGCTCCCGTGGCCCTCACGACCCTGGCAACCGAGCTCACGACCGTCGCGGGTGGGAAAGAATTGGCTGACATGCGGTCGGTGCCCGCGGCAACAGACGCGTCTCGTCGCCCTGGTCGTCGACGAGGCTGGACCTCCTACATCCCGCCTCAGCACGGAGCGTGGGCGTTCCTCGTCGTACCTTTGAGCTCTGGTTTCGCAGTCGCGGGGTTGACGTGGACGGGGGCGCTCTTCGCGCTGACGTGGATCATCGCCTATCCGGTGGGCTATTTCGCCGGTCGGGCCGTCGCCGTCAGACTCCGTCGCGGTTCCTGGACGAGGTTGGCGCGCCGGGAGATGTCACGGGCCATGCCCTGGGCTGTGGGACTCGTCCTCCTCGCCTGTCCGTTGCTAGTGGCACGCCCGTGGCTGGTGCTCGTGGCGCCGGTTGTAGCAGGGCTGTGGATCGTCTCCCTGCTGATCACCGTTCGACGCTCCGAGCGAGATCTGGGCAACGACGGCGTCCTGGTAGTGCTGGCGGGCCTGGCCGTCCCGCTGGTGTGGGCAGTGACCTCGGACCTGCACGGACTGCCAACCGCAACAAGTCTCTGGGTGGTCACTGCGGCCACCGACGTGTTTCTCTTCGGCTCGGTCCTGCATGTGAAGTCGTTGCTGCGCAAGGCCAACGACACCGGTTTCCGGCGTCTGTCTGTCGTGTATCAGCTGGCTTCCCTGCTCGTGTTTGCCGTCATTTCGCCCTGGTGGCTGGTGGCTTTCGTGCCTGCGGCGATGCGAGCCGTGCTCATGAAGCCTGGACTGCGCCCGGCCGCGATCGGAGCCGGCGAGACAGTCGTTTCCGTCTGCTTTGTGGCAGCCACGATACTTGCGACGTGAGCGAGTATGAATGAGACTGCGAACTCGGACCGAGTCAGTGTGGCCCAACACCTTGAGCGGGTGCTTGCACTGATCACCCCTCTTGGTGTGCACCCCGTGGCAATCCTGGATGCTCTCGGTTGCGTGATTGGTGCAGAGGTAGTTGCTCCTTTCGATCTGCCACGTTTCGACAATGCGGCCATGGACGGGTACGCAGTGAGGGCTTCGGATGTCGCACATGCACCCGTATCACTACCAGTGGAGGACGACCTAGCAGCGACAGCCAGGCCCCAACCCGTCGCGGCGTTGTCTCAAGGGTCTGTAGCGCGAATAATGACTGGAGCGCCAGTGCCTGCCGGTGCGGACGCTGTTGTGCGCGTGGAGTGGACGGACGGTGCAACAGAAATCGTTCGCGTCGAGCGGTCGGTGCCTGCCGGCCGCGACATTCGGGATCAGGGGTCAGATCTGCGCCGTGGTGAGGTGGTTTTTCGAGATGGCGTGATGTTCGGACCGGCTCAAGTAGCCCTGGCCGGAGCCCTGGGGTTGACAGAAGTCGCCGTCCACAATCGACCTTGGGTCTGCGTAGTG
>CAYMPK010000165.1:0-6336 GCA_964392145.1 uncultured Actinomycetes bacterium | reverse complement strand
GGGCACCGAACCGGAGAGTCGGACTGGGATCCTCTCGGGATCGGCGGCACCCGAAGCGATCCCGACGCTCCCGGGCGACTACCCGGCCTTCTACCGCGAGTGGTCGTCGGCCCTTCACGGTCAGGGTCCTGTACCCGTGGACCCGGCAGATGCGATAGCGGGACTTCGGATCATCGAAGCTGCGCAGCGCTCCTCCGACACCGGCGCGGTAGTGCTGTTGGCCCCCTAAGGCCACACAGCCGCTTTCGGCGAGCGTCCTGCGGCGAGGGCGACTAGGGTATCGACGTGGCTTTTCAACCGCGGCTGAACAAGTTCTGGGGTTGGGGTACGCCGACCGAGGGAGTGACCGCCGAGGAGCGGTCACTCGTCGGGATGCTTGCCCGCCACAGGTTCGACGTCCTCGAATCACCGGTGCCGCCCGTATCGGGGCGCGACATCATCTTGTCGGCACCCCGGGTAGCCGTTCCGGAAGCGCTTGCAGCGATCTTCTCCGAACATCGTGAGGACCGCCTGGCCCACGCCAGTGGGAAGTCATTCCCGGACCTGGCCCGAGCCCGCCGCGGACAGATCGAGCATGCGCCCGATCTCGTGGCCTATCCGGCGACTGAAAGGGATGTCACAGCGACGTTGGACTGGGCCAGTGACGTCGGGGTCGCCGTGGTCCCCTATGGCGGTGGCTCGTCGGTCGTGGGCGGTGTCACTCCGGCAGTCGACGAGGCGTTTGCCGCGGTCATCTCGCTGGATCTGCAGAGAATGGACCGAGTGGTGGAGGTCGACCCTGTTTCGCTCACCGCTCGAGTGCAGGCCGGTGTCTTGGGGCCCTCGCTCGCCGAACAACTGGCCGGGTCGAGTCTGGTCCTTCGTCACTACCCGCAGAGCTATCAGCACTCTTCGCTCGGCGGGTGGATCGCCACTCGCGCCGGTGGTCACTACGCGACCCTGCACACCCACATCGACGATTTCGTCGAGTCGGTGCGGATGGTGACCCCGGCGGGTGCCTTGGAAACGCGTCGGCTTCCATCGTCCGGCGCCGGGCCCGACCCCAACCGGCTCGTGATCGGTTCCGAGGGCGCGCTCGGGGTCATCACCGAGAGTTGGATCCGGTTGCAGCGGCGACCTACCTTCCGTGCCGGGGCAGTCGTACGCTTCCGATCCTTCGCAGACGCGGTCGGAGCGGTGCGGAGCATCGCTCAGTCCGGGCTCCATCCGGCGAATCTGCGGTTGTTGGACCGCGTCGAGGCCATGAACTCGCTGGTTGCCGACGGCACGGTCGATGTCCTGGTCCTTGGTTTCGAATCAGCGGATCATGATGTGCGACCGCAGCTTGACCGCGCATCGGAGTGCTGCCGTGATCACGGCGGCACCGTGGACGTGGATCCGCCCGCACCCGAGGCGGCCCGCGGATCGGATGCTGCCCAGGCATGGCGAAGCTCCTTCATCCGCATGCCTCACTTGAGAGACGAACTCCTGGGGTACGGGATCATCTCGGAGACCTTTGAGACGGCCGTCACTTGGGATCGGTTCGAGACACTGCACGCGAAAGTCACTGGGGCCGTCAGGCAGGCGCTAGCTGAGGCGGGGCTCGCCCCCTGCAGCGTCTCGTGTCGCTTCACCCACGTCTACGCCGACGGGGTCGCGCCCTACTTCACCGTTCTTGCGAAAGGCCGAGGTCCGGATCTGGATCGGCAGTGGTGGGACATCAAGCAGGCGGCCAGCGACGCCATCATCGACGCTGGCGGGACGATCACGCACCACCACGCGGTCGGCCGTGACCATATGCCCTGGTACCGCCGCGAGCGCGCGGACATGTTCGGGGCGGCATTGGCCGGCGCCCGCACAGCCCTCGACCCTGCGGGCATCATGAATCCCGGTGTCCTGCTGCCGTGAGGTACGCGCCACCCGTGCAGGGTGGCGTGGCGCGCATTACTATCGCCGTCATGTTGAAGATGACCCGTAGTTCGGTTCTCGGTCGTTACCTCGCGATCGTTGCAGCTGTCGGCCTGCTCGTCCTGCCCGCCGCTGGAGCAGCACAGGCGGGCTCGCCGTCTACCCCGGTCTCGTCACCGAGGGGCGACCTGCGCCCTGTGCAGCAGTGGTACGTATCCCTGGGCGACTCCTACGCGGTCGGCTACCAGCCCACGTTCACCACAGGCAAGTACGGATTCGTCTACCAGACTGTGCCGCTGGCCCGCACCCGCGGCTACAACTTCAAGGTCGCCCAGTTTGGTTGTGGCGGCGCGACCACTGAGTCGTTGCTCGGTCAGGTCGGCTGCAAGAGGGATCCCAGCCGGCCCTTTGACGTTCCTGACTTCCATCCGTACCCGACCACCACACAGATGGTGGCTGCCACAGCGTTCATCCAGGCCCATCGAGGCCATGTCGGCCTGATCACCGTTTCCATCGGCGGCAATGACGTCACGGCCTGTGCGAAGTCGGCCAACCCGATCCCGTGCATCGCGGCTGCCACGGCAAGGATCAAGAAGGACGTCACTCGCATCACCAAGCAGTTGCGGGCGGCCGCCGGGCCGGGGGTCTTGATCGTTGGGACCACGTACCCCGACGTCATCCTGGGTCAGTGGGTCAACCCCGGGGGTGCATCGGGCCGGGCGTTGGCGAATCTGTCGCTGGTCGGTTTCAAGACCTTCATCAACCCGGCGTTGAAGTCCGCCTACGCCTCAGGCGGTGCCCGATTCGTCGATGTCACTGCGGCGACCGGAGCCTATGGCCCGATGTCGGCCAAGCAGTACCTCGCACCGTGGGGGCTCATTCCCAAGCCAGTCGCCAAGGTGTGTCAGCTGACGTGGTACTGCACCCGCCACGACATCCACCCCCACACCGCGGGCTACTCCGTCATCGCGGGCCTGGTGGCAGCCCAACTCCCGCGAAAGCGTTGACAGCTCTCGCGGGAGTCGTTGGCGGGCGTCAGTCATAGGGTCTGACGTGCGCCCAACACGAAACTCAGGCGCCACCCCCAGGTAACTGCACGGCGGCCGAGTTGGCTGACGTCAACGGCTGCAGGTAGACCCCTCCTGAGGTCTGGTTGCCGATCTGCACCTTGTAGTTGCCGCCCATCGAACCGGGCGTGAAGTACACGGTGTACGTGCTGATCGGATTCGACAGTTGGAAGGCCTTGAATCCGGGGACGCGCTGGTTGTTGGCATCCAGCACGCGCACCCAGTCGCCCGTCTTGCTACCGCTGATGGTCCCTCTCAGCTGGTACACCTTCCCGTACGGGGGGTGGTTCACGACGGTGGCGGTCGGCGTGGAGATGGCACCGACGGAGCTTCCCGGGCCCACGGTGCGGATGACGGTCGGGGAGGGCGGCGCTGCCATCGCCGACGCCGGCGCCAGGAAGAGTGCAACGCCGGTCGCGATCGCGGCACCTGTGACAACTGCATGTTTCGACATCGTGGATCCTCTCGGGTCGTTGGGCGGGCGGGTGCCCTACCCCGTGCTTGCGGCTTGGTCGTTCTCTGTATGCCCTGACAGCGGTAGTTACATACCTGTAATTTCCCGAATTTCCCGGCGTGCCCAGGCTGGCCTCGCGCATTAGCCTGGAGCCGTGCCGAATCCCTCGAATCCCGCAGGATCGGAGGATCCGGGCCGCTCCGAGAGGACCGACGAGGTAAGCGCCGCCGCCCAGCAGGCGGAGCAAGTCGCCGCTTCGTTGTTGGCGCAGGCCCAGCGCATCGTGGTCCTCAGCGGTGCCGGCCTGAGCACCGGTTCGGGTATCCCGGACTTCCGCGGCCCGAACGGGCTCTGGACACGTGACCCCGGCAAGGCGAAGTTGTTCGACTTCGATTCCTACGTCGCGGACCCATCGATCAGGCGGCAGGCCTGGCTTTCGCGGGCTGAGCACCCGGCGTGGCGGGCCCAACCGAATGAGGGTCACCGCGCACTCGTCCAATGGGCTCAGGCCGGAGTGCTGACGGCCGTACTCACACAGAACATCGACGGTCTGCACGTTCAGGCAGGGCTCCCGGCAGACCTGGTGGTCGAGTTGCACGGCACCCTGCGAGAGGTTGTCTGCCTGGGTTGCGGCGATATCACCGACATGACTGTTGCGCTGGAACGGGTTGGCAACGGCGAAGACGATCCCGCATGTCGACGATGCGGCGGGATCCTGAAGTCCAACACGATCAGTTTCGGACAACAGTTGGACCCCTCAGTGGTCGCCGCGGCTGTGGCAGCCGCTCGTTCGGCCGACGTCTTCCTCGTCGTGGGCAGCAGTCTCACGGTGCAACCGGCCGCCGGTCTGTGCGATGTCGCGGTTGCCTCCGGTGCCGCGCTGGTGGTCGCCAATGCCGAGCCGACTCCCTATGACGGGATTGCGGACGCCACGGTCAGGTCGGACCTGTCCCGTTGGCTGCCTCGTGTTTGCGTTGCGGCTAGGCCGGGGTGAACCCCTCGTTGGGCGCCTCTGAATGCGCGGACTACTACCACGTACATCTGCTGGTGTACGGCCATCAGCGCGGCTAGTTCTGCAGCAGCAGGGCGATCGGATCTTTACCTTCCTCGAAGGAAACTCCCAGGTGCATGGCCTTGTGCGGCAAGGAGTTGCGCGCCGAACATGGGACTACCCAACAAGGAGATCCCACATGCGCCCCCGCAATTGGACGCCGCGCGAACGCGACAAGGCGGTCCGCAATCTCAACCGAGCGACCACGGCGGTTGCGACTGTCGCGGTCGGGGCGACCGCCGGTTTCGCCATCATGATGCTGCCGGGCGCCGTCACCGCAACCTCGACGCCGACATCCCACAGCGCAGTGGTGCCGCAGGAGGATAGCCCCAGCGCAACCGATGACAGCAGCACCGGTGACAGCACCTCGACCTACCCGAACTCTGTCCCCGTTCCTCAATTCGCTGCGCCGCACAGCAACAGCGGATCGTCATGAACTCATTGTGGCTCGCGACCCGTTCCACGGGCCTGGTCTCTCTGTTGCTGCTTTCGGCCGTCGTCGTCTTCGGCGTGGCCTACGCGGGGGGCTGGGGAGGTCGGCGTTTCCCCCGTCTCCTCACTTCCGGACTGCACCGGCGGCTGTCGCTGCTGGCCGTCGTCTTCCTCGCGCTGCACATCGGCACCACAGTCCTGGATGGATACGCGCCCGTGTCAATCTGGGATGCGGTGGTGCCCTTCGGTTCGGCCTACAAGCCGTTCTGGATCGGACTCGCCGCGCTCGCCACAGACCTGTTGATCGCGGTGATCGTCACGAGTGTTCTGCGGATGCGTATCCCCGAAAGGCTGTGGCGCGGGGTCCATCTCAGCGCCTACGGCTGCTGGGCGCTCGCGGTCGTGCACGCCCTCGGTGCAGGTACGGATAAGGCGCTGTCGCTGGCGATCGTCGCCACCTCCGGGATCGCAGTCATCGCGGTCCTGGCCATGCGCACAAGCAGTCTGACGGAGGTTCGGGCATGACGATCACCACCGGGACGCCAGCGATGCGGGTACTGCACCCGGCCGCCGGAGGGTTTCAGGGGCACGTCGAGGGATTCGGTCCGCTGCCGGTCACTGCACCCCAGAAGGCCCTGGCGCAGGTACGAGATAGCGGGTTGCGGGGCCGCGGCGGGGCCTGGTTCCCGACGGCCGCCAAGATGGCCGCCGTTTTGGAGAACACGTCTGGATGGCGGACTCGGCCCACCGTGGTCGCCAACGGGATGGAAGGGGAGCCGGCGAGTTCGAAGGATGCCGTGCTGCTTCATCGCAGCCCCCATCTGGTGGTCGACGGTGTGGTGCATGCGGCCAGGATCGTGGGGGCCGACCAGGCGTACATCGCGCTGCACGAAGGCAGTTCGGTGGCCGAGCCGGTTGCCCGTGCCTTGGCCGAGCGGCCGCTGAATGACGGCGTGGAGGTGACCCTGCGACTTCTTCCCGACAGGTATGTGGCCAGCGAGGAGAGCGCGGTGGTCGCCGGGATCGATTCGGGCCGGGCGTTGCCGACCCTGGTGAAGCCTTTCGAGTCTGGGGTCGGTGGGCGGCCGTCGATGGTGTCCAACGTCGAGACGTATGCGAATCTCGCGCTCATTGCCCGAAATGGCCCGGAAGCGTTCGCATCGACCGGGGTGCCGCAGGCTCCGGGCACGACCCTGGTGACGGTCAGCGGTGCAGTCGTCAACCCGGGTGTCATCGAAGTGCCCACCGGTACGCCGGTGGCGGACATTCTCGCCGCCTGCGGCGGAACCACGGGCGAGATACGTGGCTACTTGACCGGCGGGTATGGCGGCTCCTGGGTTGGTACTGAGCTGCCCGCAGTCCGGTGGGACGTCACCAGCGTCGCAGCCGTCGGTGGCACGGTCGGGGCAGGCGTTCTTCTTGCGCTGCCGACGTCTGTGTGTCCG
>CAYMPK010000164.1:0-6352 GCA_964392145.1 uncultured Actinomycetes bacterium | reverse complement strand
ACGCCCGCGGTGAATCCAGGACGTACCTCAAGGGTGTCGAGGCCGGTCGCGCAACCGGTGACGGTCCCGATGCCTTCTCCCCGGAGGAGGAACAGGCGGTCTCCTTCGCCCACGGAGGCCAGAAATGACAAACCAGAAATGACAAAGCCGCGGGCGACACCTGGTTACAGGTATCCGCCCGCGGCCTCGCCAAACGCAGTTCGCGTCGGGGAAGATCTGCGCTGACTAGTAGATCAGGCGGGTCGAGCCGGCGTAGTCGTACATGTTCCAGCTGGCGAACGCCGGGTCGATGCGGACACCCGTGCTCGGGTTGTTGGCCTCGACGATCTGACCGTTGCCGATGTACATGGCAGCGTGGCGGGAGCCGCCGGAGCCGAAGTACATGAGGTCACCGGGGATCATCTGATCGAGGGCGACCGGGATTGCGCGCGGGGTCACCATCTGGGCACCCGAGTAGTGCGGGATCTCGATGCCGACCTGCGCATACGACCACATCGTCAGGCCGGAGCAGTCGAAGGCCCAGGGGCCTTCGCCACCGGCGACATATGCCGCCCCGACGCGGCTCAACGCCGCCTGGACCACACGGGCGCGGGTGTTCTTGACGTAGTTCGCCTTCTCGTTGGCTGCGCGAACTTGGGCCTCGAGCTTGCGCGCAGCATTCTCGAAGTTGGAGTACGCGGTCGCCGAGCGCTGGTACGACGCGGCGACGTGTACGTAGGTGTCCCGTGCCTTGTCGGACAGGCCCGTGATGTAGCGGACCTCTTGGATCAGCTTGTCGCGCGATGTCTTGTCGGCGATCGACGCCCGCTTGAACTTGTTGACCGCCGCGGTGCGTGCAGCGACCAGCGAAAGGTACTGCTTCTTCACCTTGGCCGCGAGGCGGGCACGATCATCGCGCACCTTCTTGGCCTTGTTGGCCTTGGCCCGAGCGGCGGATGCCTGCTGGGCGAGAGTAAGCGGCTTGCTGGGGGCAATGGCCGCCGAGTTGGCGGCAGGGGTCACGGCGGGGGCGGCACTCGCGGGAGTCGCCATGAGTAGGGATGCGCCGGCAGCGGCTGCTGCGACGGGGATGGTCAGACGCGTGAGAGCACGCATTAAACGATTCCTCCTCAGGACTGCCTCCCGCACGACCCGGGTTCGGGGTCTGAGACCGGACCGGGACTCGTAGTCCGTCCGGCGGCCCGCGTTCACGTCCTCGGGCCCGCGGTACACCTTCCGTTCGGACCCATCGGGGGTGCGCCGTCCGGTGACTCGGCAGGTCGCCAGCAGCAGGTACTAAGTGGCTGCCTGTTCAACGACTCATCGAACGTACCTAGCGAATCGAGGTCAAAAAGTGCCGCTAGCGTGAGGAAGGTCACCCTGACTCATAGGTTTCCGTAAAGGGAGAGGTCCGGATCACTTTCTGCGCCCCAAAGGCCCCCGCAGACCGAATTACACGCTGGTTGGGATCCGCCACAGGAAAAGGTTCAGCATTTGGTCAAGATTGCAGAAAGTCCACAAGGCGCTACCCAGGGTGATCCTTCAGCACCTGCTCGATGAGCACCGCGACGCCGTCATCATCGTTCCGGGGCAGCCGTCCCCACCCCGAGGATCGGACACGTTCGTGGGCGTTCTCGACGACGAAGGGATGTCCTGCCCAGCGCAGCATCGGTAGGTCGTTGGGCATGTCCCCCACTGCGTACACCCGGTCTGCACCGAGTCCGAGGCCGCGGGCGAAGTCAGCCAGGGTGGTGCCCTTGTCGACCCCCAGCGGGCCGATCTCGACCAACGGTGAGTTCCGGCTGGAGTGGGTGATCTCGACGAGCGAGGACAGTTGCCGACCGAGCAGGTCCAGGTAGCTGTCCGAGCCGTGCTCGGTGTGGTCTGCCAGGGCAACCATCTTCGCCACCGACCAGCCGGCCGCCTGCCGAGCGGCAACTTCCTCGGCGTGCTGCTCCCCGCTGATGTCCTCAGGTGTGGAGATGAGCCGGTCGAAACCACGTGACGGGTGCGCGAGCATGGTGCGTAGTTCGGCACCTTCGGTGGCCCGTGCGACCCGGGAGATCACTTCAGTGACGGTATCCGGCGGGATGGCGTGGATGATGTCCGGCGCGAGGTCCTCCAGCCCAAGTACGAGGGCGCCATTCGCGGCGATGACGGTACCTCGGTGCCCTGTCATCTCCGCGAATCCAGAGAGGAACATGGGCGGGCGCCCGGTCACGAAGACGATCTCAGTCGCGGGGTTGGCAATGAGGTCGGAGATGGCCCGCCGGGTGCGCGTCGAGACCGAACCGTCTGACCTGAGGAGTGTGCCATCCAGATCGGTGGCGAGGAGGGTATCGACGGTCATGCGTGTGGGATGACGTCGACGCCCATCAGCGGTCGCAGCGCTTCGGGTAGCACGACCGAGCCGTCCGCCTGCTGGTGGTTCTCCAGGATGGCGACGATGATGCGCGGCATGGCGCAGAGGGTTCCGTTGAGGGTGGCGAGCGGGCCGGGACGACCATCCGAGTCCCGAACTCGGATATTCAGCCGACGGGCCTGGAAGTCTGTGCAGTTGGAGGTTGATGTGACCTCTCGATACGTACCCTGGGTGGGGATCCACGCCTCGATGTCGAACTTGCGGGCCGCTGAGGCCCCGAGGTCGCCGGTTGCCACATCGATCACCCGGTACGGGATCTCCAGTGCATCCATGAACTTCCGCTCCCAGGCCAGCAACCTCTCGTGTTCCGCGGCGGCGGTATCCGGCTGGCAGAACGAGAACATCTCGACCTTGTCGAACTGGTGCACCCGGATTATCCCCCGGGTGTCCTTGCCGTAGGTTCCGGCCTCCCGCCGGAAGCACGGCGAGAAGCCCACATACCGCAGGGGCAATTGGTCCGCATCGAGGATCTCCTCGGAGTGCAGGGCGGCCAGCGGGACCTCGGCTGTACCCACCAGATACATGTCGTCGGCTTCCAACCGGTAGACGTTCTCGGCGGCCTGACCGAGGAAGCCGGTGCCGGCCATGGCAGCCGGTTTGACCAAGGCCGGTGGGATGACCGGCACGAATCCTTCACCCACCGCCTGCCTCATCGCCAGGTTGAGCAGGGCGATCTCGAGCATGGCCCCTGGTCCCGTCAGGTAGAAGAACCGGCTACCGCTGACTTTGGCGGCCCGCTCGACGTCCAACGCGCCCAAAAGTGTGCCCAGTTCCACATGGTCGCGCGGCCGGAACCCCTCGGCGCCGAAGTCTCGCGGACTGCCCACGAGTTCCAGCACCTCGAAGTCCTCCTCGCCGCCGCGCGGGGACTCGTTCGACACCAGGTTGGACAGCGATGCTGCTGCTTCGGCCAGGGCGGTCTCGGCTTCACGACTGGCCGCCTCGGCCTCCTTGACCCGGTCGGACAGGGTCGATGTCGCCTCGAGCAGTTCCGCGAGCGCTGCGCGGTCCTCGGCAGTTGCGCCCGGTCGCTTGACCGCTCCCTGCAGCGGCCCGATTCGCTTCCCCAGCGCCTTCTGCTCGGCGCGCAGGGCCTCGTACTCGGTGAGGGCCTCCCGCCGGCGGAGGTCGGACGCCAGCACAAGGTCAACCACTCCCGGATCCTCGCCGCGAGCCACCTGACTTGCCCGGAACACCTCTGGGTCGCCGCGCAGGGCCTTGAGATCGATCACGAGGCCAAGGCTAGTCGGTCCGCCGGGACCCGCCCGGCTCGACGATGCCGAGTCCGCTCAGAGGTACTGTCCGTGGCCTGCTCCGCCGACCGGACCGCCACCCTCGGCCGGCGACTCGATTGCCTGGCGGCGCATCTGTTCGAACTGTGCTCGGGCGGCCATCTGTTGGGCGAATAGGGCCGTCTGGATGCCGTGGAACAGCCCCTCCAGCCAACCCACGAGTTGAGCCTGGGCGATGCGCAACTCGCTGTCCGTGGGCACCTCTTCATCGATGAAGGGCAATGACAACCGCTCCAACTCGGCCACGAGTTCGGGAGCCAGTCCATCCTCCAGTTCGGCGATGGAGCGCGAATGGATCTCGGCGAGCCGGCGACGAGAGGCCTCGTCCAGCGGGGCGGACCGGACCTCCTCCAGCAACTGCTTGATCATCGAGCCGATCCGCATGACCTTGGCCGGTTGTTCCACAAGGGCGGCCACCTCGGCGGCACCGCCACCGGTGCCATCACCCGAGTCGTCCCCGTTCTCGGATACCACGACGATGTCGCCGGCCTCAGCTTCGGCTGGGCGCGACCCAGTGGGGAATTCGGCTGGCGGTGGGAACCCGGTCATGGGTCACATCTTGTCAGCAGCCACCTGGCCTCACGAATCGGCGGGCATCCTTCCGGGCGGGCACTTGCGGATGACGATCAGCTGGTCACCGCGCTGGAAGACCTTGACGCCGCCCTCGTCGAATCGGATCGTCTGGCCATCTCGCACGACCGCGAGCACGATCTGGCCCTGTGAGCGCAGGGCTCCGATGTCCATCCCGATCTCGTCCCTGGTGACCGGGCGTTGGGTCACCTCGAGGCCCTTACCCGGGTCCAGCAGGTCCTCCATGAGCGTGCCTGCCTCCGGTGCGACGCTCGCAAGCCCCATCAGCTGGCCGGCCGACTCGGCTGTCGGTACCACGGAGGTCGCGCCGCTAGCCCTGATGAGGTCTGCGTTGCTCGACTCGCGGGCCGCGGCGACGATGGTGGCATCCGAGTTCAATCGGTGGACCGACAAGGTGATCAGCACGGTCGTGTCATCAGCGTCGGTGGCGACGATGACCTTCGAAGCTCGCTCCACCATCGCCTGCTTCAACACGTCCTCGCGGCGGGCGTCACCGAAGACGGAGAACACACCTTGTCGGGAGGCCTCCTCGACAGCGTGCCGGTCCTGGCTGACGACGACGATCCGATCCGCGCGCTCACCCGCCTGCAGCAGGGTGGACACCGCGGCGCGCCCTTTGACGCCGTAGCCGATGACGACTGAATGGTGTTGCACTCTCTTCCTCCAGGACTTCTCACGGCTCTCGGCCCTCGTTCGTTGGGTGAGTACCTCGATGGTGGTGCCGACCAGGACGATCAGGAACAGCAGTCGCAAGGGCGTCACGATGAGGATGTTCGCCACCCGTGCGTCTGCGGTCACCGGGGTGATGTCGCCGTAGCCGGTTGTCGAGAGCGAGACGGTGGCGTAGTACAAGGCGTCGAGCAGGGTGAGCGGTGTCTCGGTGATGTCCCGGTAGCCATTGCGACCGAAGTAGACGACTGCCGTCGTGATGATGATGCACGCCAGTGCGATCGCGGCGCGCAGCGCGAACTGTTTGCCGGGGGTGACGTTGCGTTCCGGCAGGACGAGCTTGCCGCCGATGTCGTCATCGCTGAGCACATGCTGAGGGTAGACCGTTTGCGCCACCCGGGGGGGACACTCCCGCCCTGGGGGATTCTTGACGCCAGTGTCATATTGACGCTAACGTCAGTTCCATGGGGAGAACGCTCCGAAGTTCCATCGACACCTCCGATCCGACATTCGTCGCCAATGACTCATCGATGGCCGAGGCGCTGGCGGAGATCGCCGCCCTTCAGGCCAAAGTGGTGGGTGGTGGCGGGTCCGATGACGCCGCGAAGAATGCCCGCACGTTGGCGCGGCATCGGGCGCGTGGGAAGTTGCTCCCCCGGGAACGCGTCGACCTGCTGCTCGATCGGGCGAGTCCTTTCCTCGAATTGAGCACGTTGGCGGGCTGGGGCACCGATGACCCGCTGGGCGGCGGCCTCGTCACCGGCATCGGCACGGTGAGCGGCGTCGAATGCATGATCGTGGCCAATGACCCCACAGTGAAGGGCGGGAGCCAAGGCCCGACGTCGGTCACCAAAGGGCTCAGGGCGATGGACATCGCGCGGGAGAACCGCCTGCCCCTGGTAAACCTGACCGAATCGGGCGGCGCTGACCTGCCCAAGCAGGCGGACATCTTCGTCCCGGGCGGTGCGAGTTTCCGGAATCTGACCCGCCTGTCCGCCGCCGGGATTCCCACCATCACCCTGGTCTTCGGAAGCAGCACCGCCGGCGGTGCTTACGTCCCGGGGATGAGCGACTACGTGGTGATGCAACGGGAGGCGGCCAAGGTCTTCCTCGGCGGACCGCCACTGGTGAAGATGGCCATCGACGAGGATGCCGATGAGGAGACCCTCGGTGGTGCGGAGATGCACGCGCGCACCTCCGGGTTGGCCGACTACCTTGCCGCAGATGAGCCGGATGCACTTCGGATAGGTCGCGAGATCGTCGCCCATCTGGGGTGGCGTAAGGGCGGTCCCCCGGCGCTGTCGCACGTCCGGCCCCCGCTCTACGACCCTCGGGAACTTCGGGGCATCGCGTCGGCCGACGTTCGCGTGCCGTTCGAGGCGCGAGAGGTGATCGCCCG
>CAYMPK010000163.1:0-6387 GCA_964392145.1 uncultured Actinomycetes bacterium | reverse complement strand
TCGCTGACCGATCTCGCCGAGAAGATCGATGTCAATCCCGCATCGCTGGTAGCCGCCCTGTTCGCCCTCGGTGAGGTCGTCACCGCTACCCAGTCCGTGGGTGACGACACCTTGCAGTTGCTGGGTGCGGAACTGAACTACGACATCCAGGTGGTTTCGCCGGAGGACGAGGACCGCGAGCTGCTCGAACGGTTCCATATCGAGTTCGGTGAGGACTCCGGCGACGCCGGGGATCTGGCCGCCCGGCCTCCGGTTGTGACGGTCATGGGTCACGTCGACCACGGCAAGACCCGCCTGCTGGACGCCATTCGGAACACGAATGTGATCTCCGGTGAGGCCGGCGGAATCACTCAGCACATCGGTGCCTACCAGGTCGTCGCCCACGCCGGCGAGGACGACGAACGGCCCATCACATTCATCGACACCCCGGGTCACGAGGCGTTCACCGCCATGCGCGCCCGCGGGGCGAAGGTCACCGACATCGCGATTCTGGTCGTGGCCGCGGACGACGGCGTGAAGCCGCAGACGATCGAAGCACTCAACCACGCCCAGGCAGCCGATGTGCCGATCGTGGTCGCCGTGAACAAGATCGACAAGGAAGGCGCCGATCCTGCGAAGGTGCGCGGACAGCTCACCGAGTACAACCTGGTGGCCGAGGACTACGGCGGCGAGACGATCTTCGTCGATGTCTCCGCCAAGCAGGGAATCGGGATCTCGGAACTGCTCGATGCCGTGCTGCTCACGGCGGACGCCGCCCTCGACCTGCAGGCCAACCCGGACCAGGATGCCCAGGGGGTTGCCATCGAAGCCCACCTCGACAAGGGTCGGGGCCCGGTCGCGACGGTGCTGGTGCAACGGGGCACGCTTCATCCCGGCGATTCGATCGTGGCCGGTGACGCCCACGGCCGGGTCCGCGCGATGCTCGACGAGAACGGCGACACCATCGAGGAGGCAGGTCCGTCACGTCCGGTGCAGGTGCTCGGCCTGACCAGCGTCCCAGGCGCTGGAGACACCTTCCTGGTGGTCGAAGAAGACAGGGTTGCCCGGCAGATCGCCAATACCCGACAAGCCCGTGAGCGCAATGCGCAATTGGCCCAGCAGCGGGGCCGTCGCACGCTGGAGGACTTCCTCAAGCAGGTCGAGCGGGGAGAGGTCGAGGAACTCAATCTCATCCTCAAGGGCGACGTGTCCGGCTCGGTGGAAGCGCTCGAGGACGCCTTGGTGGCCCTCGATGTGGGTGATGAGGTGTCGCTGCGGATCATCGACCGAGGTGTGGGCGCGATCACCGAGACGAACGTCATGCTGGCGGCCGCCTCGGATGCCGTCATCATCGGCTTCAACGTTCGCCCCGAAGGTAAGGCCCGTGAACTCGCTGAGCGCGAGGGTGTGGATGTTCGCTACTACTCGATCATCTACCAAGCCATCGACGACGTCGAGGCGGCGCTCAAGGGCATGCTCAAGCCGGAGTACGAGGAGTCCCAGCTGGGCACCGCGGAGATCCGCGAGGTGTATCGCTCCAGCAAGTTCGGCAACATCGCCGGATGCCTGGTGCGCTCCGGGGAGATTCGCCGCAACTCCAAGGCGAGGATCATCCGCGACGGGGTCGTGGTCGCCGACAACTTGACCATCGAGTCCCTTCGACGCTTCAAGGACGACGCGACAGAGGTCCGCGAAGGTTTCGAGTGCGGTATCGGTCTCGGGTCCTTCAACGACATCAAGGTCGACGACGTCATCGAGACGTTCGAGATGCGGGAGAAGGAGCGGGCATGAGCGAGGCGCGTGCCAGGCGACTGGCCGAGCGCATCCAGGAGATCGTGGCTGAGACCCTCGAGTTCCGGGTGAAGGACCCCCGGCTGGGCTTCGTCACAATCACCGATGTGCGTGTCACCGGTGACTTGCGCGAGGCGACCGTGTTCTACACCGTTCTCGGTGACGAGACCGAGCAGGCCGATTCCGCTGCTGCGCTTGCGTCGGCGACCGGGATGTTGCGCACAGAGGTTGGTAAGGGAACCGGAATCAAGTTCACCCCGACCCTGACCTTCGTGCCCGACGCCGTGCCCGAGACCGCCCGTCAGATCGAGGATCTACTGGCCGCGGCCCGGGAATCCGATAAGCGAATTGCCGCCGACACCACCGGTGCCGAGTTCGCCGGTGAGCCGGACCCCTACCGGCGTCCGGAAGACCCGGATCTCTAGACCCATGCGCGCGCACCCATCCACCGCGGATCCGCAGCGCCTGGAGTCCCACTGGCGGCAGTTGGTCGAGGCCCTCGAGCAGGCGAGGACGGTGCTGCTGCTGGCTCACGTCAGTCCCGACGCGGACGCCTTGGGGTCGACTTTGGCCGTCGCCGACGTGTTGGATCGTCGCGGCGTCCAGGTCGCCGTGTCCTTCGGATCTGATCCCTTCGTAGTGCCGGACGGCCTGCGCTGGCTGCCCGGCCAACAGTTTGTGCGAGCCCCATCGGACGTGGGGACGCCGCCGGACGTCGCCCTCGCTATCGACTGCTCATCGCTGGACCGACTGGGCACGTTGGCACCGGTCGCCCAGGCGGCGGGCACCTTCGCGGCCATCGATCACCATGCCTCCTACGACGACTTCGCCCCGTTGAGCGTTGTCGATGCCTCAGAACCTGCGGCCGGGGTGCTGACGGCCGGGCTGATCGATCGATTGGGCGCCGATTGGAGTACCTCGGCCGCCACCTGCATCTACGCCGCCATCTCCTCAGACACCGGGTCGTTCCGCTTCCCGAGCACGAATGCGCACACCCTCGCGCTGGGGGCCCGGCTGATCGATTTGGGGGCGGATCCGGGGCTCATCGCGGGCAATCTCTTCGCCGACAAGTCGCTGGCCGTTCTGAGACTGACCGGTGTCGCTCTTGTCAACGCCGAGCATTCGCCTGCCGCGCTGGAGGGCCGCGGAGCCCTGATAGCGATCATCGACCGTGATCTACGCGAGCGGTTCGGGGTCTCCTACGACGCGGCGGAGAGCATCGTCGGTGAACTCGCAACCACCAGCGACGTCGAGGTGGCCGCGGTGGTGAAGCAGGACGACGCGGGACTGTGGAAGGTCTCCACCCGCAGCCGGGGAGGGTTCAACGTCGGCCGGATGTGCACCGCGTTGGGAGGCGGCGGACACGTCGCCGCGGCCGGTTACACCTCAAGGGTCGACCTCGACTCGACGTTGAGAGGTCTGCACCAGGCCCTGGGTGTTGTCGAGGCGCCGCGGTCGTGACCTCGAACAGGCGTCGGCGGGACAGCGGCGCGACGGGGTTCGTCTTCATCGACAAGCCGTCGGGGTGCACCAGCCACGACGTGGTGGCGCGTGCCCGCCGGGCCCTGGGCACGCGAAGGGTCGGGCACGCGGGGACGCTGGACCCGCTGGCCACCGGGGCCCTGGTGTTGGGCGTCGGACGCGCGACGAAACTGCTCGGCATGATCTCCGGTGGCGACAAGGAGTACCTCGCCGACGTCCGGTTGGGCGTCAGCACCCACACCGACGATCAGCAGGGCGAGGTGACGGCGAGGACGTCCGCTGGGCGCCTATCGGAGATCGAGGTGCAAGCGGCTATGTCCCGATTCGTGGGAAGGATCGCACAGCGACCCAGTGCCGTGAGCGCCATCAAGGTGGACGGGCGACGGGCCCATGAGCGTGTCCGTCGGGGTGAGAACGTGGAACTGCCTGAGCGCCCGGTGACCATCGCTGATTTCGACCTCGTGACCTTCTCGCCCCCGGGGGAAGAGTCCGGCATGGGCTATCGGGACATCAACGTCCGAGTCGTCTGCGGATCGGGGACCTACGTGCGGGCCCTGGCCCGCGATCTTGGCGAGATGTTGGGCGTGGGTGGTCATGTCAGGTCGCTGCGGCGGACCCGACTCGGCCCGATCGATGTGGTTGAGTGCACGCCCCTGCAGGCTTTCGAGGCGGCGCCGGAAGTCATCCCGCTGGCAGCGTCGGCCAGCAGGTGGTTCTCGATGGTGGCGGTATCACCGGCCATGGCCGTGGACCTGTCCCATGGCCGGGCTGTCGACGCCAGTGCGCTCGCCCCGTTCGACCGACCCCTTGCCCGGCCGCCCGAACCTCCTGCGCGACTGCTGGTCACCGGCTCGGCGGGCGAGGTGGTCGCGCTAACTGAAGTCAGGGATGGGATGCTTGCCCCCGTGATCGTCTTCGTGTCGCCGTCTGATGCCCACGACCTGCAGGGCGCGGGAGACAGCGAGGCTGGTGCCACGTGAAGCGTTGGTACGGCCTGAATGATCTGGAGGGGTTGACGACCCGACCCGTTGTGGCCATCGGCGTGTACGACGGGGTCCACCGTGGTCACCGAAAGCTCATTCGAAAAGCTGTTGAAGATGCGGCCTCGGCAGGTGTCGAGTCGGTGGTGCTGACGTTCGACCCGAATCCGGCGGAAGTGCTCGGGCGGCGTCCGGCGCCCACCAGGCTCTCGGTGTTGGCCCAGCGACTGGAACTGATCGAAAGCCTGGGCGTGGACGCGGCGCTGGTCATGACTTTCGACGAGGAGCTCTCCAGACAGACGCCCGCCGACTTCGTCCATGGCGTACTCGGAGACGCTCTCAACGCCTCGCAGGTTGTGGTGGGGGAGAACTTCCGCTTCGGTCATCGTGCCGCCGGCGACGTGTCCGATCTACGTGAACTCGGGCGCGACCGAGGTCTGCAAGTCGACCCGGTGCCGTTGCTGGTTCAGGAACTCATCGGGCGGGACAATCTGCCGTTGAGTTCGACGGAGATACGCGGCCTGGTAGCGGCCGGCGACGTGGCGGCGGCGTCCCGCGGACTCGCTCGGCCGCACCGAGTCGAGGGGGTCGTCGTGCAAGGTGACCAGCGAGGGGCGGAATTGGGATTCCCCACGGCCAACCTGGAACCAACGGAACTGGCCGCGATACCGGCTGAGGGGGTGTATGCGGGTCGGTTGGTGGATTCACCGCATGGGGATCAGCGGCGGACATTCCCGGCCGCCATCAGCATCGGCACGAATCCCACGTTCGACGGTCAGGAGCAGACGGTGGAGGCCTATGCCATCACCGACGAAGCCCTGCGGCTCTACGACCATCAGGTTGCCGTCGAATTCGTCGACCGGGTCCGGGAACAACAGCGATTCGCCTCCACGGAGCAGCTCGTCGATGCCATGACCCACGATGTTGCTCGCGTGCGGCATGTTCTCGGTCTAGGCTCATGAGGTCAGCGGAACAGCCAACCGTCAGAACGATCACGGCCGAGGAGGCACGATGACCCACCAGTGTGAAGGTTCCTGCGAGCACGCAACGTCACCGCAGCGACGGGCGGTGCTCGGAATGGGCGTGGCGGGAGCCGCCGGGCTAGCGCTGGCCGCCTGCGGTTCCAGCGGTTCCGGGAGCACGAGTTCTGCCAGCGCAGCGACGAGCAGTGCCGGTGCGTCGTCTGCAGGCGGGGAGGCCTCTAGCCCGGCCTCATCAGCAGCGAGCGGTGGGGCCGGTGCCGGATCGGCTGCGGAGGTCCCGGTGGGCGGTGCCACGATCGTCAGCGTCGGCAGTACCGCCTATGTCGTGGCCCAGCCGACCAAGGGCAACTTCGTGGCCCACAGCGCCGTGTGCCCCCATCAGGGCTGCCTGTGCAACGCCGTTGAGGGTAAGACGGCGGTATGCCCGTGCCACGGCAGCAAGTTCAACGTGGAGACCGGCGCTGTGGAGCAGGGTCCCGCGACCGAGGGCCTGGCCCCGGCCACTGTGACGGATAACGGCGGGACGCTCAACTTCTCCTGACCTGGGCGTGGCGCTGTGCGGGTCAGCGGCCACTAAGGCAGGCGGCCGACGGCCCAGATGGCGCGCACGATGGCTTCTCCGCGGTAGCGGTAGCCGGTGCTGTTCATGTGGACACCATCGCCACCGAGCCACTGTGGGTTCCGAGCCACCTGGGCGGCCCAGTCGATGACGTACAGGTTGGAGTAGCGGGCATCGAGTCGTTTGTTGATCCCCATGACCCCGCCCAAGTTGCCGGGCCGGGCCCCGGGCCACCCGATCACCGTTCGGGTGTTGGCGGCGCGCGCCCAGACGGTGTCCACCCAGTGTCGGGTCGCCACCGGGTCGGCTTCATCGTTGGTGCCCAATGCCACCACCCAGATGCGCGACGGACTCGAGGATGACAGCAGCGAGACACCTTCGTCGGTGGGACGACTGACGCGACCATTGACCGAGACATGGGCGACCGTGGATCCGAGGCCGTTCACGATGTAGGGCTCAGCTCCGACCGTCAGCGAGTCGCCGACCACGAATACGCGACTGTTGCGCAGCCGGGCATTCCCGGCCCGCACGGCGGCGGCCTTGGCAGCGGCGGCGCGGGCGGCGGCGGCCTTCGCGGCGGCGGCCTTCGCGGCGGCGGCCTTCGCGGCGGCGG
>CAYMPK010000162.1:0-6405 GCA_964392145.1 uncultured Actinomycetes bacterium | reverse complement strand
GGTGGGGTTGCTCTTCGGTCTCGGCTTCGACACCGCCACCGAGGTGGGGCTGCTCGTCCTAGCAGGTGGCGCAGCCGCCTTCGCCCTTCCCTGGTACGCGATCCTGACCTTGCCGGTGCTCTTCGCCGCGGGCATGAGCCTGCTCGACACGATCGACGGCTGCTTCATGAACTTCGCCTACGGTTGGGCCTTCTCCAAGCCGGTGCGCAAGGTGTACTACAACATCACGGTGACCGTGCTGAGCGTGTTCGTGGCGGTGGTGATCGGAAGCATCGAAGTTCTGTCGATCATCACCGACAAGTTGGCCATCACGGACGGACCCCTTGCCTGGGTGGGCGGACTGGACCTGAACAACGTCGGCTTCATCATCGTCGGCGTGTTCGTACTCACCTGGGTGCTGGCTCTGATCGTCTGGCGTGTGGGTCGGATCGAGGAGAAGTGGGAGGCCGGGCTGCTGGGCGTCGACCCGCAGCTCGAGCTGGAACTTGAACAGGGACTCGACCTCACCCTGGACGACGATCTGGGAATCCGTGACCCCGGCGATGTGAGTGTGGCGCCAGCGAAGTCGTAGCAGTGACCCGGGCACTCCGAAAACGACGCCTGACCGTGTCCCCCGGAAGTCCTGGGCTGCCGGGGGTAATCGCTTGCCAGCCACACCGGTGACCCCTACCGTCAAGTTATGGCGACCAAGGTTGTCGGCTTGGGCGTAGGGCTGGCCACCCTGACGGTCACCGCCGCGGTGCTGACTGGCACCGCGGTCAGCCATGGCACCCAGGTCCGATCGGCGGAGCGGGTAGGGACCGAACCGGGCGCCCCTTGGCCCACGATGCGCCACGATCTGCGCAATACGGCCAGTTCCCCGTTGCCCGCCAAGGTCTCCGGTGCCCAACCGTGGTCCTTCCAGACCGGCCGCGGCATATTCGCCACGCCGGTCATCGGCTCGGACGGGATCATCTACGCCGGATCGGCCGATCACAACCTCTACGGCCTGACCTCCGCCGGGAAGAAGGTGTGGCAGTTCACCACCGGCGGCATCATCGATACAGCACCAGCGCTGCTCGCGCCGGAACCCGGCGTCGGCTCCTCGCTGGTCGTGGGCTCCGGCGACGAGACTCTGTACCGCGTTCGTACTGGAACTCAGGGTGCGGAGAACCCGCAAGTCCTGTGGAAGTTCAAACCCACCCTGCCCCCCGTGAAGGGGGCCCAACTCGTGTCCTGGTGGGAAGGCAGCCCCAACGTCGGACCCGACGGCACCATCTACCAAGGCAACACCGGAGGCGCCGCGTACGCAATCAACCCCAACGGCACCCAGAAGTGGGCGCACCAGGCCGCCAACGCCGTGTGGACGGTACCGGCGATGGACGGCTCCGGGGTCACCTACTGGGGATCGGTGGATCAGACCCTCTTCGCGCTCAACCCGGACGGCAGCCAGAAGTGGAAACGAACCACGTTGGGATACGTCACGTCGTCGCCGGCGTTGGACACCAACGGAACGATCTACGCGGGCAGTTTCGATGGCACCGTGTACGCCCTGAACTCCGGCGACGGCTCGGTCAAGTGGAAGTTCGCCACCGGGGATCACATCTACTCATCACCGGCACTGCTAGAGGATCCCGGCGGCGCTCTTCAGCAGATCATCATCGGCTCCACCGACGGCGTCCTCTACTCGCTGACGCCTGACGGCCAGGTCAAGTGGGCCTATGACACTGGGGCCCCTATTAGAAGTTCACCGGTGATTGGTCGCACCCCCGACGGAAAGGGATCGATCGTCTACGTCGGCTCGGCCAATGGCCATCTCTACGCGATCAACATTGAGGACGGAAGTAGGCGTTGGGCCTTCGACACCACCTCAACAACACCCGAGCTTGCCACCCGCCATCAGCTCAACAGTTCCCTTGCGCTGGGCACGGAAGGCGTCTATCTGGGCAGCCAGGACGGAACCATCTGGGGCGTGCCGTACGACTTCTGCTTGCGGGAGCCAGGTTTCGGCCGCTGCGTTGGTCAACAAGCGGAGTTGCCGGCGAATGGGATGTTCGTGTTCGGGGTGGACGCCGGTGGTGCGCTGGTACCTCCTGGTCAAGCCGTCAGGATCAGTCCGGCTGGCTACCTTACGGGCCGACTCGTGGTTCGCAAGGATGGCCAGACCGTACCGGCCCGCATGGTGCCCGCTCCGGACCCTGCGAGGTTGGTGTCCATCTCGCCGAAGATCGATGCAGCCGTCTCCGTCTCGGGTGACGGCCGCTACATCTTCATCAGACCGAAGGATCTGCTGCCCGCCGATACCACGTTCAAGGTCGCTGTCAGTGGGATAGCCACCACAAGCGGGCCGCGTCTGGGAAATGTCGATCTGGGGACAGGCGACCTCCAGGCCTTCCGCGGCGGTTTCGCCGTTGCCACCAGCACCGACGGCGTGCCGTGGCGACCGGTCGTCGGTCCGAATGCGGTAACCGGAGTATCGCTGTCCAGGTTGGCGGTACCGATGCCACCGATGTTGACCAGCGTCAACCAGATCGGCTTCGACTTCTATGACTGGATCGGTGGTGTCGTTCGAACCCAGGCCGATTCGACCGTGCTGTGGTTCGTCGGCGCCAGACGCGATGCCGCCAACCAGATCGTGGCCGATCCGGCCGCGCTCTTCGCGTTCCCGATGTTCGGCCGAGAGCGTGGCGGAACCTTCTCCTGGAATGCTTCCCAGGTGAATCTGTGGTTCACCTTCGGCCCGGTTCCGCTGCGCCGCTTCGACTTGCGCGGCACCTTCGGTCCGGGCGGCAAGGTGGAACCCGATGCGCAGTTCCTCGCGGAGGCGGTGTGCGCGGACATCCCGGGCTACGGTGCGAAGATGCCCGTGACTGGCATGTGCGACACGCAGGGTGTCATCACCGCGGCCGGCACCTACCTCGGAGGTACGGCGTCGTCTCCCGCAGTGCAGCGGGTCGCCGGTCTGCAGACGGGCACCATAGGGCTCAGCCGTCCCAGTGGAGGTTCCGACGGGTCGGTGACGGTACCCGTGACGCTGACCCCCGGAACCAGCTACCGCAAGCAGGACCACTTCGTCTCAGTGCTCCTCGTCGACGCCACAACCGGCGCGCCCGTGCCGGTCGATTACTACAGCGAGACCGCGATCAGCACGGACACCGCCGGCAACATCACCGGCGCCACCGTGCGGATTCCGGCCAACGTCACCGTCCCCGCGAAGGTCGAAGCCATCGTGATGACGGACGCGTTCCCGGCGGCACGGCAGACGTTCGAGGGGTCCGGATCATCATGAGCACCGCGACGAGAACCACTGCGCCGACGCAGACCGACGCTGCCCGGCCAAGGCTTCTGTACGCCTTTGTTACTGGCGTGGTTGCTGTGGCCGTCGCTGTGGTTGTCGGCATCGCGATCGCCGCGATCCTGGGGGCACTTGGACTCACTACCAGTTCGCCGGTTCGGTTGGGCGAGTGGCTAGCCGGCACCGGTCTGCTGGGCGGCTGGCGACAGGTCGTGTCCTCAGACGTCAACGGTGGACTGGGCTGGTCGACGTGGGCGGCAGGCGCACCGCTGCTGGTGACGCTTGTCGCCATGTTGGCCACCGCGTTGTTCGCCAGGAGTGCGCGCACATCGCGGGCCCCATGGCTGCAAGCCATTGCCGCAGCTGCCGGATCGGTCGTCGGGAGCGCCCTGCTGGTCGCGCTCTCCCAGGTATCTGACACCACCACGAACTCCGCAGGTTCGGTCACCGTCCGCGAGGGCTTGACCTGGGTGTGGACCTCGGGGGTGCATCCCGGCACCCTCGTGGGCGCCGCGATCCTGGTCGGCGGCACGTGGTTGGTGAACTCCGTGGGGTTGGATTGGTGGCGGGAGGGTCGGCCGCTGGCCTACGGTCTGTTGATCATCCCGGGACTCGTCGTGACGGTCTTGGGTGCGGCAGCTATCTACTACCTGACTAGTTCCCTCGCGGTCGGTATAGCAACGGTGTTGCTGTTCCCGCTGTTGGGGGTGTCGGCACTCCTGGGGATCGGCGGCGCACCGGCGAGTTTCGGCATCACTCGCGTTTCTCCGGTCCCCTACGACCTGTGGACATGGTCGTCGTCCCTGACCTACGGCATCGGCGGTCTGGTTCTGGTGCTCGTCATCGCCGTGGCGGTCGGCCTCGTCCTCCGCTTCCGGAGGAACCGGTGCGGGTGGTCCGCGGGGATCACTGTGCCCGCAGCAGTGGCCGGCTTCATCGCCATCGTGACCAACTCGGTGATCGTGGTTCCAGAGTCCTTGGGCGGCCCGACCCGGATTGCGATCAACCCGCTCGCCGCCATCCTGGTCGCGGTGGTGATGGCTGCGGTCGCCCTGACAATTCGGGGCCGGAGGATCCGCTAGGGCACCGATTTGATGAATCTCACCAGGTACCCGGCAACCACCATGACGACAGCAGTTCCCAAATACAGCGTCGGATACCGTCGGAACGACTTGACAAGTGGTGCCGCGATCACCGGAGCCGTTTGCCCTGGCCGCCCTCACGTCCTCTCGGGAGAGTTCCCGGCAGGAACTCCAGCCGGGCCCCGCGCCGGCCGCAACTCCCTAACGGCTGAGCCAACACGCGGAATCCGGCGGCATCCGCAGCAGGCCGTCTGCTGCGAACGAGACGCCACCCGTCTGCAGCAGGATCGTCCCGACTACCGCGCATTCACGCAGCTGGGTCCCGGTGGCAAGCAGCACCACCACGCCGGGCGCCTCATCGGTGCCCGGTCGCTCAAACGCGACCACATCGTCGTGACCGACGTCGAACCACCGCAGCACGCCATCACCGAGTTCCGCGGTCTCGCGCCGAAGCCGGAGGGCCCGGCGGAACAGTTGCAGGGTCGAGTTGCTATCCGACTCCTGGGTGGTTACCGCTAGTTCGGCCCAGTCGGCCGGTTGCGGAAGCCACGGCTTGCCGGTGCTGAAGCCGAAGGCTGGCTCCTCGGCGGACCAGGGCAGCGGAACCCTGCAGCCGTCACGGCCGGGAAGTTCACCGTTGGTCCGGAAGAACGTTGGATCTTGGCGCACCTCGTCGGGCAGATCGAGCACCTCCGGAAGTCCCAGCTCCTCACCCTGGTAGATGTAGGCCGAGCCCGGGAGGGCAAGCGCCATCATGCTCATGGCGACGGCGCGCCGACGGCCCACTGCCAGATCGTGTATCTGATCGCGTCCCACCGGCGCATACCGGGTGACCGGACGCCACATGTCGTGATTGGACAGCACCCAGGTGGCCGGGGCACCGACGGCCGCCGCTGCCACAAGCGATGCGGCTGCTACCTCGCGGATGGTCGTGGCATCCCACCAGGCGTTGAGGAAATGGAAGTTGAAAGTGGTGTGTAGCTCGCCTGGGCGCGTGTAGGCGGCCTGTGCGGCAGGCGTGGGCACCCAAACCTCGCCGACATACGTACGCGGCGGCGTATAGGAGTCCGCGATCCGCCGCCATACCCGCCAGATTTCGTGTACTCCTGGCTGATCGGCGAAGGGCTGTCCGCCAGCGGCGTCCGGGTATCCTGGGGCCTTCACCAAGGTGTGTGCGACATCGATTCGAACTCCGTCGACACCCAGATCGAACCAGAAGCGCAAGGTCGCCTCGAAGTCGGCCCGAACGTCGTCGTTCTCCCAGTTGAGATCCGGCTGGCTGGCGTCATAGAGATGCAGGTACCACCAGCCGGGCCAGTTGGGGACTGGGGACCACGCGCTACCACCAAAGGCGCTGGGCCAGTCATTCGGCGGTTCCGTGCCTGCCTCTCCCCTGCCCCGGAGGACGTGGAATCGCGCCCACTCAGGCGACCCGGGCTCAGTCGACACTGCGGCGCGGAACCAAGGATGATCCCAGGAGAAGTGATTGGGAACGACATCCACCAGCACCCGCAAGCCAACCTCGTGACAACCCTCGACGATGGCTACGAAATCGTCCTACGTCCCGAGCGCGGGGGCCACCCCCCGCGGGTCACTTATGTCGTATCCGCCGTCGAGCAACGGCGAAGGATAGAACGGGGACAGCCAGATGGCGTCCACGCCCAACGATGAGATGTGGTCCAGATGCGCACGCAGGCCAGGCAAGTCGCCGATGCCATCTCCATTCGAGTCGGCAAATGACCGCGGGTACACCTGGTAGACAACTGCATCTCGCCACCAGTCGCGCGCGGCTCGAGGGGGAAGGTCGGCATTCCCCTGTGCCGACCCCATCGTTGGGCCTTCGATGCCCTCAAAGGCGTCGGCGTGGGTCACGTGTCTTCCTCTCGCGTCATTGTCCATCCTCGCGCGACGTGAACCGCGGCGAGCGGACCCCGTGGCTGCGAACCTACCGAACGGACTTCGGCGGCAAGCGGTTTGCCGGGCCGCCACGATGACGCCATCGTGACCCGTGGTTCCGCACGCGGGCGCTCTCGCACATGAGGAAGACCC
>CAYMPK010000161.1:0-6407 GCA_964392145.1 uncultured Actinomycetes bacterium | reverse complement strand
GCCCAGGCGTACATGGCGATTGCGCCGGCCGCAGACGCATTCATGGAACGCGTCGATCCGTACTGGGTGATCGCGAGCACCTGGGTGCAGATGTCCACCGCACCTTGCGAGAGACCGGGCCCCTCCTGACCGAACAGCATGACCATTGCTGCAGGCAGCCGGTGGTGTTCCAGCGGAACGCTTCCGGGGATGTTGTCGATCCCGACCACGGGCAGGTGCTCAGCGCCCGCCCACGTGGCGAAAGCCGCTACGTCCTGGTGGTGCCGGACGTGGAGATATCGATCCGTGACCATGGCGCCGCGGCGGTTCCAGTCCCGGTTGCCGACGATATGCACCCCCGCGACATTGAACGCATTGGCCGTTCGAACGATGGAGCCGATGTTGAGGTCGTGCTGCCAGTTCTCGATCGCGATGTGAAGGGGGCTCCGTCCACGGTCGAGCTCGGTCACGATGGCTGAAACCTGCCAGTAGCGGAAACGATCCTCGACGTTGCGACGGTCACCCTCGCGCAAGAGACCCTCATCGAGTCGCGGATCGTCGGGCCACGGCTCCGGCATCGGTCCGACACCGATAGGTCGGTGGAACTCACCTGGTCCCAGGCCGGTTGTCCCGCCGGATTCGGTCGGTGTCATCGCGTGACCGGGCTCACCGAGGCTCGAGGCCCGGCCCGCGGATGTCGTTGTCGAACCGGGGGCGGGTCAGGCCGCGCAGCGCGATCAGGTCTTCCGTACGCACGGCGGCACCCCGTTCGTCGGGCAGGAAGTGCTCAGAGAGTTGGGCGGCGCGGTCGCTCTGTCCCAAGGCCAGCAGCAGGGCGATGGCGTGGGCGAGGTCCCGGTCGGCGTCGGATGGCTCGCTGCCGCGCCGGGCCTGTGAGCGCAACTCGTACAGGGCGGCCAACAGCGCGAGGTTGTCTCGAGCGGCATCCGTCGACAGCGCCCGCTCCGTCAGTTCGCGGGCCTGTCCGAACTGGTTCTCGGCCAGCAGGGCCCGGGCCGTGACGGCCTGCCGGATCGCCGTGTCGAGCTCGTCGAGCTCGTCAGCGTCTGCTGGGTGCTGCTGCAGCAGGGCTAGGGCTTCATCGAACTCGTCGAGGTCCATCAGGTCATCGGCGAGGCGTGGCACCACGTCGTTGATGATCCGTCTTTCGCCGACCTCCTCTGCCTTGCTCAAGGTGGCGCGGGCCAAGCCGACAGCCTCGGCGGTCCTACCCAGATCTGAGTACATCGACGCCCGCTGTCGGTCTGCGAGCAAGAGGTAGTCATCGGCGCCGAGGGCGTCGAACACCGACCGCGCGCCGAGGTACAGCGACTCGGCGTCGTCGAACTCCTCCAGCGCCCTAAGAGCGTTCGCGGCCTCGAGGTCGCAACGTGCCACGCCCATGAGGTTGTCGTCGGCCTGGTAGTCGTCACGGGCGGCCTTGAGGTTCGACAGGGCTTCGGAATGCTCACCCAAGATGCGCAGGACCAATCCCAGGCGCAGAGCGGCATAAGCGCGTGCCGTGTCGTCGGAGCCGACGCTGGCGATGTCCAGACAAGAACGCAGCAGGGGCACCGCGGCCTCCGCCTGTCCCTGCTGGATGAGTCCTTCCGCGGCCGCGTCGTCGGCCCACGCAACATGATGAGCCGAGTGGTGGCTTCGGAATCGCGACCTGGCAGCCCGGAAGGCCTCCACCGCCTCGGCCGGAATCCCCGCCCGCATCCAGTGGTTCCCGATGGCCATGTGCACCCTGCCCTGACTCAGATCGTCCTCCTCCTGCTGGTACAGCAGCAGAGCATCCTGCCAGCGCTCCAGGGCCTCGGTCTGTCGGTCCATCGCCGCGAAGGCATCGCCGGCGCGTTGGTTGCTCAGGGCGATGTCCTCTTGGTCGCCGATCGTGTGGAAGAACCCGGCCGCCGCCAGGAAATGGTCGGCCGCCTCTTCCGGGTGGCCGGTCTCCATGAGTCCTTGCGCCTGGTTGAACCTGGCGAAAGCAGCCAGCCGGTACTCCTCGGCTTCCTCCGCGGCGACCGCTGCGGCGTCGACCAGCGAGGCGAACTGGGACATCTCGTCGCGGTGGTAGGAACGATCGGCGAGTTCGAGCAGCACCTCTGCGCGGCGGCGCCCCTGGGCATCGTCGAGTTCGGCCCAGAGTTCCTCTTCGGAGACCTCTGCCGGTGGCACCCGGTTCCCCTTTCAGTCGTTCCTGGCTGACCCTTCGAGTGTAGGCGCGCGCCGAGGTCGTTGACCCCTTACGCTGTCGGCCCATGGCGTACGACCCCGAAGCCGATCCGAAGCCCGAACGCGGAGGCGCCTACGACTACCGCGGCGGAGTCACTCTCGCCTATGCCCCCGAGTCCGACGGCGAACCCGATCCTGGTGAAGTTGTTTGGGCTTGGGTGCCCTATGAGGAGGACCCCCACCAGGGGAAGGACCGCCCCGTCGCAGTCCTAGGAACGGCCGATGATTCTCCGGGCGACTACGTGGTGCTGATGGTCAGCAGTCGCAACCACGAGGGCGATCGTGGCTGGGTCGGTATCGGTTCCGGCGGGTGGGACCGCGAGCGCCGCGATAGCTATGTTCGCTGCGACCGGCTGCTGGCGGTTTCGCCCGACGCGGTCCGCCGGGAGGGTGCTGCGCTGAGCGAGCAGCAGTACGCGCTCCTGCGTGCGGAGTTCGAGGACGGACCCTGACTCGATACCCCCGCAACGTTCATCAAGGGCGAGCTGGACACTACGGACCGGTATCCCGCCCCGGTAGTCCGGTGTTTCAGTTGCGGGATACCTCCGGTGCGGCGGCGCCATCGGGCCCGGGCATCGGATGTCCGACGATCTCACCGGCCAGCATCGCCCCCATCTCCGCCTCTGGCTGAATCACCCGACTGATTCCCAGTTGCCTGAGGATGCGGGCATGGTCGTTTGTCAGTGCCTTCGCCCACACCTGCGGGACGCCCATGTCCACGAGGTGGGACACGGTCAGGATGCTTGCCTCGACGTTTGCTCCGATGCCCACGACCACTCGGGTGAAGTCGGGGATGGCGAGTTGGGTCAATGCCTCCTGGCTGCGGGAGTCTGCCGCTGCGACGAAGGTGAGCTCGTTGGCGAACTCGGCCACGAGTTGAGGATCGGAGTCGATGGCAAGGACTTGCACCCCCGCTGCCTCCAGAGACCGTGCGACCGCGGCGCCGAATCTGCCCAACCCGATCACGGCCACAGCGTCATCGCTTGCCAGCCGACGAGGCAGGCGATGGGAACCGTTCGCCGGCGCCTTCCGCCTAGCGTCGTTGGGATCGCCCCCGGTCGACCCAGAGTGCGTGATCTCGTCTGATGGGTTCATTTCGTCAGCCAATGTACGGCCTTTCCTCCGGGAGTTCGTAGTGCGTTCTGCGGGTGTTCAGGGCAAGGGCCGCGGCCAGCGTGATCGGGCCCAGTCTGCCGATGAACATCATCACCATCAGCACTGTCTGCGCCGGTCCGTTGAGCTCCGCTGTGATGCCGGTGGTGAGTCCGACGGTGGACAGGGCTGAAAGCGCCTCGAACAAGACCTGGTCCAACGGGAACGACGACAGGTGCAGCAGGAGGAATGTCCCGAGGCCAGCGACAGCCATGAAGGCGAACCCGACCGCCATCGCACTGCGCTGAGTGGCTTGGGGAACGCTGCGGTCGAACATCCGCGTGTGGCGGTTCCCGCGGATCTCGGTGACGGCTACCGCCACGATCACGGCGAATGTGGTGACCTTCAGACCGCCGGCCGTCCCAGCGGGGCCGCCGCCGATGAACATGAGGAAATCCGTGACCAACCAAGCGTCCGGTTGCATGTCGGCGATGTTGATCGAATTGAAACCACCGGTGCGCGGAACCACCGACATCGTGAACGAGGCCAGCACCTTCGTGGGCACTGAGAACGGACCCATGGTGAGAGGGTTCGACCACTCCTGCACCAGGAAGTACAGCAGCCCGCCCACGAGCAGGAGGGCCGTCCCCAGGAGCATGATGCGGGTGTTGAGCGAGAGTCGGATCCTGCGCCGAATGCCGAACGTTGCTGTTCCGCGCCGATCGGCGCGGAACAACTTCCAGCGCTCCCACGGTCGCCGGCGGTTGTGCCACAGCTCGCGAAGCACCGGTAACCCAAGTCCTCCGATGATGACTCCGGCCATCGTGGGCAGGATCACCAGCCAGTCGCCGGCGAAGCCCATCAGATTGTCGGAGAAGAGGGCGAGGCCGACGGTGTTGAAGGCGGACACGGATTGGAAGATGGCCCGCCCGAAAGCTGTCGGAAACGGCTGGTCATAGCCCAGCCAGAAGCGCAGGCCGACGATCAGAGAAACGACGCCCTCGACCACGAATGCGCTGATCACTACCGCCCGAGCAACGCGGCGCACACTGCCAATGCCCACGCTCGGGGCCTCTGCGCTCACCTGCATCCGTTGCCGAAGTCCGACGCGGTGGGCGAGTCGCAGCGTTATCAATGCTGTCAACGTCATCACCCCCAGGCCACCTATCTGAGTTAGGACGGTGATGATCACCTGCCCCAGGGGAGTCCAGAACGTTGCGGTGTCCACCACGGTGAGCCCGGTGACGCACACCATGGAGGTCGCTGTGAACGCGGCCTGCAGCAGGTTCGCGGAGCCCGGGCCCTCTTTCGAAAACGGAAGGGCGAGCAGCAACGTCCCGACGGCCAACACCGCCAGATAGGACAGCGACACCGCGCGGGCGGGGCGCGTCCATCGACGATGTCCGCGGCTTCCTCGCGTGACAAGACTCATGGCCGTGGGCGGTCGGTCAGATCGCTGTGCCGATGAAGTGCCCGATCGCGTAGGTGACACCCATGGCGATCAGCCCGCCACCGATATTGCGGGCGATCGCCTTGGGGATCGGCGCCTTCGCCAGTCGTGCGCTGACGTAGCCGGTGATGAACAGCGCGACGACGACGGCTGCGACGGTCACCCAGATCCTTATAGATGTCGGAAAGACCAAGATCGCGATGAGCGGCAGTGCCGCACCGATGGTGAAGGAGATCAGGGAGGAGACCGCGGCGGCCCAGGCGTTGACGTACTGACCCGGTTCGATTCCAAGTTCCTCCCGACTGTGTGCCGCGAGGACATCCTTCTCAGTCAGTTCCCGCGCGACCGACTCGGCGGTCGGTCTTGACAGGCCGCGGGCCTCGAACAACCCGACTAGTTCCTCGAATTCACCCTCGGGATCCTCCTCGAGTTCGCGGATCTCCATCGCGACCGCGGCCGCTTCGGTGTCCCGTTGGGAGGACACCGACACGTATTCTCCGACCGCCATGCTCAGGGCGCCGGCGACCAGTCCGGCGACGCCGGCGGTGGCGATCGCGGACGTCTCCGGGGTGGCCCCGGCCACGCCCAGCACCATGCCGGCGATGGACACGATGCCGTCGTTCGCGCCTAGTACGGCAGCTCGGATCTTGTTCGATCGGTCGCCGAGGTCTCCGGCGTCGTGTTCCTCGCCGGGGTGGGAAGGTGTCGTCACACGGTCAGGCTAGACGCCACCGGGCCCACTGCGCTCGCACAGGGCGCTGCGTGTGCGGTTCATTCCGGCATTCGGTGTCATCCTCGGCACTCGGATCGGGATACGATTGGTCGACGGGGCCAAGCCCACTGCGCGGACTGGGGTGACATGGCGTGACGACGGTGCAGGCCCGCCCTCTGTCGGCACCGGCCCCCAGGAATCTGCGGCGGCTCGTCTGGTGCCTGTGGGCCGTTTCGACCGTCTCAGCCGTCGTCGCGACCGTTGTGGATGTCCAGGGGGCCTGGGCTTTCATCTGGGCCCATGTTCTGGCTGCCCTTGCCATGGGACTTGGGGCCGTGGCTATGGGACTGGCCGCTGTGAACCGGTACCTCAGGGAAGGTCCGCGAAAGTGGGGCATCGCGCTATACGGCGCAACCATCGTCATGATCACCGCCGGTCAAGCGGTCGGATATCTGGTGACCCTCAGGGACACCACATTCAACGGCGCCATCGAGCTCGTGCCGATCATCCCCGCGGCAGTCGTCGGGTTGGCGGCCCTGGCCATCCTGGTCGGGCCCAAGTCACTGCGCGGACGAGATCTGGTCGGGGTGGCCCTTGACGCCACAGTCGGGGTGCTGGCAACCATCGTCCTCTGGGGGGAGGTGCTGTGGGCCTCTTGGATCGACCCCGTCTCTCCTGGCCAGGACGCGGTCATCGGTGGTGACCGGATCCTCCTGCTGGTGGCCCTGTGCGCGGTTGTTGTGATGTGGACGGCCAGTCGCCGGATGGGTTCGCTGCCCCTTCCGCAGTTGGCGCTGGCACTTGGTGCCATAACGGTCTATGTGGTGGGGGACGTTGCGGGTGAGGTGTTCCCTTGGGCCGACGCCGTGAGCAGCATCTCCTACTCGATCGTCGTCTACTCGCTGTTCATGGCAATGGCCATCGCTTTCCTCG
>CAYMPK010000160.1:2889-6408 GCA_964392145.1 uncultured Actinomycetes bacterium | reverse complement strand
GACGAGTGCGTGCAAACACTTCACACGGGTGGGCATGCCGCCGGCGGACACGTCACGCACCTCCGCGACTTCGCCCAACTCAGCCCGTCGTACCAGGTAGTCTTCGTGGGCCGTGGCGTACTGCTCCTGCCAATCGCCACCAGGGCCGACCCTCGACTCGTAGTCGACCATCAGCCGCTCCGACTCCAACGTTGACAGCGCGGCCGTCGCGCGCGGACACGTCAGGTAGAACGTGGTCGGGAATGGAGTGCCGTCGGGTAGCCGAGGCTCGGTGGCCACGACGTCGGGCAGGCCGCAATCACAGCGGTGCGCGATCCGGGCGACGCCCCGAGGAGGGCGGCCCAACTGACGGCTCACCGCCGCCAGGTCCGCCACCGTCGGCTCAACCACCGGCGTCTCGAACGCTGTTCCACATCCTCGAGTACCAGCCTTCGCTCTGCTCCTTGGACCTCGGAGGAGTGCCGATGACGGGTGGTCTCCCGTCCCCTAGAACGGTGAAGGCGACCTCACCGGGGAACACGAAGTGCAGCCGTTCTCGCGCCTGGGAAGCCACAAAGGCGGGCTCCTCCCACTGCTTCACCCGCTGTTCGAGTTCACCGACCCGAGCCTGCTTGGTGTCGAGTTCCTGAGCCAACTGGGAGTTCTCATCGGACTGTCGGATGAACTTGCGCAAGGGCACAGCGAGGCTGAGCACCATCACTGCCAGCACCACGACCAGCACGGTGGCGCGGAAGGCCGCCGAATCCAGTCGATCGGCGAGCTGCGAAGTCATTCCCCTAGGGTCGCTCACAAATCGAATCGACGGAAGGCCGACGCGCCGGGATAGACCGCCGCGTCTTCCAGTTCCTCCTCGATACGCATGAGCTGGTTGTACTTCGCGACCCGCTCCGAGCGGGCCGGGGCCCCGGTCTTGATCTGACCGCAGTCGGTCGCCACAGCCAAGTCGGCGATTGTCGTGTCCTCGGTCTCACCTGAGCGGTGGCTGAGCATGCACACGTAACTGTTGCGCTGCGCCAGGGCGACCGCGTCCAGCGTCTCCGTCAGGGTACCGATCTGATTGACCTTGACCAGCAATGCGTTGGCCGCGCCGAGTTCGATGCCGCGGGCGAGGCGCTCGGGGTTGGTCACGAACAGGTCATCGCCGACGATCTGCACTTTGTCGCCGAGGCTGTCGGTGATGTGGACCCAGCCGTCCCAGTCGTCCTCGCTAAGGGGGTCCTCGATGGAAACGAGCGGGTACTGGTCGACCAGCCCCTCGTAGTAGGCGGTCATCCACTCCGCCGAGCGGTTCGCGCCCTCGAACGTGTACGAGCCGTCGTCGAAGAACTCGGTAGCCGCGACATCCAGCGCGAGTGCGATGTCGGCCCCGGGCTTCAAGCCGACCTGCTCCACAGCCGTCAGGATCAGATCCAGGGCGGCCGTGTTGGCCGGCAGGTTCGGCGCGAAACCACCCTCGTCGCCCAATCCCGTCGAGAGTCCCTGCGACTTCAGCACCGACTTCAGGCCGTGGTAGACCTCCGCACCCATCCGGACAGCCTCGGCGAAGGTCGATGCCCCGATGGGTGCGATCATGAACTCCTGGACATCGACATTGCTATCGGCGTGGGAGCCGCCGTTGAGGATGTTCATCATCGGGACTGGCAACACGTGCGCGTTGGGGCCACCCAGGTAGCGGAACAATGGCAGTTCGCAGGAATCCGCTGCCGCGCGGGCCACTGCCAGCGAGACGCCCAGGATCGCGTTGGCCCCGAGCCGCGCCTTGTTCGGGGTTCCGTCCAGATCCAGCATGATCTGGTCGATGAGGCGCTGCTCGGTCGCGTCTGAGCCTTGAATCTCAGGGCCGATCACATCCTCCACTGCGGCACAGGCCTTCAATACACCCTTGCCGCCGTAACGCTGCTCGTTGTCGCGCAACTCAACGGCCTCGAAGGCACCTGTCGAAGCCCCGCTCGGCACGGCTGCCCTGCCGACGGTGTCGTCGTCGAGTAGCACCTCGACCTCGACAGTCGGATTCCCGCGGGAATCGAGGATCTCGCGTGCGATCACACCTTCAATGCTGGCCACAACAACTCCCGGAGTCGACGGTGGAGAACCTTCGTCGTCAGCCTATCCATATCGGGGCCGTCGCTCCTCCCGGCGGGCGGACAAGGTCGGACGGCGTGACGGTATCGGCCATGCTGAATCATGCAGGCGACGGCCGCACGGGCGCTGTCACTCGATACCGGGCAGCCACCTACGCAACTCCGGCAGTACCGGAACAGTGGCTCGGAGCCGACACAGGAGTCCGACGATTCCCAGCCAGACCCGATGGGTCATCAGCTGTTCCGGCGGAATCGTCAGTTTCAGCGCGACGGCGTAGTCCGGGTTGCGCGGATCGTGTTCCCGGGCGAATTGGGCGCGCAACCATTCCGGCGTGAAACCGAACACCTCGTGACGGGCCGGATCACTGAACGGGGACAGGAAGTCCATCAACGCCTCGATATCGAGATCGGAGCCGGGTCTGATGAGGCCCGCTCGCTCCAGACGGTCTCTGACGACCGCCGGGTCGTCGGATCTCATCGCCGAGATGAGGTGTCCGAACGACTCCGGCAAGCCGCCCGGCATCGGCACCACGGCGCCGAAATCGAGCACCCCCAGTCGCCCGTCGGCCATCAGCCGGAAGTTCCCGGGATGCGGATCAGCGTGCAACAGACCCGCCCTGGCAGGACCCGATAGCGCGAACCGTTGGAACCTGGCGCCGAGCATGGAACGGGTCGCATCGTCGGCGCTCTCCGCCAAAGTCGCCACCGGTTCCCCGGTCAACCATTCCGAGACCAATACCCGCGGTGTCGCCAGCACGACGGCGGGTACGAGAACATCGTCATCCTCGTCGAAGGCCTCGTGGAAGGCCGTCTGGGACTGCGCCTCCGACTCGTAGTCCAATTCGCCTGCGATCCTGCTTCGCAATTCCGCTGCCACAGGGGCCGCCGCCATCCCCGGGCTCACCCATCCCGCGGCGCGTAGGGCCCAGCCGAGCGCCGTCAAGTCCGCCTGCAGTCCGGCGGCCACCCCCGGATACTGCACTTTGACCGCCACCTCCCGCCCATCGGTCCAGGCGGCGCGATACACCTGGCCCAGCGAGGCGGCCGCGACCGGGGAGGTGTCGAACTCGCTGAAGTACGAGTGCCAGTCCGGACCGAGATCCTCGGTGAGGACATCCGACATCTTGGCCATCCCCACCTCAGGCGCATCCTCCTGCAGCGAGGTCAACGCCTGCGACCAGCTGTCCTGCGGCAGCAACGAGTCCAGGGTGGACACGAGCTGGCCAGCCTTCTGGGCGCCGCCCTTGAGACCACCCAAGGTCGAACGGACGGCGGCCGCATTCGCCCGTGTCGTGCTGATGCGCACCTGCTCCCGATCCGCACCGGCGAGGACCCGGACACGAGCAGCGGTACTGCGGGTGAGGATCCCGGCCACCATCTCCGCCATCCGCCAACTCCGGACGAGTCCACTGCCCGGCGGTGCGGCGCCGTCAGACCT
>CAYMPK010000160.1:0-2879 GCA_964392145.1 uncultured Actinomycetes bacterium | reverse complement strand
CACGGCCTATCGACCCTCCGCCGGGGCCACGTCCGCACCCTCGGCCGCGAGCAGACGCTCGCGGTAGCCGCGGGCAGCGTCACGGGCGGCCGCCTCGGCCTCCCAACCGCGCGCCTCACCGACAGCCACCAGCGCGAGCAGGACCTGACCAAACGCCTGCTCGTCATCCCCCAGTTCCGCCACTGCCTCCGTGGCTGCGATCAGCGCGTCGTCCGCCGCGAACGGCGCTTCGATGCCCCCGTGCTCGGCCCGCCGCCGCAACTTCGCCGCGAGCAAAAGCGCGGGCATCCCCAGCGGAACCCCGTCGGTAACAGACGTCCGTCGTTTCTCGGAACTCTTGCGAGCGAACCAGGCCGCTTCGACATCGGCCGCCGTGGAGACCTCCTCGCCGGCGAACACATGCGGATGACGACGGACCAGTTTGTCCACGATGTCCCGCGCGACGTCATCGATGTCGAACCCCGGGACTGACTCGGAAGCGATCCGGGCGTGGAAGACAACCTGCAGCAGCAGGTCACCCAACTCCTCCCGAAGGGCGGACTCGTCGCCCGCCTCGATGGCCTCGACCGTCTCGTAGGACTCCTCGAGGAGGTACTGCACGAGGGACGCATGTGTCTGCTCGGCGTCCCACGGGCACCCTCCGGGGGACCGGAGCCGATCCATCACCGCAACGAGTGCACGCAACGGGTCGGGCTCCGTCATGGTCACTACTGAACGGGTGTGGCGCCCGGGTCGCCCTGGGGAACCTGCTCGCCACCACTACCACCGTCGGTGCCGGGATCGGTGGCACCGGGAATCAACTCGGACAGACCGGACGTCGGTGGTTTGGACAAGTCATTGGAGACCGGCCCGAGGGCCAGGCGATCGGCGTTCCAGGTACCGAACCGGGGACTGACCTGGACGTTGATCTGCTTGCCCAGTTGGATCAGGTAATCCCCGACCGCCTGCTGTTGGGTCTGTTGGTCCTTGCCCTTGGCCACTATCCCGGCGATTCGCTCGGCGACGAGCGAGGTGCGTGCCTGGTTGGGAAGCTCCGACGGCAGGATTCCCTGTTGCAGTGCGGCCTGCTCCAAGGCCTCGCGACCGCCGTTGTTCCTCACGGCCTCGGCGATGAGGGTGTCGATCTCGCCCTGACTCACCTTGATGTCCAGCCGTTGTGCGGCCTGCGCGACGATCACATCGGTGGTCAGTCGCTGCACGGTCGCCTGCGTGACCCGCTCGTCCAGCGGGATCTTCAAGGCATCCGCCAACTGCTGGGCCTGGGTCGCGACAGTCGTATCGGTGACACGGCCGTTGTCGTAGGTGATCGCGGCACCGGCCTGATTGGGCCCACATCCGGCGATGGCACCGACTACCACCGCACCTGCAAGCAGCGCCCCCAGGCGCCGGGAAAGCTTCAACGCTCCTCCTTGGTGCTATCCGACCGCTGTCGGCCGGGCCGTGTCCACATTGTCCACGAGTTGCTCGACCCACGCCATCAGGTCCTCGCCGACCAGCGGCTTCCCCCCGACTCTAGCGGTGGAGGGTCGCGGGAAGATGACCGTTCGGGTGGCCGGCTTGATGATCGTCCCCGGGTAGAGCCGATTGATCCGCAACTGCCGGGACTCAGGCAGGTCCGGTCCGACCATCCGGATGACGTTCCCGGCGGCGACCAGATCGGTGATGCCGGCAGCGCGTGCCCGCAGCCGCAACCGCGCCACCGATACCAGGGCAGCCACCTCATCCGGCAGCCGACCGTAGCGGTCCTGAAGTTCCGCGACGGACTCGTCGACGTCCTCATCGGACTGGGCTCCGGCCAGACTGCGGTAAGCCTCGAGTCGAAGGCGCTCGTCAGGGACGTAGTCGTGGGGTATGTGGGCGTTCAGTGGGAGCTCTATCCGGACCTCGGGCACCTCCTCGGTCGACTCCCCCTTGTACTCGGCGAGCGCCTCGGAAACCATCCGAACGTAGAGGTCGAAACCGACGTCCGCGATGTGTCCGGACTGTTCCCCGCCGAGCAGGTTCCCGGCCCCCCGGATCTCCAGGTCCTTCATGGCCACCGCCATCCCGGAACCGAGGTCGGTGTGCTGGGCGATCGTGGCGAGCCGCTCGTGGGCGGTCTCGGTCAGCACGCGGTCCGGGTTGTAGAGGAAGTAGGCATAACCGCGCTCCCGTCCGCGTCCGACCCGGCCGCGGAGTTGATGCAACTGTGACAGTCCGAACGTGTCGGCCCGATCCACGATCAAGGTGTTGGCGTTTGCGATATCCAGGCCCGATTCGACGATCGTGGTACTCACCAGCACATCGAATCGCTTCTCCCAGAAATCCACGATGACCTGCTCGAGGGCGTCCTCATTCATCTGACCGTGGGCAACCGCGATTCGGGCCTCCGGAACGAGGTCGGAGATCCGGGTGGCGACCCGGCCGATCGATTCGACCCGGTTGTGCACGAAGAACACCTGTCCATCTCGGGCCAGTTCGCGCCTGATGGCGGCACCTACCTGACGGTCGTCGTACGGCCCGACGAAGGTGAGCACCGGCAGTCGATCCTCAGGCGGAGTGGCGATGGTGGACATCTCGCGGATCCCTGTCACCGCCATCTCCAACGTCCGCGGGATCGGGGTCGCCGACATCGTCAGGACGTCGACGTTGGTGCGTAACGCCTTCAGGTGCTCCTTGTGTTCGACACCGAAGCGCTGCTCCTCGTCAACGATCACCAGTCCCAAGTCCTTCACCTTGATTCCGGGTCCGAGGAGTCGGTGGGTTCCGATGACCACATCGACACTGCCGTCCGCAAGTCCGGCAAGCACCTCGGCGGACTCCGCCTTCGTCTGGAATCGAGAGAGTGCCGCGACCTTGACCGGGAACGGCGCGAACCGCTCGCTGAACGTCTGCAGATG
>CAYMPK010000159.1:0-6436 GCA_964392145.1 uncultured Actinomycetes bacterium | reverse complement strand
CCGAGACCCGGTAGATCATCTCCTGGATGAGCACGGTCTTGCCGACGCCGGCACCACCGAACAGGCCGAGCTTGCCGCCCTGCACGTACGGGGTGAGCAGGTCGATGACCTTGATGCCCGTCTGGAACACCTCGGTCTTCGACTCGAGTTGATCGAAGGATGGGGCCGGCCTGTGGATCGGCCACTTGTCCGCGACCTCGAGGTCGTTGATGTCGGCGTCCAGGGAATCCCCGAGGGTGTTCCACACGTGGCCCAACGTTACGTCGCCGACCGGCACCGTGATCGCATGGCCGGTGTCCTTCACCTCGGCACCGCGCACAACACCGTCGGTGGGCTGCATGGAGATCGCACGCACCAGGTTGTCGCCGATGTGCTGCTCGACCTCGAGGGTGAGGATGCGCTTGCTGGCCTCGCCTTCGATCGCATCGCCCAGGTCGACCTCGAGCGTAAGCGCGTTGAACAGCTCGGGCATGGCCTCGGCGGGGAACTCCACGTCGATAACCGGGCCGGTGACCCGTGCGACGCGGCCGACGCCAGTGGTGGTCTCGGTCGTGGCGGTCATGCGTTCAGCTCCTAAGCTGTTGCGGAGGACAGCGCGTCGGCTCCGCCGACGATCTCGCTGATCTCCTGGGTGATCTCGGCCTGTCTGGCCTGGTTTGCTTGACGGGTCAGGGTCTTCATCAGATCGTCCGCGTTGTCGGTCGCGGACTTCATCGCGCGCTGTCGGGCGGCGTGCTCCGAGGCTGCGCACAGCAGCAGTGCCGTGTAGATCAGGTGCTCAAGGTACTTCGGCAGCAGTGCATCGAGCACCGCCTCGACTCCGGGCTCGAAGTCGTACAGCGGCAGGATCGGCGTGCCGCCCTTGTCCTCGCCGCCGGTGATGTGCGGCTCCGAGGTGTCGATCGGGACATCGACGATCTCCATGGGCAACATGCGCCTGACCCGGGGCTCCTGGGTGACGCGGTTGACGAAGTGGGTGTAGACGATGTGGATCTCGTCGACCCCGCCCTCGTCGTCCGGCGTCAGGAAGGCCTCCAGCAGAGCCGCCGCGATCTTCTTGGCGTCCTCATACGTGGGGGCATCGGTGAACCCGGTCCATGAGTGGGCGACCTCACGCTCGCGGAACTTGTAGAACGACACACCCTTTCGGCCGACGATGAAGGGCACCGCCTCCACACCTCTGGCCTTCAGGTTCTCCGTCAACCGTTCCGCCGCCTTGATGGTATTGGCGGAATACGCCCCAGCCAGACCCCGGTCGGCGGTGATCAGCAGCACCGCGGCCCGGTACTCGGTCTCGATCTCCGGCTCAGTGGTCAACAGCGGGTGCTTGATGTTGGGCGTGTGTGACGCGGCGAGCCCGATCGAACGAAGGAGTTCGCGCGCGTACGGCAGCGAGGCATCGACCGCCTGCTGGGCCTTGACGATGCGCGACGAGGCGATGAGTTCCATCGCCTTCGTGATCTTCTTCGTGGCCTGGACGGACTTGATCCGCCGTCTGAAGACCCGGAGTTGAGCTCCCATTGTTAGTTCGGCCCTCTTCTTTACGCCCGCACCTTGCGCGGGATCTGCTCGTGCTCGATTTCCTCTTCGGCGAGCGGCTCGACCTGCTCCTCCTTGACCAGCAGATGGCCGGCCGTGGTCGTGTAGCTCAGTTTGAAGTTGTCCAGCGCGGACTCCAACGAGGTCACGGCGTCGTCGCTGAGATCTCCGGAGTCGCGGATCCCGGCGAGGATGCCCGGGTGCTCGGACTCCAACGAATCCAGGAACTCCTGCTCGAACCGCTTGATGTCCTCCACCGGCACATCGTCCAGTCCGCCGCTGGTACCCGCCCAGATCGAGACAACTGCCCGCTCCATCGGGAACGGATCGTTCTGCGGCTGCTTCAGCAGTTCGACCAGTCGGGATCCACGCTCGAGTTGAGCCTTGGAGGCCTTGTCCAGATCCGAGCCGAAGGCAGCGAAGGCCTCCAACTCGCGGAATTGGGCCAGGTTCAACCGCAGCGATCCAGCGACCTTCTTCATCGCCTTAGGCTGGGCAGCCCCGCCGACCCGGGACACCGAGATACCGACGTTGATGGCCGGGCGGACACCGGAGTTGAACAGGTCGGTCTCGAGGAAGACCTGGCCGTCGGTGATGGAGATGACGTTGGTCGGGATGTAGGCCGACACGTCGTTGGCCTTGGTCTCGATGATCGGCAGGCCGGTCATCGAGCCACCGCCCATCTCGTCGCTGAGCTTGGCGCAACGCTCGAGCAGCCGCGAGTGCAAGTAGAAGACGTCGCCGGGGTAGGCCTCACGACCGGGCGGTCGGCGCAGCAGCAGCGACACCGCACGGTAGGCCTCAGCCTGCTTGGAGAGATCGTCGAACACGATGAGTACGTGCTGACCCTCGTACATCCAGTGCTGGCCGAGCGCCGACCCGGTGAATGGGGCGAGGTACTTGAACCCCGCGTTGTCCGAGGCCGGGGCGGCGACGATGGTCGTGTACTCCAGGGCGCCGTGCTCTTCGAGGGTGCCCCGCACGGCAGCGATCGTGGAACCCTTCTGGCCCACGGCGACGTACACACACTTGACCTGCTTGGTCGGGTCGCCGGACTCCCAGTTGGACTTCTGGTTGAGGATCGTGTCGAGTGCGACGGTCGTCTTGCCGGTCTGGCGGTCGCCGATGATGAGCTGCCGCTGCCCCCGGCCGATGGCCGTCATTGCGTCCACGGCCTTCCATCCGGTGAGCATGGGCTCCTTCACCGGCTGGCGCTGGACGACGGTGGGCGCCTGGACCTCGAGTGCGCGTTCCGCCTCCGCGGCGATCGCCCCGAGGCCGTCGATGGGATCGCCCAACGGGTTGACGACCCTGCCCAGGAACGCATCGCCGACCGGCACCGACAGCACCCGGCCGGTGCGCCGCACCTGCTGGCCCTCCTCGATGTGGCTGGAGTCACCGAGGAGCACACAGCCGATCTCGCGCACGTCGAGGTTGAGCGCCAGACCCAGCAGGCCGTCCTTGAACTCGAGCAACTCGTTGGTCATCGCCGAGTGCAGTCCCTCGACGCGGGCGATTCCGTCACCGGTCTCCAGGACCCGGCCCACCTCCTCGCGCTGGTTCTCCGGGGTGTACGAGGCGACGTTGCTCTCGATCGCGGCGCGAATCTCCTCCGGGGAGATCGTCAACTCAGCCATGCTCATCTCTCTCGTTTCTCGGCCGCACCGGGTGGATGCGGGAGGTTGGTGTGGTCTAGCCGGCGAGCCGGCGTCGGGCCTGTTGCAGTCGGGCGGACAAGGTGCCATCGATGACTTCGTCACCGATACGCACCTCAAGGCCACCGATGACTGCTGGATCGATGGTGACGTTGATTTGGACCTCACGGCCCTGGATTCGGCTCAGCGCACCGGCGAGACGCTGCTTCTGCTCGTCCGTCAGGGCGACCGCGGAATGCACTTCGGCGACCACTCGATGCCGACGGGTGGCTGCCAGGGTGGACAGATCCGTGACGGCGTTCTGCACCCGGCGGCCGCGCAGGTGACCTGCGAGGTACACGAGCAGTTCTTCAGTGGCAGGATCCGCCTTGCCGTCCAGCAGGGAGGCCACGATTCCAGCCTTGTCGCTGGCCGGGGTGGCGGGATTGGTCAGCGCCATCTGCAGGTCGGCGTTGGCGTCCACCGCGCGCCCGAAGCGGAACAACTCCTCCTCGACGCGGTCGAGGCGGCCCTCATTCTCGGCATTCATGAGGATCAGCGAGGCACCCGCCTCTTCGAGGGCGTCCATCATGTCGCCCTCATCGGACCAGCGCGCATGCGTGACCTGCTTGACCATGTCCTGCGACAGAGCCGGCACACGTTCGCCGAACACCTGGGCCAACACGCCGTCCTTCACCGAGTCGGCGACGGCCGGGTCCGCCCACAGGTTCCCCAGCGAGCGCTCCTGCTCCGCAGACGACACGACCGTGAGCACGCCGGTACCCCCAGCCGCCAGGAAATCGCGCTGGGTGGGGTCGTCGAACACCGCCGCCAACCGTTCCCGTAGCGCCTCGATGGACGTCCTGCTGGCCCCGAGCATCTAGGCCTGCCCCGCGGTGCTCGAGTCCAGGTCGTCGATGAAGCGGTCGATGACGCGGCTCGCGCGGGCGTCATCCGACACGGACTCCCCCACGATCCGACTCGCGAGGTCGGCAGCCATCGTGCCCACGGACCCTCGCAGTTCCGAGATCGCCTTGGCCTTGTCCGCCTCGATCGAAGCCTGAGCCTGCTCGGTGACGGCCTGTGCCGCCGTCCGTGCTTCGGCGCGGGCTTCCTCGATGATCGCTGCCTTGTCCGCCTGGGCCTGGGTGCGGATCTCAGCGGCCTGCTGACGGGCGGCAGCCAACTCGGCCTGCAACTCCTCCTTCAGCGCAGCGGACTCGGCTTGCGCCTCCTCCGCCTTGCGGATACCGCCGGCGATTGCCTCCTCACGCTCATCCAGGATCTGCTTGACCTTGGGGAGCGCGAATTTGGCAAGGGCGCCGAAGACGATGAAGAAGGCGACCAGACCGATGATCAGCTCGTAGGTGGGGATGGCGAGAACGCCACCCTCCGCCGCGAGCACAGTCGTCAGATCGCTCATAAGTCAGATTCCTCGCCGCTGATCAGGTGCCGAAGACGAACGGGGCGACGAAGCCGATCAGCGCCAGCGCCTCAGCAAGGGCGAAGCCGAGCAGCATGTTCTGCCGGATCACGCCGTAGGCCTCGGGCTGGCGGGCGATGGCCTGCACACCATTGCCGAAGATCAGGCCGATGCCGATACCGGGGCCGATGGCTGCAAGGCCGTAGCCGATGGAGCCGACAGAGCCGGTGACACCACCCGAAGCGGCGATGACGTCGAGCACAGATTGGTGCATCTCTCTTCCTTACTTGTTCAGTTCCCTCGGACTTCCCCAGGGGAACGGGCCTATGTGGTTGTTGAGATGGTGCGGTGGTCCTAGTGCTCCGAGTGGAGCGATCCTGCTATATAGACGGCGGTCAGCAGGGTGAAGATATAGGCCTGCAGACCTTGGATGAACAACTCGAACCCGGTGAGTACGACGGTCACCGCAAACGATGCGGCCGATCCGACGATACCTACGAATGACAGGCTCGCGAGGTAGAAGGTCGCCACGGTGAACACCGTCAGCAGCAGGTGTCCGGCGTACATGTTGGCGAAGAGTCGGATGGCGAGAGTGAAGGGCCGCACGAAGACGTTCGACAGCAATTCGATCGGCGCCAGCAGGACGTAGATGGGTTTCGGTAGCCCGGGCGGGAACATCATGTTCGTGAAGAACTTGATCGGACCCTGATGCTTCATGCCCAGGAACATGTACAGCAGCCACACCACCAGCGCCAAGCCGGCCGGGAAGGCCAGCCGCGAGTTCACCGGGAACTGCGCACCGGGGATGATGCCCCAGACGTTCATGATCAGAACGAAGAAGAAGAGGCTGAACAGCAGCGGGACGTACTTGTCACCCGCCTTGCCGATGGTCTCGCGAGCGATACCGTCACGAATGAACAGGTAGGCCATCTCGCCAAGGCTCTGGACCTTGCCCGGGATCAGCCGGGGCTTGCCGAAGGCGGTCGCGAAGAACACGATGATGATGACGGCCCCGAGGATGGCGAGCACGATCGGCTTGTCGATATGAAACTCGAGGCCGAACAGGTGGAACGTGAAGTAGGGATCGAAGTTGAAGATGTCGGAATTGGGTGCGGGGAATCCACATCCCTTGTCGTTGCCCAGGTGAGCGCCTTCGCAGCCGGGGGCTACTTCACTCAGGGGGACGCGAGCAGTCATGCCGCCAAGCAACGCCGACCTCCGATCTCCTTACGACTCACGTCGCATTCCTCCGTCTGACGCGGCGACCAGGTCACCGTTTGGCTGGCGGTTCACCGGAACTCTGCGAGATCCGGAAATACACGAGATAGAGGCCGAGGCCGACGCCGACCAGCACGCCCCCAGCCACAAACAGCGCCCGATGACCGAGCCAGAGACTCAGCAGCCATCCGATGAACCCGTAGAACAGGATCGCAGCGATCAGGTTGCTGATGATGCTCCAGGCCGCGTCGCCAGTCGACCGGTCTCGCTCGGTCCGATCGTCTGAGGTCGCCATTGCTCTCAGAAACTATCAGCCCCAGTTGCCGGACGGTCCGGTAGGCGCGGGGTTTGGCTAGTTTCCGTCTGTGATATCGGGCTCGTTGCGCCCGGCCGAAGGCCCGCCGGGCGGTCCGCTGCCCGGAACCACGGTGAGTTGCCGTTGCCGGGTGAAACCGACGATGGCGCCCACCACCCAGGTGAGGACGCACACCATCACGGTGAAGGCGAACACCTTCGGAGCGAAGAAGCTGGCGTTGCGGAGCAGCAGGAGCAACAGGAACAGGATGCCGATCTGGGCGACGTAGACCAGTAGGGCCACATTCAGGCCAAGTGCGGGGTTGCT
>CAYMPK010000158.1:0-6488 GCA_964392145.1 uncultured Actinomycetes bacterium | reverse complement strand
CTGCGGAGGCGGTGGACGACGAAGCTGACGAACTGCCCGACGAGCCACAGCCAGGAAGCACAAACGCCGCTGCCGCCGTCACAGCGAGTGCGGCCAAGGTCCGATGGCGGACCGTGGTGGGGGTCATGAGGCACCAGCCTTCGTCAGGGATGCGGTGAGCCTAGGGTGCACTCCGGTCTCGGGCAAGCTGCCCCTCCGGAGACTAGGTCTGTGTGAGTCGAGCCCGAGCAATGTCCACCACCGCCGAACCGGTGGTGTCGCTGAGTTTGATGGCTGCCCGTTCGGTGACGCTGGCCGAGGTTTGGTAGCGCAGTGCGGGACTGTCATCGGTCAGCGCGGCCAACACCACATCGGCGACCTCTTGCGGGGACTGCGCCTGCTCGAAGACTGCCGCCATATTCGCGAGGTAGGTCTGCATCAGAGGCAGATAGGGGTCCTCGGGGTCACCCACGGCTGCAAGGCCGTCCACGTTCTGAACGAAGTTGGTCGCGACCGCACCGGGCTCGATCACGCTGACGGCGATCCCGAACTCTGCCGCCACCGGCGCCAGCGACTCCATCATCCCCTCGACTGCAAATTTCGCGGCACAGTAGGCATCGCTGAATGGCTGCGCGACGACACCACCGATACTTGTGACCGTCACGATGTGTCCCGATCCTCGGGCTCTCATGTGCGGTAGTACCGCTCGGGTCATACGCCACACCCCGATGAGATTGACGTCGAGGGTGGCCTGCAGATCGTCGTCGCCGATCCGTTCCGTTGTCCCGACACGTCCGCGCCCAGCGTTGTTGACCAGGACGTCGATTTGACCGTGGCGGGCGAGGACGCCGTCTACTACGGCATCGACGGACTGCTGTTCGGTGACGTCGAGTTCGACGATCGCCACCTCCGCCTTTGCTTCCTGGGCTGCCTGCCGCAAGGCGTCCGCCGAGTCCAGGGAACGTACCGTGGCGGTGACCGTGTAGCCGGAATTCGCCAGCGTGACCGCTGTGGCCAGCCCGATGCCGCTGGAGGCGCCGGTTACGAGGGCTGTCTGCATGTGGACCTTCCTTGGGTAGGTGACGAATCGAATAGTAGGCAGCGTTGCGCGCTAACGGAGGTCACTGCAGGATGTTGATCGCTCGTGCGATCACCAGTCCGCCGATGGCCAGTGACAGCAGAGACTCGCAGATCATGAGCAGTTTCGCCCACGTGCGAAGCGCCGAAACGTCGGTCGGGCTGAATGCGGTCGCGGTGGCGAACGAGAAGGACAGGTAATCGACGAACTTCGGGTACCAGTTCTCGGCCACGTACTCCGGATGCATCATCTCCGGGAAGAGCAGTGCCGGCTTGGCAGTGGTCTGATGCGCGCGTGCGGCGGCTCCACCGCGATCGAGGTCCCAGAACCACAGGGCAAAGGCAACAGCGTTCGTGAGCCAGACAACCCCGCCGCTGTACAGCAACTCGTCCGGTTGGGTGAAACTGGCGTTGTCGAGGATGCCGATGATCAGTTGCACAGCTGACCATCCGTTGACCACAGTGATGACGCCGATCAGGATCGCGGTCGTCGCTGACAGCCACGGCTTGCGTCTGTCGATTCGTCCGGGATCCCCGAGGATGAGGACGACCAGCATTCCCACAACGACGATCGGGAAGAGAAAGCTCGGCTGAATCTTCAGCTGCGGCGGTAGGAAGGTGTGGAGAATGGCTGTGGCCACGACCGCCAGGGCCATGGGCCAGCGCGCCTCTGCTCGCTGTTCGACGTCGAGGTCCGGAACTGCTGCACTGCCGCCGGTTGCTGGAGCCGCCATCGGGTTCTGCTCCCTCTCAGATGGTGGTCATCGCCAGTGGCCAAGGGCACTCATGGCGCCAACCATGGTACGGCGGTGTTGACCTGGGTGACTCCCGCATCGTGACATTCGCCATCGGAGCCGCGCCACACACGACTGTGTGCGTCCGGATGGGATCGACCGCGACGTCCACGAGCAGGTGACCGGCTAGCCTTGCCAGATGCTGAGCTCTCGCTCGGGGGCAGGGATGCCCAGGCTCGCGTGGCCGACCCCCTCCTGGCTCGCCTTGTTCTACGACCTCGCTTTCGCGGCGGCGGTAATTGCGGTCGCCGGGGCGTTCGGTCAGGACCACTCCCCGCTGGGCATCGTGTGGTTCGCGATCGCCTACGGGATCATGTTCTGCGGCTGGATCCTGACCGGCGGAGCTACCTCTGCGTTCGCACGGGTGGAGCGCCCCGTCACGGGTCCCAGCGTCATCTTGATAGTGGTCCAGATGGCGGCCGTACTCATGCTGGGCCTGGCATCCAGGGAATCAATCTCCGCCACGTCAGGACTCTTCGATTCGCTTCTGGCGGTGCTGCTCGCGACGTGCATTGGACTGGGGGTGCTGAGCCGGGAACAGGCCATGGCGAACAGCAGGCGAACCATGTTCCTGACCGTCGCGGCGATGGCCATGCTGGGATTGGCGTGGTTGCTACCCATCGCGCTCGGCCTGATCGCCTGGTTGTTGGCGTTGCTGGCGCTGGCAGTCGCCGTGACCCTCGTCTTGCGGGACTCCCACCTGAGCGTTCAACGGTATGCGCACCGGCTCGGGGAACTGACGATCATCATCCTCGGCGAGATCCTGGTCAAGATCGGGTTGACGGTGGGGGGTGAGTCGGTGTGGACCTTGCTCCGCGTCGAGTTGGCTCCGGCGCTGGTGCTACTGGCAGTGGTGTGGTGGGCGTACTTCACCGGACCAGTCCTGATCAGGGAACTGACGGCCAATCGAAGGGTCCTGTTGACGGGCTGCCATTGGCTCCTCCACCTGGCGCTGCTCGGCCTCGCTGTGGGACTGGGGAAACTCGTGGTCGGCTCCGCCTCCCTCGACAAGAGCGCAAGCGTTGTCGTGCTGCTGTCGGGACCAGCGGTGGTGATCATCGGGTCGCTGGCGCTGATGGACTGGATCACGGGCAATCCACGTGCGGTGGTTCTGGCTGTGGCCACGGCGGTCGCCGCCCTGGCGGGGGCTTTGGTGGCGGCCTTCCGCATGAGTGCCGCCGACGCAGCGTGGGTAGTTGCGGTCGTCTTCCTCCTCGGTGTCGCGTTAGGCAACCGAAAGCCGATAGCCGGGAAGGATTAGTTGGGCCCCGGTCCATGTGGGATTCGTCGGAAACGAACGCGCTGGGCGCGTTGGCGACCGGCACTTCGACGCCGTCCGGGGCTGGGGAATCACCCCGTCGGCCGAAGCCATGAACCCTGTATCGGGAGGACAATGGAAGTGTGACGGGTGCGGTGCCATCCCGACCGGTGCGGCACCATCCCGTTGTTTGGGGGTGTGAGATGTCCAGGGTCATTACGGGAAGGTGGACCGTCGGCCTCGCTTCGACGGTGGTGCTGGGTGGTCTGCTGCTCGCGGGGCCCGTCAGCGCGACTCCACGCTCCGGTGCAGGAGACTTGCAAGGCGCTGTGACGTCCGCCGGTGTTGTTTCCGACGGCGTGGCAACCAGTGCCGTCAGCTCGAAGGTCATATCACTGGCATCGGCCAGACAGATACGCAAATTGATCGCGACCGCCAACGCGGGTGCCCAGAACACCTATTACGCAGTGGGCCGGTTGGAGATGCAGGCGTATTCGTTGCAGAACACCGCCTATCACGGGTTGCTGCAGGAGGTGCTGATCGCCTCGACGAAGAACGCCTGGTACATGAAGGAGACCATCCGCGCCTACAACGTCGATGTGGCTGCAGCGGTGCAGTTGTACGAACGAGGCCAGGTGGCCCTGGCACGCAAGAAGTTGGACGCTCTGATCAAGACCGGGCTACCCCGACTGCGCGTTTCGCTCGCTATCTATCGGGCAAAGATGCTGCAACTTGCGCAACGTGTCGATGCTGCGCTCCCGCGGGTGGGCAAGCCCTGGATGGTGAACCCGAGGATCGCGGATGCGATCGAGAACGGATTGGACCAGACCTCCGTCTCGTTCGCCCAGGCTTGGCGGCTCGCGAACTGAAGCGTTGCACCCGCGCCGCCGCGAGTCGGACTCGCCCATGGGCCCGGGTCCAACTGGTCCCGCAGCCCGATCCCCTTCGGCGACAAACTCGATGACCTCGCATCCATCCGTATGCCGTCGCAGATCCCGTTGGGCCGCACTCAGACAGCACTACCGGTCCGTGGATGTACAGGGCAACTGTCAGTGACGTGCAACGAAGCGCGCCCGAAGGGATTCGAACCCCTAACCGACCGGGTAGAAACCGGTTGCTCTATCCGTTGAGCTACGGGCGCCATGCGCGTGCGCGCGAGCCCAGATTAGTGCAGGTCAATCGGTCGTGGTTCCCGGTGTTATCTCTATACCTACCGACGCGTGGGTGCGGCGCCGCAGTTTGTCCGTCAACGTCATTGCCTTGTATAGCAGGCCGTACCGCTTGCCGATGAGTCCCGCTACCCGTTGCGTGCCAGCCGCATCCAACAACACCGCGGTGCCGTCAACCGAGTCTCCGGTGATCCTTCCGCGCATGTCGCACGGCGCCAATCGCACATCAGATCCGTTGCGCAGACGCTTGACCTTCCCGCTGTTCGGATCGGTGATGACGACCAGATGTTCACCATCTCGGGCCACCCAAACGGGGGTCGCTACTGGAGTGCCGTCCTTCTTGAACGTTGTCAGGGATAGGTACTTACTGGTCGACAGGCGCTCCGCTTCACTCATGGACCCAACGATACGGTCCGGTCCCCATCACCAGGCGGGGCGGTTGTCCACATTCGCCGACCAGCCCGTTGTCGAAGTCAGGTGGGATCGGCCAACCTTCAGGGGGTTATCAGGTTGGAGCGCGACACCGTCCAGGCGTCCCGCGTCCACGTCACGCGACCAGGGGGAACTCATGCACTCAATCAACGTCTCGATCATCGGAACGGCAGTGTCGGAGGTCAAGCACACCACGACTGCTTCGGGGCTACCCGTGGCCCGATTTCGGATGGTCTCACAACCGCGGAAGTACGATGCCTCGTCCGGGGGATTCATCGACCTCGACGCTTCCTACGTGACAGTGCTCGCGTGGCGTTCCCTCGCCACCCACATCACGAGTAGCGTCCGCAAAGGCGATCCCGTAGTTGTGGTGGGTCGGCTCCGGGTGCGGGAGTGGGAACATGACGGACGCGCAGGTGTCACCGTCGAGGTGGACGCCCAGGGCGTGGGTCACGACCTGGCGCGCGGCTGCGCCACTTTCACCCGCTCGACGCGCCCGTTGGAGGTCTCCGGAGCGGTGGCGACGACCTCGGAGCCGGCGACTCCGCTGAATCCTGCCCACACGCCCGCTGCCGCGTAGCGCGCGTCGTGGCCGCTCCCACGCCTCAGGCGCCGGGCCCACCCGACTACGCTCTGGGCCATGGCCGAATACATCTTCACGCTCAAGAAGGCACGCAAGGCGCACGGCGACAAGGTTGTGCTCGACGATGTCACGCTGGCTTTCCTCCCAGGGGCGAAGATCGGTGTGGTCGGACCCAACGGCGCGGGCAAATCCTCGCTGTTGAAGCTGATGGCGGGGATGGACCAGCCGAGCAACGGCGAAGCCTTCCTCGCTCCAGGAGCATCGGTGGGCATCTTGCTGCAGGAGCCGGAACTCGATCCGGAGAAGTCGGTTCTGGGCAATGTCGAGGACGGTGTCGCGGAGACCAAGGCCATGCTGGCCCGTTTCGACGCCATCTCCGCTGAACTGGCCGACCCCGATGCCGACTACGATTCCCTGTTGGCCGAGATGGGTACTTTGCAGGAGGAGCTGGACCGCCGGCAGGCCTGGGATCTGGATGCCCAACTCGAGCAGGCGATGGATGCGCTGAGATGCCCACCCCCGGACGCTGACGTGACAGTCCTCTCCGGAGGGGAGCGACGACGGGTCGCGCTGTGCAAGCTGCTTCTGCAGCAGCCCGACCTGCTCCTGCTCGATGAGCCGACGAACCACCTCGACGCCGAGAGCGTGCTGTGGCTGGAGCAGCACTTGGAGAAGTACCCGGGCACGGTCGTGGCCATCACTCACGACCGATACTTCCTCGACAACGTTGCGCAGTGGATCCTCGAGCTCGACCGCGGTAGGGCATTCCCCTACGAAGGCAACTACTCCACCTACCTGGAGACGAAGTCGGCGCGACTGAAGGTCGAAGGCGCCAAGGATGCGAAACTCCGCAAGCGTCTGACCGACGAGCTCGACTGGGTTCGGTCCAATCCGAAGGCGCGTCAGGCGAAGAGCAAGTCGCGACTGTCGCGCTACGAGGAGATGGCTGCCGAAGCCGACCGGACCCGGAAGTTGGACTTCGAGGAGATCCAGATCCCGCCTGGTCCTCGGCTGGGCAACATCGTGGTGGAAGCCGAAGGCCTCAGGAAGGGTTTCGGAGAGAAGCTGCTCATGGACGACCTGTCCTTCACGATGCCGCGCAACGGCATCGTCGGGGTGATCGGACCCAACGGCGTCGGTAAGACCACGCTGTTCAAGATGATTGTCGAAGCGTCGACCGCTGACATCGAGGGGGA
>CAYMPK010000157.1:0-6491 GCA_964392145.1 uncultured Actinomycetes bacterium | reverse complement strand
CGAGTTCGTCGTGATGATGATCGACCTCGACGACTTCAAGACCATCAACGACTCCCTCGGCCACCCGGCCGGTGACGATCTGCTGTGCACGGTCGCGAACCGGCTCGTCGGCTGTCTTCGCGAGGGCGATATCGCCGCGCGCCTCGGCGGCGACGAGTTCGCCGTCATCCTGGAACGCACCTGGACGGCAGCTGACGCGGCCAAGGTCGCGGAACGAATCCTGGCAGCCCTCTCGCAACCGGTGCGTGTGGCGGAGACCGAGGTCGCCCTGGGCGCCAGCATCGGCCTCGCCATCGGTGACGCGACTACTGGGGACGCCGACGAGCTCGAACTCAACGCCGACCTGGCGCTGTACCAGTCGAAAGCCGCCGGGAAACGTCGGTGCACCGTGTATGAAGCGTCGATGCACACCGAGGCCGTGCACCGGCTGCAGTTCACCACGGAACTTCGGCTGGCGCTCGAGCGCGGCGAGATCGGGGTGATGTACCAACCGGTGGTCGAACTGGACACCGGCAAAGTGGTGGGGCTGGAGGCGCTGGCCAGGTGGCACCACCCGGTGCGGGGGCTCATCCAACCCTGCGAGTTCATCGGACTGGCTGAGGAGACCGGGCTCATCACCGTGCTCGGCCGGCAGGTCATGACCTGCGCCCTCACTCAGATCGCGGAGTGGCATCAGAAGTATCCGCGTCACGCGGCCACCCGGATCGCGGTCAATCTCAGCGGGCGGCAACTCGGCAATGGGGAACTCGTCGGCGAGGTCGCGGGTCTGCTGGAACGGACGGGGATCGACCCGGGGACGGTGATCCTGGAGATCACCGAGAGCGTCCTGCTGCCCGGCGAAGGCGTCACGGTCGACCGCCTGCGAGGACTGGCGGGTCTCGGGCCCAGCCTCTACATCGACGACTTCGGCACCGGCTTCTCCTCGCTCAACTCGCTACGGTCGCTGCCGGTGCGCGGCGTGAAACTGGCACGGGAATTCGTGGACCGGCTTCCCGCGCCGGAGGAGATCGGGTTCGTCAGGGCCGTCCGCGAACTGGTCGCCACCCTCGGTTTGGAGGCGGTCGTAGCCGAGGGTCTGGAGGAGGAATCACAGCGGCTGGCCCTCTCGGCGATCGGCTACCGGCTCGGCCAGGGCTTCCTGTTCGGTCGGCCCCTCACTCCCGAGGCGGCTGAGCAGTTGCTGGCCTCCACGCCGGCGGGCCGCTGGGCGCTGCCGCAACGCTCGCTGACGGGTAGGGAGACCCCTCGGAAGTCCAAGCGCAGGCGGTCTGACGCCCTCCAGGCGTAGTTACGCTTCGGGGCGGGATGACTGGATCTCGCTAGCTTCCAGCCACCTGGTCGTCGCCCGTGTCCGGTCCTGCGTTACGACGCGCCTCGAACGCCGCCGCGGACTTCTCCCGCTCGGCCTTCGTCGCGTACTTGGGCAGCGGCTTGACTCCTGCGGGAAGCGCGGACTCGTCGAAGTTCACCTTGCGCAACTGCTTACGCAGGGAGAAGTAGAGGATGACCACAGCGATCACGAGGATCACGAAGGAGAGGAATCCGAGAAGACCCGGCGTCACCCGCTGCGGATCCACCTCGAGACCAGTAGGTGTCGGCGAAGGCGTGACGTCGAACTTGGCGAGTAGACCGATCACAGGGACTCCTCAGAGTGGGACGGCAGTTGCGATCGTCGGGCAGTACGCCACACCAGCGGTCCGGGAGACGTCCCGGGCTCGAGTCCGGCGAACAGGTCGGTCTCGGGTAGGTGAGGCGTGACCCGGGCGGCCGCGAGTTCGAAATCCTCCGTGGGCCACACCTCGGTCTGCATCTCCCGCGAGATGGTGAACCAGCGACCCGTGGGGTCGACCTGGGTGGCGTGCGCCTTCAAGGCGTCATCGCGGACATGGAAGTAGTCGCAGCACTCCACCGTGGTGGTGACCCGGTCGCTCTTCTCCGGACGGTCCCCCCAATTGTCCAGCCACTCGGCGAACGGGGACTCCGCACCGGTTGCCGTGACAGCATCATGCAGCGCCCTCATCCGAGCCTTGTGGAAGGTCACGTCGTAGTACAGCTTCAGCGGCGCCCAGGGTTCACCTGCGTCCGTGAAGAGCGAGGGGTCGGCGGCGGCGTCGAATGCCTCGGCGCTGATCTCGTGGCAGCGGATGTGGTCGGGGTGCGGGTAGCCACCGTGCTCGTCGTAGGTGACCATGACGTGTGGCTTGAACTCGCGAACGAGAGCGACCAACGGGGCAACCGCCTCAGCCATCGGGATTTCGGCGAATGATCCGGGCGGCAAGGGATCGTTCGTATCGGGATCCGGGAAGCCGGAGTCCTCGAACCCGAGCCAGCGATGGTCGACGCCGAGGATACGCACCGCAGCGGCCATCTCCTCGCGGCGCACGTCTGCCAGCTCCCGGCCAGCCAGGTCAACCGCCGGATTCAGGACGTCACCGCGTTCGCCGCCGGTGCAGGTGACGACCATGACCTCGCGCCCCGCGGCCACGTACTTCGCCAATGTGGCAGCACCCTTGCTCGACTCGTCGTCGGGGTGCGCGTGCACGGCCATCAGCCTCAAGGCCTCGCTCACCGATCCTCCTGCTGTCGCCCTTGACCACCCGAGGTCCGCACGGCCGTGGAACGGTTCCGGGCCGGCGGGCCGCTCGGACTCTCACGGTAGTCTCGCAGCCATGTCCGCACTGTGGAGCGCTCACCCCCCGATGGGCGGGCGGTGACTGGCATGGTCGAACTGAAGTCACTGCCGCCGGATCTACAGGCGCGCTACGGCTACAAGCCGCACGCACGTTGGGTGCTGATCGCCGTGCTGGTGGTTGCCGTGGTGCTTGCGGTGGGCATCGGTTGGTTCGCTTGGGTGGTGGCGAACCCGCCCGTGACCTACAAGCTGCTCACCTGGGATGCCGTCGATGACCATATGAGGGTCACCTGGGAGGTGCACAAACGCCCGGAGGACACGGCCAGCTGCGTGCTGCGGGCCACCGATATCAAGCACCACGACGTGGGCTACGCGGTCGTTTCACTCCCTGCTGGCTCGGACTACGAGCAACCCACCTACCTGTTGGCGACCCGAGCTCCCGGGACCGCAGTCGAACTACTCGGATGCGCGGCCAACCGGGTCCCGTCAGTGCCGGCACCCGAGTTCCCACCGGGAACCAGCAATCCTGTGCAACCGTGGACGCCGACGACGTAGCATCGCTGGCCGAGCGACATCCGCACCCAACCTTCACCACCCGCCGAGAATCACCAGGAGGATTTCCGTGACCGACGAGACGCCGATCAACTGGCTCACCCAGGAGGCCTTCGACAGACTCTCTGACGAACTGGCCGAGCGGTCGGGACCTCGGCGAGCCGACATCACCGCGAAGATCGAGGCCGCGCGCGAGGAGGGCGACCTCAAGGAGAACGGGGGCTACCACGCGGCCAAGGAGGAGCAAGGCAAGAACGAGGCGCGCATCGTGCAACTGCGCCACCTGCTGGATCACTCCGAGATCGGCAGCCCCCCGGAGGCGGCCGAGGGAAAGGCAACGCACGGCACCGTCGTGACCATCCGCTTCGAAGGCGATACCACCACCGAGTCCTTCCTGCTCGCGTCACGTGAGGAAGCGGCCCACGCGACAATCTCGGTCTACTCACCGTCCTCGCCGCTGGGTGAGGCCGTCCTCGGCGCGGAGCCCGGCGACACCGTCACCTACCAACTCCCCAACGGCCGAAGCATCAGCGTCGAGGTCATCAAGGTCGAGCCCTACGCCGGCTAGTCCAGGAAGTCCGGACGGCGCGAGGCCGCCACCACTCCCAGCACCACTCTTAGTCCGTGCGAGGAACCGCCTGTGCGGGGCAGGATCAGGGTGCGGATGCCCAGCGGCACCCCTCCGGCGTCATGGCTCTCGCTGTCACCGACCATCAGGGCGTTGGCGGGCTTGGCGCCCACCGTGGCCAACGCCGCGGCGAAGATCCGCGGATCCGGTTTCACGGCACCGACCTGCCACGAGAGCACCATGCCGTCGACGTAGTCCATCAGGCCCTCTCGGCGCAGCACCCCGGAGATATCGATGCCGGTATTCGACAGCACCACCACGGCTACGCCCAGGTCGCGCAACGAGGCCAGTACCGGTGCGGCGTCCGAGTAGGCACGCCAACCGTCACTGACCGCCTCGTAGAGAGCATCGGTGAGTTCCGGGGTGATGTGGGGCGCCCGCGTCATCAACTCGTCGTAGACCTCCCGGTGTCTGGCTGCGGAAAGGTCGCGTTCGGCGTCGGGATCCACCTCGCGCGCGTGGTCCCACAACAGGTGCAGGAACATCGTGAGTTCGGCGGCCTGATCCTCGTCGAGGTCGATCCCCGTGCGGGCGCAGGCATCGGCGAGCCAACCGTCGGAGTCACCTTGGTCCACCAGCGTCGTGTGGAAATCGAAGATGACCGTGTCGATCGCGCCGGGTACCGGGAAGCCCTGTGTCACGGCACCTACTTGCTGGTGGTGCGGCGGAACCTGCGCACGGACAGCGGGATGCACACCGCCAGGATCAGCAGGGACCATCCGATGGCGAACGGGATCGGATAGGTCATCGGCAACGAATTGCCCGGGATGCCGGTGGGGTTGCCGAACAGGGTGCGGGCGGCCAGCACCACGGATGAGATCGGGTTCCACTCGGCGATCACCTGCAGCCACTTCGGCATGCCGGCCAGCGGTACGAACGCGTTGGACAGGAAGGTCAACGGGAACAACCAGACCAGACCGGCCGTGTTCGCCACCTCGGGGCTGGGCATGTGCAGGCCCACCCAGGCGCCCACCCAGATCATCGCGAACGCGAACAGCAGCAGGATGCCGTACCCGGCGGCAGCCTCACCGATGGAGGAGTCGATGCTCCAACCGACGAAGAGTCCGGTGATACTCAGCACGATCAGCACCAGCACCGACCGGATGAGGTCGGCGAGGCTTCTCCCGATGAGCACGCCGGAGGTGGCCATCGGCAGGGATCGGAACCTATCCACGATGCCCTTATGCATGTCCTCGCTGAGCCCGACAGTGGTACCCGCCGCGGCGAAAGCGACCGTCTGCCCGAAGACGCCCGGGATCAGGTACTCGCGGTAGGAGCCGCCACCGGGCACCGGGATCGCACCACCGAACACGTAGGCGAAGAGCAGCACGAAGATGACCGGCTGCACGAGCGAGAAGAACAGCAGCTCGGGCACCCGAGGAATCTGCAGCAGATGCCGCTTGGTCACGATGAAGCCGTCGTGCAGGGCCCAGCCGTAGAACGGACGGTGCAGCGCCGGTGCTGCCGACCAGGTGACGGTCTCGGTACTCATCGGGCCCTCCTGCGACGTTGGCTCTTGTCTGGTTGTTCGATGGCGGACTCGTCGTCGGCCGCGTGGCCGGTGAGCGAGAGGAAGACGTCGTCCAGCGTGGGCCGGCGCAGCACGATGTCCGCGATCGGCGCCCCCACGTCGTCCAGGGCCCGCACCGCATCGACCAGCAGGGTGGAGCCCCCGGTCACCGGGGCGGACACCTTGCGCTCGAGCTCGTCGATCACCACCGGGCCATCGGCGATGGGCTCGAGTGAGGCGGCTGCGTCCACGACCTTGAGCGGATCGCTGACGACGACCTCGATCCGATCACCACCGACAGCGGTCTTCAGTTGGTCGGCGGTGCCCTGGGCTATCACCTTGCCCCGGTCGATGACCACGATCCTGCTGGCCAGCTGATCGGCCTCCTCCAGGTACTGAGTGGTGAGGAGCACAGTCGTCCCCTGGGCCACGAGATCCTCGATGATCCCCCAGAGGCCCAGCCGGGAGCGGGGATCAAGGCCGGTCGTCGGCTCGTCGAGGAAGAGGATCCTCGGCTTAGCGACCAGGCTGGCGGCCAGGTCGAGGCGGCGTCGCATGCCGCCGGAGTATGTCTTCACGGGGCGGTTCGCGGCGTCGGTCAGGCCGAAGCGGTCGAGCAGTTCTGCGGCACGCTCCTTCACATACGAGGGTTTCAGGTGGTACAGCCCACCCACCATAACGATGTTCTCGCGGCCCGTGAGGTACTCGTCCACGGCGGCGTACTGACCGGTGAGTCCGATGGTCCGACGGACCTCGTTGGGCTTCTTCGCAACGTCGATCCCGCCGACAGTTGCGTGCCCGGCGTCGGCTTTGAGCAGGGTGGTGAGGATGCGGACGACGGTGGTCTTGCCGGCCCCGTTAGGGCCCAACAGTCCGACCACTGTGCCTTCCTCGACCTCCAGATCCATGCCGTCGAGGGCGACAACATTGCCGAAACGTTTGACCAGGCCTTCGGCCAATACCGCTGGTTGGGACGCCACAGCGCCTCCTTAGGTCGTGTTCGACTATCGGACCTCACCGAGTTGACGGCGCTGACCGCCCAGATCCGGTGAAGTGACCAGCCTAGGGCGACCGGCACACTCGGGGTTGACGGGATCCGAACATTGGCTAGGTATCGCCGACCGCGCCCGCGGCGTAGCCTGGAAGGACCATGACCACCACACACTCGC
>CAYMPK010000156.1:0-6507 GCA_964392145.1 uncultured Actinomycetes bacterium | reverse complement strand
CGGCGTCCTGGTCGACCAGGTAGTCGCCGCCCTTGATCGTGTCGAAGGTGTGCCACTCCCAGTTGTCCTCCTCGACGTTGGCCAGGGCGGCACACATGCCACCTTGGGCCGCGCCGGTGTGTGACCGGGTCGGGTAGAGCTTGGTCAGCACCGCGGTGCGAACCCGGGTGCCCGACTCCAGGGCGGCCCGCATACCGGCGCCGCCGGCACCGACAATGACGACGTCGTAGGAGTGGATCTGCATTCTGAGGCTCCTAGCCCAAGCTGGGATCGAAGGTGAAGATGACGAGGGTGCCCAGCACGATCGTGAATGCCGAGGCGACGTAGAGGATTGTGCGCAGCCAGAATCGGGTCTGGTCCTTCTCCGCATAGTCATTGATGATCGTCCGGAGCCCGTTCGTGCCGTGAAGCATGGCGAGCCACAGCTGGAGCAGGTCCCAGATCTGCCAGAACGGCGACGACCAGCGACCGGCGACGAATCCGAAGTTGATGCGCTGAACGCCTCCGTCGAGGATGTTCATGATCAGCAGGTGGCCGAGCACCAGGAAGATCAGCACGATGCCCGAGATGCGCATGAACAGCCACGAATAGAGCTCGTAGTTGGACCTGCCGGCCCGTTCCGATCGGGGCTTGGCGAGCGCCGGCGCGATGGCCTGCGGCGGCATCGGGAACTTGACCGGTTCCTCGTCGGGGGATTCGAGGTCGGAGTTACCTGGGATGGTGGATTCACTCATGAGGCGGTCCCGAAGAGTGCTTCAACGGTGTGCTTCAGCATGAAGAAGGCGCCGGGGATCATGATCAGCAGCCAGACCACGATGATTCCCCACAGCATCTGGCGCTGGTAGCGCGGCCCTTTCGACCAGAAGTCGATCAGTACGATCCGTAGGCCGTTCAGCGCGTGGAAGAGGACAGCCGCGACGAGGCCGACCTCCAGCAGGTTGACGATGGGCGTCTTGTACGTGGCGATGACGCGGTCGTAACTATCCGGAGACACCCGGACGAGGGCCGTGTCGAGCACGTGAACTAGCAGGAAGAAGAAGACCGCCACGCCGGTGATCCGTTGGGCAACCCAGGACCACATGCCCTCGCCGCCGCGATACATAGAGGCCGTGCGTCGCGGCCCTGCGGTGGTTGACGCCACCAGCTCACCTCCACGGTGTTGTGCCTCCCGATGCGTGCGGCGCACCGGGGTGTATCTGGATCGTAGCGCGCAGCCCGATTGTCTGCCCTCGGTGGCTAGTCTTGGGCCATGGCTGGCGTAACCGAATCAGGAGCACCCTTCGAATCCGTCTACACCCCCGAGGCCCTGGCGGGCTGGGATCCGAGCGTGGAACTGGGGCAACCCGGCGAGTTCCCGTTCACCCGGGGGGTCTATCCGAGCATGTACACGGGTCGACCGTGGACGATGCGGCAGTACGCGGGGTTCGGTACGGCGGTGGAGTCCAATGAGCGTTACCGGCAACTTCTGGCGGCCGGTCAGACGGGACTGTCCGTGGCCTTCGACCTGCCGACGCAGATGGGTTACGACTCCGATGATCCACTCGCCAGTGGTGAGGTGGGCAAGGTCGGCGTCGCCATCGACTCGATCGATGACATGGCCGTCCTGTTCAACAAGATCCCGATGGACAAGGTCTCGACGTCCATGACGATCAATGCACCGGCGGCCACGCTGTTGCTGATGTACCAACTGGTTGCAGAGCAGCAGGGGGTCCCCGGCTCGGCCTTGACCGGCACGATCCAGAACGACGTGCTCAAGGAGTACATCGCCAGGGGAACGTACATCTACCCGCCAGCGGCCTCGCTTCGGCTCATCACCGACATCTTCGCCTACTGCAAGGCCGAGCTGCCCCGGTGGAACACCATTTCGATCTCGGGGTACCACATGGCCGAGGCCGGAGCGACGCCCGCGCAGGAGGTCGCCTTCACCCTGGCAGATGGCATCGAGTACGTCCGGGCTGCGATCGCGGCTGGTATGGATGTCGACGAGTTCGCCCCGCGGCTCGCCTTCTTCTTCGTCGCCCGAACCACGCTGCTGGAGGAGGTGGCGAAATTCCGGGCCGCCCGCCGGATGTGGGCCCGGATCATGCGGGAGGAGTTCGGGGCCAAGAACCCCAAGTCGCTGATGCTGCGATTCCACACGCAGACGGCTGGCGTGCAACTCACCGCCCAGCAACCCGAGGTGAACCTGGTCCGGGTGGCCCTGCAAGGGCTGGGAGCCGTGTTGGGTGGCACCCAGTCCCTGCACACCAACTCCTACGACGAGGCGATCGCGCTGCCGACGGAGAAGGCTGCCCGCCTGGCGTTGCGCACCCAACAGGTGCTCGCATACGAGACCGATGTGACCAAGACGGTGGATCCGTTCGCGGGCTCCTACGTCGTCGAGTCCCTCACGGACGATCTGGAGGAAGAGGCGCTGGATCTCATGCGGCAGGTGGCCGAACGGGGTGGTGCTGTGGCCGCCATCGAGCAGGGCTTCCAGAAGTCGGAGATCGAGCGGAGCGCCTATCGCATCGCCAACGAGATCGACGATGGCGAGCGGGTGGTCGTGGGCGTGAACAAGTTCACGGTGGAGACCGAGGAGCACTACGAACCGCTTCGGGTGAATCCGGCTATCGAGGCTGAGCAGGCCGAGCGGCTTGCCGCGTTGCGCGCCGACCGCGACGGCGCCGAGGTCGATTCGGCGCTGGACGCACTGCGTGCGGCCGCGGAGGGAACCGAGAACACTCTGATCCCGATGAAGCGTGCCCTGGCCGCCCGTGCGACCGGCGGCGAGGTCGCCAACGCTTTGCGTGATGTGTGGGGGCAGTACGTCCCGGTCGACGTGATGTAGCCGGGCGGCCCCCCCACCCCGGGGGGCGACGGGCGCGGGGCCGTTAACGGCGAGCCGGCTGCTGTGCCGCCCGGGCCAGTCCCCTGTCCGCCTCCCGGCGAGCCACACCGGGCAGGTCGGGGTGCGTTTCGACGAACCTCGCGACAGCCGCCGGATCCAGTCGGGTGAGGTCGCGCAGAGCCCAGCCGATCGCTTTGGACACGAAGAACCTTCGATCATCGGCATGGTCCCCACAGAGCTGCAGCACCCTGGGGATGTCGGTGTCCTGCTTGCGTCCGCGCTGATGCTGGATGGCAGCCCTGATGAGCCACTGATCATCGGTCGAGCTCCACTCGTCGATGACCACAGACAATTCCGGATGGTCACGCACCACGGTCGCAATGCCAGGCGTTCCCAGCGAATCCACCGTGTCCCACCACGGTTTGGTCACCAGGAGCTCGGTGATGGGGTTCCGCAGGATTCCCGCGGGAAGTGACGTGGCCAGTCGGCCGAAGAGTTCACACGCGGCGTAGTGAAACTCGCGTTCGGGCTGTGCCCACAGCAGACCCATCGTGTCCGCCAGGGCATCGGCCGGAGGAGGCCCAGCGATACTCAGGGCCCGCCTCTGGGCCGCCCGCCGGGGTTGCGCGGCGATACCGAAGAACGGCGCCACATCCTTCATGTAGGCCCGCATTTCGGCCGCGCGATCCACATCGATCAACGGTGTGAACTCAGCGGTCAGGGCGTGCAGGTAGGACCCGGCCCAACTGGTGGCTGTGGTCGACACGGCAGGTCAGAATCCAACCGATCGGCAGGGTCGGGAACGGAGTTCGTGGACGTAGTCCGACGGCGCCCCCGCGACTTCGGCCGCCTCGGCCATGATCCCGAGGTACCGCGCTGAAGGCAGGCCTCCCTCGTAGCCGTCGAGGACGTATACCCAGGCGACCTTGGTGCCCTCCAGGGTGTCCACCCGTACCCGGATCTTGACGTACACGCCCAGCGCAGTGCCCTCCCACGTGTCCATGAGGGTCTCGTCCCACTCCGGGACGTCGTAGAGCATCACGAAGACCTGACTGTCCGGATCCTCCACGATGGTGGCGAGGGCGCCCTCCCAGCCGAGGTTCTCGCCGCCGAACGTCAGCCGCCAGCCCATCAACCAGCCAGTACCTTGGGCCGGCGAGGTGGGTGCACGCTTGGCCATCTGTGCCGGATCCAGGTTGGAGCCGTAGGCGGCGTACAAGGTCATGGTGCCAAGGATAGATGCGCGGCCCTGCCTGGGCGGGCCAACGGCCCGCATTCATAGCCGTGCTGGAGCACAATGCGGGTGTGACGACAGTGGTGATAGTCGGAGGCGGCCCGGGTGGGTACGAGGCGGCGCACGTGGCGGCGCAGTTGGGCGCCTCGGTGACTCTCGTCGACTCCGAGGGGATGGGCGGTTCCGCGGTCCTCACCGACTGCGTGCCGAGCAAGGCGCTGATCGCGGTCGCCGACGGCGCGAGGTCGACCGCGGACAACGCGGCCCTCGGAGTTCTCGTCAACGGCGCCCCGGTGGATCGTGGACAGGTAGGTGTGGATCTCGCCGCCGTCAACGAGCGGATCCAGCGCCTGGCCCTGGCGCAGAGCCTGGATGTCGCCGGTCGGCTGCAAGACGCAGGAGTGCGACTCGTCACGGGCTACGGCCGGTTGGCTGGCGCACATACGGTCCTGGTGAGCGAGACCCCGCCTGACCCCGCCGCCCCGGAGTCATCCGTTCTTGGTGTGGCCGAGATCCCGGCGGACGTGGTGCTGCTGGCGACCGGAGCACGGCCGCGCATCCTGCCGACCGCAGCTCCCGACGGCGAACGCATCTTGACCTGGGAGCAGTTGTACGGCCTGCGGGAAGTGCCTGAGCACCTGATCGTGGTCGGGTCCGGGGTCACCGGCGCGGAGTTCGCGAGCGCCTACCGAGGACTCGGATCCGAGGTCACCCTGGTGTCATCCCGCGAACACGTCCTGCCCGGTGAGGACTCTGATGCTGCGGCGGTCATCGAGGATGTGTTCGCGCGCCGGGGTATCGCGGTCCTCAGCGGAAGCCGCGCGTCCGCCGCGGCCCGCACCGACGACGGTTCCGGGGTCGTGGTCACGTTGTCCGACGGACGGGAACTGGTCGCCTCGCATTGCCTGATGGCAGTCGGCTCGGTGCCCAACACCGAGACCCTGGGGCTTGCCACCGCGGGGGTCAGGTGCGATGACGGGGGCTTCATCGAGGTCGACCGGGTCTCCCGCACCTCGGCGCGGGGCATCTACGCCGCCGGCGACTGCACGGGACTGTTGATGCTCGCATCCGTTGCCGCCATGCAGGGGCGGATCGCGATGTGGCACGCACTGGGCGACGCCGTCACGCCCCTGAACCTGCAGACGGTGTCGAGCAACGTGTTCACCACGCCTGAGCTTGCCACGGTCGGCGTGACCGAACGGGATGTGGCCGACGGTCGGATCAACGCGGAGGAGGTGATGCTGCCCCTCGCCACCAACGCCCGGGCGAAGATGTCGAACTTCACCGATGGCTTCGTGAAGCTCTTCGCCAGAACCGGAACCCGGATCATCGTCGGCGGAGTTGTGGTGGCCCCGCAGGCCAGCGAGCTCATTCACCCCATCGCCCTGGCCGTCGACATGCGACTCACGGTGGATGAAGTCGCCCACGCCTTTACCGTGTACCCGTCGCTCAGCGGGTCGATCGCGGAGTCGGCTCGGCTGCTGCACACCTGATCCGTTCGCTACGAACAGTCACCAGCCACCGGAGTCGAAACCCCCACCGCCGGAATCGGAACCTCCGCTGCCTCCGGAGTCGAAGCCCCCACCACCGCCGGAGTCGAAGCCCCCACCGCCACCGCCGACGGACCAGCCCCCGTGACCGCACTCGCGAACGCCGTCGGACCAGCCCCCTTGACCGGACTCGCCCGCGGCACCGCCGGACCAGTCTGAGCCGGACTGCTGATCACTGCGGTGGTCGCCCGATCCCTCGTCCGACGAGCCGGACAGGACGCCACCGACCATCGTGGCCAGGAACACGGTGCTCAGTACGTCGGCGCCACTGCTGCTGTAGTACCCGGAGGTGTAGCCCGCGTAGGCGGGGCCCGAATCCCAGTAGGGCCGAGCGGGGGTGGAGCCGACCCTGACGAGCCGCGGATCGGGGTGCTGGCCGGAAGCGACCGTCGCCGCGCACACGGCGCACACGGGGACTTGGCGCGCGATTCCGCCCGCGGGTGTGAAAGCCGCCTCGCCGGTGCTGGGGCCGTGTCGGGGATCGAAGAAGCAGGGTGGTCGGCGTTCGGGCAACGGTTCACCGGCCAACCGGGCAGCCACCCGGGCCAAGTGCCATCGCCCGGAGTCGAGTGGCTCGGTCACGGAGGCGGCCTCCGCCGGAGCGGTCATTGCAGCGGCTGCCACTTTGGCCCGGTCGTAGTCATCCAGGGCAGCGGCGAGGTCGGTGCGGCCCTCGTCGCCGAGGCGGGGATCGCTGAGGTCGGCGTCGAGTAGGTCGAGCGATTCACCGAAGGCCGTGATGTCCTCGTCGAGGGTGCGTCGGACAGCGTCGGTCTGGGCGGCCGTTTGAGCGGCAGCCCGCTTCCGTCGTCGGCGTCGGACAAGCCAGAAGGTGCCGCCGCCGACCGCAATCGCCACACCCAGCAGGGCGACGAAGAGCCAAACGATGCTGC
>CAYMPK010000155.1:0-6532 GCA_964392145.1 uncultured Actinomycetes bacterium | reverse complement strand
ACCTTGCCCAGGCCACTGCCTGATTTCTTGTCCGCCGGTTGGGCCGGCGCATACCCGCCGCCGGTGGGCGGGTCGGGGGGGCCGTATCCGCCTGCACCGGCGGCCGCACCTCCAACCGCCGCATAGCCAGCGGTCGGTGTCGCTGGCTGGCTCGAGTAGTCGTACCCTCCGGCAGGCGGTGTCGCGGCGTGGCCACCCTGCGGCTCGCTCGTCTGGGCCGTGGACTGCGGGTAGCCCTCAGGCGCGGGAGCGGGCGCCGAAGGCTGAGCCGCCTCGGGCTGGCTGGGGGCGGCATAGGGGTTGACAGCTTGGATGACGTCGGTGTTGCTCATGTCGCTGGGGGGTGCCGCCGCGGCCGGTGGTGGTGTTGCGGGAGCGGGGTATCCGATCGCGGCCTGCTCAGCCGTGTGTTGTTCCGAGTGTGCGTCCCCTCGCCCGCCCTGGCTCGACTGTGGGACGGCGGGGGGAACTGCGCCGTCACCGTCGGGCCGGGCACCCTCGGTCGGGGTCTGATCGGACATTCTGCGCGTCTCCTCGCACTCGGTGGTCGAACTGCAGTAACCCTAGCGGGCCGTCGACGTGCGACGATCGCGCCGTATTGGTGCAGCGCTCCCCGCTCGCGTCCTATCCAACACCGGATCTGTAAGCGCTGTTCCGGACCCGATGTAAGGACCAGGTAAGCGCGGATTAGCCTTATGTCCGCGGTAGTGAACTCACGCCGAGACAATACGTCGCGAAAGCATGGAGGTGCGCTGTGGGCGCCGAGGGATACACGGACGAATGGCACGTTGAGGATGCCGTCGTCAGCGGAGCCAGAAGCCGGGGCGGCGCTCTGGGCAGCTCTGTGCCCACGCCAACCGCCGGGGCAGTGTTGCGCTCGGTGGCGGCCGCCCTGGGTGCTTCGGCCGTTGTTCAGGCCGGCGCGGACAGTGGCGTCAGCGGGCTGTATCTCCTTGAGGGTATGCGCCCCGACGGTGTGCTGACGAGTATCGAAGAGAGCGCCGAGTCGGACGCCGCTGCGCGTGAGTCCTTCCGGGTGTCGCGGGCCGGATCCCGCGTCAGGTCGATCAATGGCGCGCCACTTGATGTGCTGTCCCGACTCACCGACCATGCCTACGACCTGGTGGTCGTCGGAGCAGGCCTCGGAGCATCCGCCCCCTACCTCGATCAGGCCCGCCGCCTGCTCCGCACCGGTGGTGCGGCGATCTTCCTTCAGGTGCTGGGCGACAACGACGTCGTGGCCGATCTATCCCAACGCGACGATGCCACCATGGCCGCCCGGCACTTCGTCGGTGAACTCGCCGAGGACCCCAGCGTCATCTCCACCCTGCTGCCGGTGGGCAACGGCACGCTGATCATCCAGACCATCGAGGAGTAGCCGACCACAGGTCCCCCGAGACGCAGCCGTAGATCAACTAGTGGCGGTCTCCGAAACCGTCCAACCAGCGGGTGAGCACCCGCACCCCGAAGCCGGTGGCTCCTGCCGAGATCTCCAGTCGATCGGCCTCCGACCGCCCCGGACCGGCGATGTCGAGATGGGCCCAGCGGGTGTCGCCGACGAAATGCTCCAGGAACAGCGCCGCCACGATGGAACCGCCGCCGGGGACGGCCCCGGTGGCGCTCTGACTGATGTCCGCCACCGAGGAGTCCAAGGCAGTCAGGTACTCACGCTCCAGAGGCATTCGCCACAACCGGTCGCCGCTGTCCTCACCTGCCTGGTGCAACTCCTCAGCCAGTTGCTCATCGTTGGCATAGAGGGCCCCGAAGTTGCGCGAGAGCCCGAGGGTGGCAGCTCCTGTGAGGGTTGCGATGTCGACGACCACGTCGGGACGAAGGCGGTCGACTGCGAAGGCCAGAGCGTCGGCCAGGACGATCCGACCCTCCGCGTCCGTGTTGACGATCTCGGTAGTGGCGCCACCGTAGTGCGTGACCACATCACCGGGGCGATAGGCGGTTCCCGAGGGCATGTTCTCTGCCAGTGGCAGCAGGGCCGTCACCCGCACCTTGGGGCGGCGGCGACCGGCGATCGACATCGCGCCGACAACAGCCGCGGCACCGGCCATGTCCGTCTTCATCATGGCCATCGAGTCCACGGGCTTCAGGGAAAGACCGCCGGAGTCATAGGTGATCCCTTTGCCCACCAGGACCACGTGAGGTGCCTTCGCGGGCCCGGAGAGCCCCATCTGCACCAACAGCGGGGGTCGAACACTGCCACCCCCAACAGCGAGAATTCCACCGAAACCCTGCCGCGACAGGTGGGCCGAATTCGTGATGCGGCAACGAAGCCGGGCATCCTCGGCTACGTCGACGCACCGATCGGCGAACCATTCAGGTGACTTCACCGACGAGGGTGTGTTGGCCAAATCCCTGGCGAGGGCAACACCATCGGCCAACTGCCCGGCCCGTTCGTACGCCTCGACCTGAGCGGCGTCGCTGGCCAGCAGTATGAACCGGCGATCGTCCGGCTTCGCCGACGACTTCAACGAGAAGGAGTACCCGCCCAGCAACAGACCCTCGGTGAAGGCGCCGAACTGGTCGGCCCCAAGTGCCCGCGTCAGCAGGCAGAGGGCGGGGCGGGAGACTCCTCGGGCCGCGGCGGCCCCGGCCGATCGCAGATCCGCCGGGCTACCGTTGCCCAATCCGAGCCAGACGAGGGCCTGGCGGTCGGGCAGGTCGAGGTCGACACTCGTGAACGCACCAGCTTCCGAACTGGCCTCTCGCCGGGCCAGCAGCCTGGCAGCATCCACCCCGAGGGCGACGCTCAGCTCCGCCGCGACACGGTCACGGTAGCCGGGATCACCTGAGGTGCCACCGAGGAGTAGTACATCCGCCTCCAAGCCGTAGGGGTCCTCACCTTCGAGGAGGGTTACGACCTGGACGTCAAGCGGATGCGAGGGCATGGCCTCACGCTATGGTCTGCGACGCGCCCGTGCGACCCGATCGCGAACTCGTCGGGTCACACGGATACCGGAAACGATGCTGCGGTTATGGAACGGTGGTGCCGAGGGCCTCAGCAAGTGCCTTCGCCTCATCGGGAGTCATCTCCACGACCAGACGGCCACCGCCTTCCAGTGGCACCCGCATGACGATGCCGCGCCCCTCTTTGGTGACCTCGAGCGGGCCATCGCCCGTCCGCGGCTTCATCGCCGCCATGGCGGTCCCCTTCCTTTCGCGGATGTGCGCGTCGTGCGCTTGTGCAGTCATCACATTATCCATCATGGATGGCACCGAGCGGCGGGGAACCTGCAACCCAGTCTCAGTCGCTCCCCCGATGACGCCACCGACCCTGCTCGACAAGTTGGGCGAAAACGTCCAGCGAGCGACGAACGGCGAGCGCGAACACCGGTTGGAACAGCCGCCAACCGACGACCCCCAGCGCCCCCAGGGGAGGCTGCAGGTCCTCTGACCAGATGAACCGGCTGCGATCACCGGGAAGCGCGAGCACCTCCATCGTCCCGGAACCGCGCACCACTCGGCCGGTGTGCTCCACCACCACCCGCCTGGAATCGACCCACTCTGACACCACCATCGTGTCGAGGAAACCCACCGGTCCTACCCCCGACCACGCCTCGAGTCGGGCGCCCACGCCACGCCCGTCGCCGAACACCGGTTCCACTGCCGTCCCGAGCATCCAGTCACCCTGACCTGGCCAGTCGGTGAAGGCCCGGAAGACCTCCTCGGGCGGCGCGTCGATGATGACGTCGAGTTCGAGATGCTTCACGGGTTCGGATTCGGGTTCGGATTCGGGCCGGGAGCCGGCGGTTGTTGGGCATGCTCCGGGACTCCCTGCCCGGGGGCGGCGACCAACCCCGCCGCGGAAGTTCCGGGAACGCCGGTGGCCGACACGTTGGGGGAGGCCGGAACCGCGGTCGCGGAGGGCGCTTCGAGTTGATTCTCCAACCTCGACAGCAGCGCGTCCACGTCCTCCATCCGGTAGCCGCGGAAGGCGACCGGGAACCGGACCCCACGGAGGTCCTTCGCCTGCAGGGGACCCTCAGGCAGCGAACCGACCGCACGGTCGTGAATCGGATCGGTGAGAACGGCGGCATCCGGGCGCTTGAGGGCAACGATCACCCCGGCGCCCACCACGACCAACGCCAGCAGTGCGAATACGACGCTCATGCGGTCCTCCTCAGCCACCGACTTCGCGCTTCCGTCCGTCGGTGGCGGCTTGTCATCGGGGGACCTGCGGCACCGGTAGATCTCAGCGACAGCGGCGCCCCGTGCGGCGCGCCGACTCAAATCGTGCCACGCTCTCCCCGGAGCGGCGATACGAGGAGGCGGAGTGTCGGAGTTAAGGCTGGGCGGACGATCTTTCGGCGACCACCAGACGCTGGTGATGGCCATCATCAACCGGACCCCGGATTCCTTCTACGATCGCGGTGCGACGTGGGACGACAAACCCGCCCTCGCCCGCCTTGATCAAGTGGTGGCCGAGGGTGCCGACATCGTCGACATCGGCGGGGTGAAGGCAGCGCCCGGGGTCGAGATCGACACCGCCGAGGAGGTACGCCGGGTGGCCGGTTTCGTAGCGACTGCCCGTGAGCGCTATCCCGAAGTCATCATCAGCGTCGACACCTACCGCTCGGAGGTGGCTCGGGCGGTGAGTGCCGAGGGCGCCGACGTGCTGAACGACGCCTGGGGTGGTTGGGATCCCGGAGTGGCCGAAGTGGCCGCCGAGGGAGGCCTCGGGCTCGTCTGCACCCATGCGGGCGGGCTGCCACCTCGGACCCGTCCCCACCGGGTGCACTATCGGGATGTCACCGCCGACGTGGTCTCCCGCACCGTCCGAGAAGCCGAACGCGCTGCGAATCTGGGGGTTCCGAGAGAGTCGATCATGATCGACCCGGGTCACGACTTCGGGAAGAACACCCGGCAGTCCCTGGCGGTGACGCGCAACCTCAGCGCCATGGTGGACACCCACTGGCCGGTGCTGATGTCGCTGTCCAACAAGGACTTCGTCGGCGAGACGCTTGCCGTACCGCTCGGCGAACGCCTTGTGGGGACCCTGGCGACCACCGCCATCAGCGCCTGGCTGGGCGCTCGGGTCTTTCGCGTTCACGAGGTGCTGGAGACCCGGCAGACCCTCGACATGGTGGCGGCGATCGCAGGGACATCAGAGCCGCGGGTGGCGGTTCGCGGCCTGGCCTGAGGTGGGCCGGCACCGCCGGGGAGCGCGTCCGACGGCCGGAAGAGGGATCAGTCCGACTCCAGACCGAGTACCGCATCGGGACGACCGCTGGGGGCGGGATCAGGAATGACACCCCGACCCTCGCCGGCCCGCCAGTCCGCCTCGATCAGATCGAAGGCAGTGGCCGCATCTGCGGTCCAGTGCACCTCGGCGGCCACGGTCGGCGAGGCGAACCCCTTGGCCACAAGTCCTGCCACCAGTTCACGCAACGGCAGGAAATCCTCCCATGGATCCAACACGACGATGGGCTTGCGGTGCATCCCCAGGGAACGACCGACCCAGACCTCGAAGAACTCCTCCAACGTTCCCAAGCCACCGGGGAGAACCAGGAAGGCATCCGAACGGCGATCCATCTCGGCCTTGCGTGAACGCATGTCAGAAGTGACGACAAGTTCGTCGGACTCCAGGTCGGCGACCTCCCACCCCATCAGCGCCTGCGGGATTACCCCGACCGTGGTTCCTCCGTTCTCGCGTGCCGCCCTGACCAGCGACCCCATGCTCGAGACACTTCCCCCTCCGGAAACCACGGCCCAGCCACGGCGGGCCATGCCCGCACCCACCTCTGCTGCATACCTGCGATAACGCTCGTCGATGGACTCGTTCGCGGCGCAGAAGACGCAGACTGCCCTCATGAACCCGCGCCCGCCGAACCCTGTGCGTCAGCAACGTCCAAAATGCGGTGGGTACCCTCGACGATCAACTCGACGATCTCGGCGGGATCGTCTGAGATGGCGATCAGATCGAGGTCCTCCGGGGAGATCTTCTCGTCCGTGCCAACCGTGGACTTCAGCCAGGTCAACAATCCGGACCAATACTCCGTGCCGTACAGCACAACCGGGAACGAGGTGACCTTGTGCGTCTGCACCAGGGTCAGCGCCTCGAATAACTCGTCGAAGGTTCCGAAGCCCCCCGGTAGCACCACGAAGCCCTGGGCGTACTTCACGAAGCAGGTCTTCCGGGCGAAGAAGTAGCGGAAGTTGATTCCGAGATCGAGGTAAGGATTCAGCGACTGCTCGAAGGGCAACTCGATACCGAGTCCAATGGACATCCCCTCCGACTCCCAGGCCCCTCGGTTGGCGGCCTCCATCACTCCCGGGCCACCGCCGGTGATCACCGCGAAACCCGCCTCGGCGAGCCCAGCGCCGATCCTCCGGGCGGCGTCATACTCAGGATCCGTTTCCGGCGTTCGGGCGCTCCCGAACACCGCGATCGCGGCACCCACATCGGCGAGCGCCCCGAACCCCTCGACGAATTCGGCCTGTATGCGCAGCACCCGCCATGGGTCGGTGTGGACCCAATCAGCGGAGCCGCGGGAGTCGAGCAACCGCTGGTCGAGGGTCG
>CAYMPK010000154.1:402-6587 GCA_964392145.1 uncultured Actinomycetes bacterium | reverse complement strand
TGCGATCGAGCCCGAAGATGCCACCACCGTCCATTCGTCGGCGAGCACGTCGGTATCCGGGTCCCCCAGGGTGACCATGGGTTCGATGGCGATGGCCATGCCCACCTGCAGCAGGGGTCCGGTGCCGGCACGACCGTAGTTGGGAACGTCTGGCGGCATGTGCATGGCGGTGCCGATTCCGTGGCCTGTGTAGCCGATGACCACGCCGTAGTCGGCCCGGTCTTCCGCCGCTCCGGCTTCCACCACCCCACTGACGGCTCGGCCGACATCGCCGACCCGGGCGCCCGGCTGGGCGGCCGCGATGCCAGCCACCAGCGAATCCCGAGTCACCCGCGACAGCGCCAGCAGATCCGGCGCGACGTCGCCCACGGGCACCGTGACCGCAGCATCACCATGCCAGCCGTCAACTATGGCCCCGCAGTCGATCGATACCAGGTCGCCGTCACGCAATTCCCGAGGTCCGGGGATACCGTGCACCACTTCCTCGTTCACGCTGACGCAGATCGTCGAGGGATAGCCGTGGTAGCCCAGGAAACTCGACGTCGCGCCGGCGTCGGCTATCACGGCAGCCGCGATGGCATCCAGGCTTGCAGTGGTGACGCCGGGGCGTACCGCCTCGGCTGTTCGCCGCAACGCCTCGGCAACGACGAGACCGGCGGCCCGCATGACGGCGAGTTGCTCGGGGGTCTTGATCTCGATCCTGCGGCGCCAGCCGACCATGCAGATGTCAGTCGCTGAGGGCGGCGATGATGCGTGCGGAGACCTCGTCGATGCTCCCCATCCCGTCGATCTGCACGAGCAGCCCACGGTCGCGGTACACCGTCACCAGTGGTTCAGTCTGCTCGCCGTAGACCTCCATGCGGCGACGTATGACCTCTTCGGTGTCGTCGGCCCTGCCCTGCTCCTGGGCTCGCTGGAGAAGCCGGGCCACGACCTCGTCGGTGTCTGCGGTGATCTCCACGACATAGTCCAACGACTTGCCTTGGTCACCGAGGATCGTGTCGAGTTCGCCGACCTGGGCCAGCGTGCGCGGGTAGCCGTCGAGGAGGAATCCGGCAGCGGTGTCCGACTCGGCGAGCCGATTTCGCACCATGGAGTTGGTCACCGAATCGGGCACATACTCCCCGCGGGACATGTACTTCTGGGCTTCCTGACCGAGTTCGGTTCCTTCGGCCACGTTGGCTCGGAAGATCTCCCCGGTCGAGATGTGCGGGATGCCGAAGTGCTCGGAGACGACCGTCGCCTGCGTGCCTTTGCCGGCTCCCGGCGGGCCGATCAGTATCAGTCCGGTCATCGTAGGAACCCTTCGTAGTTGCGCTGCTGGAGTTGCGATTGGAGTTGCTTCACCGTATCCAATCCGACACCCACCATGATCAACAGAGAGGTCCCGCCGAAGAGGAAGTTCTGGCCGACCCCGAGCAGGGCGAAGCCCGCGAACGGGATGATGGCGATGATCCCGAGGTAGAGCGAACCGGGGAAGGTCAACCGGGTGAGGACGTAGTTCAGGTATTCGGCGGTCGGCTTCCCGGCACGAACCCCGGGGATGAAGCCGCCGTACTTCTTCATGTCGTCGGCGACTTCGACCGGGTTGAAGGTGATCGCCACGTAGAAGTAGGCGAAGAAGATGATCAGCAGGAAGTAGGTCAGCAGGTAGAGCGGTTCATCGCCCCGAGTGAAATTCCGCTGGATCCACTGGGCCCAACCAGACTGACTGCCCGACAGTGTCACGATCAGCTGCGGGATGTACAGCAGGCTGGAGGCGAAGATGACCGGAATGACGCCGGCCATGTTCACTTTCAGCGGGATGTAGGTCGAGGCTCCACCGTAGAGCTTGTTGCCGACCATTCGTTTCGCGTACTGCACTGGGACCCGGCGTTGGGCCTGTTCGACGTAGACGACCGCGCAGATGGTGACCAGAGCGACCACCAGCACCAGCAGCAGCACGAACGCGCCCTTGGTCTGGTAGATGGTGGCGAACTGTCCGGGGAACCCGGCCAGGATCGAGGCGAAGATCAGCAGGCTCATGCCGTTGCCGATGCCCTTGTCGGTGATGATCTCGCCGAACCACATCACCAGCACTGTGCCGGTGGTCATGGTCAGGATCATCGCCAGCACGACCGGGATCGACTGGTTGGGTACGAGTTGCTCGGGGCAGCCTTGGAACAACCGCCCCGGGGACCGCGCGAGGGCCACGATGCCGGTGCACTGCAGGATCGCCAGCCCCACCGTCAGGTATCGGGTGTACTGGGTCATCTTCGCTTGACCCGACTGGCCCTCCTTCTTGAGGGCCTCCAGCCGGGGGATGACCACAGTCAGCAACTGGATGATGATGCTGGCGGTGATGTACGGCACCACTCCGAGCGCGAACACGCTCAACTGCAGCAAAGCTCCGCCGGAGAAGAGGTTGATGAGCCCGTAGAGGGAATTGCCCTGGACGACCTCGATGCACTTCTGCACCGAGGTGTAGCTGACGCCGGGCACCGGAACGAAACATCCCAGCCGATAGAGCGCCAGCAATCCGAGGGTGATGAGGACCTTCTTGCGGAGGTCAGGGGTGCGGAAGATGGACGCGAATCCCGCGAACAACGCGCACCTCCCTCATCGGTTCCGGACGACCATGAACGAACAGCCCGTACTACTTGCCAGCGCGAACGCTTCCGGTGAGGGAAGCGCTACGAGAGCCTAACAGCCCGCCGAACGCCCGGACTTCCTGCACACAGGGGTGCCGGAATCCCGACGTTTGATCGGTTGCCGGCGACTCAGAGCGTGGTCGCCGAGCCGCCCGCGGCCGCCAGCTTCTCGGCTGCGGTTGCGGAGAACTTGTCGGCCGTCACGGCCAGGGCGACATCGATGTCACCATTGCCCAAGACCTTGACGGGCTGACCCGCCCGAACGGCTCCCTTGGCCACCAGGTCGGCGACCGTCACGGTGCCACCCTCGGGGAACAGCGAGCCGAGCTGGGCCAGGTTGACAACCTGGTAGCTCACCTTGTTCGGGTTCTTGAAACCCTTGAGTTTCGGCAACCTCATGTGCAGGGGCATCTGACCGCCCTCGAAGCTCTCGGGGATCTGATTGCGCGCCTTGCTGCCCTTCGTACCGCGGCCCGCTGTCTTGCCCTTACTGGCCTCGCCGCGGCCCTTGCGGGTCTTCGCCGTCTTCGCACCCGGAGCCGGGCGCAGATGATGAACCTTGAGGGTCATCTCACTCACACTTCCTCAACCGTGACTAGATGGGAGACCACGCGGATCATCCCGAGGACCTCCGGCCGGTCCTCGCGGGTGACGGAGTCGCCGATCCGCTTGAGTCCCAGCGAACGCAAGGTCTCGCGTTGGACCTCGGTCCCGCCGATGACCGATTTGACCTGGGTTACCTTCAGTTCCGCCATCTCAACTCGCCCCCGCTGCCCGGGCGCGCAGCAGCGCCGCCGGTGCGACATCTTCGAGCGGCAGGCCCCGCCGGGCGGCTACCTCTTCGGGACGCTCGAGCATCTTCAGTGCCGCGACTGTGGCGTGCACGATGTTGATCGAGTTGTCCGAACCCAGCGACTTGCTGAGCACGTCGTGGATGCCGGCGCACTCGAGCACGGCACGCACCGCGCCGCCGGCGATGACACCGGTACCCGGCGATGCCGGGCGCAGCAACACCACGCCTGCAGCGTCCTCACCCTGCACCGGATGGGGGATGGTCCCCTGGATCCGAGGCACCTTGAAGAAGTTCTTCTTGGCCTCCTCGACACCCTTGGCAATGGCCGCGGGCACCTCCTTGGCCTTGCCGTAGCCGACGCCGACCGTGCCGTCACCGTCGCCCACGACGACGAGCGCCGTGAAGCTGAACCGCCGACCGCCCTTGACGACCTTGGCGACCCGGTTGATCGCGACGACCCGCTCGAGGAACTGGCTCTTCTCGGCGCCCCGGGAGTCGCGGCCACCGCCGCCCCTGCGCTGTGCAGCCATGTAGTACTACCTCTTCCTTCGTCTTCGAAATCGTCTAGAAATCCAGGCCTGCGGAGCGCGCGCCCTCGGCGAGGGCGGCCACCCGGCCTGCATAGCGGTAGCCGCCACGGTCGAACACGACCGAGGAGACACCTGCGGACTTGGCACGCTCGGCCACGAGTTCGCCGACCTTCTTGGCCTTCTCGCTCTTGTCGCCCGCCACACCGCGCAGTTCGGCCTCCATGGTGGACGCCGATACCAGGGTGCGACCGTCCGCGTCATCGATGACCTGGGCCACCAGATGGCGCGAGGAGCGGAATACGGCCAGGCGCGGGCGCTCTGCAGTTCCCGCCAGATGCTTGCGCACCCGAGCGTGTCGCCGACGCCGACCGGTCGCCCGGGGGTCGCCTGAGCCGATCTTCTCGATAACGGCCATGGCTACTTACCTGCCTTTCCGGCCTTGCGGCGGATGACCTCGTCCGCGTACCGCACGCCCTTGCCCTTGTAGGGGTCGAGCTTGCGGATCTTGCGGATGTTGGCGGCCACTTCGCCGACCTTCTGCTTGTCGATGCCCGACACGGTGAACTTGGTGGGACCCTCGACCTGGAACGAGATGCCCTCCGGCGCTGGCACCAGCACTGGGTGGCTGTAACCCAGGGAGAACTCGAGGTCGGCACCCTTGGGCACGACCCGATAGCCGGTGCCGGAGATCTCCATCTTCTTGGAGTAGCCCTCCGTCACGCCGATGATCATGTTGTTGACCAGGGTTCGGGTCAGCCCGTGCAGCGAACGGTTGCCGCGGGCGTCGTCGGGTCGCGTGACGGTCAGCGTGCCCTCGTCGTCCGAGATCCTGATGGGCTCGGCGACGGTCAGCGACAGCGACCCCTTGGGTCCGGTCACAGAGACATCCTGACCGTCGATCGCCACCGTCACCCCGCTGGGAACGGTGATGGGAAGTCGTCCGATTCGTGACATGGTCGAACTCCTCTCACCAGACGTAGGCGAGGACTTCCCCGCCTACACCCTTGGCCGCGGCCTGCCGGTCGGTCAGCAGACCGGCCGAGGTCGAGATGATGGCGATACCCAGTCCGCCGAGGACCTTGGGCATGCCGGTGCTCTTCGCGTAAACCCGCAGGCCGGGCTTGCTGACCCGGCGGATGCCGGCGATAGAGCGTTCCCGGTTCGGGCCGTACTTGAGTTCCACCCGCAAGGTCTTGCCCACGGATGCGTCTTCAACCTCGACGTCTGCCACGTAGCCCTCCTTGACAAGGATGCGGGCGATGCCCTCCTTGAGGTTGGAGTGCGGCATGGCGACCGTGTCGTGGTAGGCCGTGCTGCCGTTGCGCAGACGACTCAGCATGTCTGCGATCGGGTCGGTCATGGTCATGGCCGGCCCCTTTCTCGCCGGGGTTTCATCGCGGTGATGACCTGCGGCGTCGTGTTTCTCGAAACCGCGCACACCGGTTGGCGGCGCGGGGTGTCGGGACGCATGCGCCCCGACCGGGTGTTACCAGGAGCTCTTGGTGACACCGGGCAGCTCGCCCCGATGCGCCATCTCCCGAAGACAGATCCGGCACAGCCCGAACTTGCGGTAGACCGAATGCGGTCGTCCGCAGCGGGTGCAACGCGTGTAACCGCGTACCGCGAATTTGGGCTTCGCGTTCGCCTTGTTGACAAGGGCCTTCTTCGCCACGTGCTCACTTCTCCTTGAACGGGAAGCCGAGCTTGCGAAGCAGCGCCCGACCTTCGTCATCATTGGCCGCGGTCGTCACCACGGTCACGTCCATGCCGCGTGTGCGGTCGATCTTGTCCTGGTCGATCTCGGGGAACATGACCTGCTCGGTCAGACCGAAGGTGTAGTTGCCGTTGCCGTCGAACTGCTTGGGAGACAGTCCGCGGAAGTCCCGGATGCGCGGCAGTGCCACGCTCAGCAGGCGGTCGAGGAACTCCCACATGCGGTCCCCGCGCAGGGTGGCGTGGGCGCCGATCGGCATCCCTTCACGCAGCTTGAACTGCGCGATGGACTTGCGGGACCGGGTCACCTTCGGCTTCTGGCCGGTGATGGTCGCGAGGTCACGGACCGCGCCGTCGATCACCTTCGAATCGCGGGCGGCGTCGCCGACACCCATGTTGACAACGATCTTCACCAGGCCGGGCACCTGCATCACGTTCGCCAGGTCCAGTTCGACCTTAAGATCCTCACGGATCTCATCGTTGTAGTAGACGTCCGTGTAGTTGCAAAGCCTGACAGGA
>CAYMPK010000154.1:0-392 GCA_964392145.1 uncultured Actinomycetes bacterium | reverse complement strand
AGGTACCTGCATCACGTTGGCCAGGTCGAGGTCGGCCTGCAGACCCTCGCGGATCTCATCGTTGTAGCGCTGCTTGAGTCGCGGCACGGCGCGCTCGGTTGTCGTGCTGGTCATGAGAGGTCCTTACCGGATCGCTTTGACACCCGGACCCGCCGGGTTGTGTCGTAGCTGGTCCCATCGGTGCGGTTCTTGCTGCCCGGCTCCTCGCGGGAGCCGACCCGGGTAGCGTTGCCGTCGGAGTCCAGCACCATCACGTTGGAGATGTGGATGGGGGCTTCCCGGTTGATGATGCCGCCCTCCTTCGCCCCACGCTGACCCTCGGTCACGCGGGTGTGACGCAGCACACGGTTCACGCCTTCGACGATCACCCGGTCGCTGTCGCGCAGCACCTT
>CAYMPK010000153.1:0-6608 GCA_964392145.1 uncultured Actinomycetes bacterium | reverse complement strand
CCGGTATAGCCGTGATCGGCCTCGCAGTTGGGGTCTGAGCAGCGCGCCGGCTCGAGGTCGATCCGATTGACCGCACCCCACCCCAACGTCAAGACGACCTCCGACGGTGGATGCGCGGGTGAGTACTGGGCCGGTTCGGCGATCACCCGGGTGACGACCACGGAGTCGATCTGATCGATACGCACCGCCTCGGTGGACGAGGACGCGTGCGCCACGTCATCGCCCACCTCGGGGGGATGCTCGTCGACATGGGCCACGATCAACCGGGAGGAGGTCAGGGCCAGGACCGTGATGTGGCGGCGCAACTCATCTCGGTCGAAGGTCGCCTCGTGGTGAACGAGGAAACTCATCACCCGCTCGTTGCCCATGGCCGTGCGAAGCGAATCGAGCACCAACTCGGGGTAGTACCCCGTCCGTTGGATGGACTCGCGCATGCGCGCCTCGGAGGTGAGCGTCTCAGGCATGCGCCTATCCTGCCACGGCCGAGGTACCGACAGCGATCACAGCCGCCGCGGACGAGCCTCGGGGCGCTCCATCACGGTCGCCAGGTGGATGTCCGCACCGAGCACATAGGCACCCTCCGGGGTCGCCAGCAGCGGGTTGATCGCCAGCGAGGCCAGCTGCGGAAAATCATCCGCCAGGGCCGCCACCCGACGAAGTGCGTCGATCAGGGATTCGATATCCGCCGGCTCGGACCCACGGAAACCGAAGAGCAACTCAGAGGTCTTGGGGCGGCGCACCAGGGCCGCAGCGTCGATCTCGGTCAACGGCGCCATGCACCAGGCCCAGTCCTCCACCAGATCGGTCATCACACCGCCGACCGCGAAACCGAGCACCGGCCCGAAGGCCGGGTCCTCCCGGGTCAGTACCGTGCACGGAACTCCGGCGGGGGCCATCCGTTGGACGACGAGCAACTCGCGGACGTCGGCTGGGTGCTGCGCCGCGATGGAGAGGTATGCCGTGCGAAGGGAACGTTCGTTCTCCAGGTTCAATCGGATGCCGCCCAGATCGGTGCGATGCATCAGCCTGTGGGCCTCGGTCTTGAGAACCACGGGATAGCCGAGTTCGTCCGCCGCCGCGACGGCCTCATCCTCCGAACCGACCGGGATGCTGGGCCACAGCAGCAGGCCGTACGACGCCAACAACTCTTGGGACTCCCGCCGGTCCAGCCGCGTGCGGCCACCTGCCGCCCCGAGACTGGGAAGTTCGGTGGTGGCGCTTTCATCGATGTCGCCCGACAACTCGGGCAGTGGGTCGCCGACCCGCTCTCGAACGAAGAGATCCGCGGCGTCACGGTTGAGGCCCTCCGGCTCGGTCTCCCCTCCGGCCGGCTGAGCGAGCCAGGCAGCATGGCGGACGGCGAGCGACAGGGCCGAAATCGCGGCCGCGGGTTCCCCGAAGATGGGCACGCTGCCCGGGCCGGGCAGTCCGTGCACGCCCGGGCTGGTCACCAGCGACGAGCGGCCGGTGAGGCCGGTGAGGTGCGGCAGCACGGCGGCCAACGGCTTGGTCGCGGCGGCCGCAACATCGTGCAGGACATCGTCGATGCCCTCGCCCTCTCGCCGCACCGGGGGCACGTGGATGAAGAGCACAGCATCCACGTCACCCGCGTTCAGAGCTTTCTCCAGCATCTCGCGGACTTCCGCGGGGTCGGCATTCCAGGAGACCCGGTAGGGGTGCTCGACAACCGTCATGTCCGCTGCGTAGAGCAGATCGGCCGACAACAGCAGCAACGCGGCAGAGTTGGACACCAGCGCGACGCGAGGTCCCCTCGGCACGGGCTGCAGGGCGAGCATGGCGGCGGCATCGAGCATGCCCGCAAGCGTCGTGGTCTGCAGGACACCGCTCTGGCGCAGCAGGTCGTCCACGACGCGCGGGGGTAGTTCGGTCTCCTGATACTCCTGTTCGGGGGGCCATTCCCTGCCGGTCCGCCCCGCGAGTACGGCAATCACCGGCTTACGGCGCGACAGCCGTCGCATGATCCTGGTGAACTTCCGAGGGTTGCCCAGGCTCTGCAGGTACAGCAGCACCACGGTGGTTGTGTCGTCGGCTTCCCAGAACTGCAGCAGGTCGTTGCCGGACAGATCGGCGCGCAATCCGGCCGACACGAAAGTGGTCAACCCCAACTGTCGCCCGGCCATGTCCTCCAGCACCGTGGCGCCGAGGGTGCCGGACTCGCAGAAGAATCCGATCCGACCGCGCCCGGGGATCACCTCCGCGAGGCTGGCATTGAGGCAGACCCGTGGGTCGGTGTTGACGATGCCCATCGCCTCGGGGCCGATGACCCGCATTCCCGCTTCCCGGGCGGCCGCTACGAGTTCCTGCTTGCGCTCGGTCCCTTGGGGGTCGAGGGCGCTGAAGCCGGTCGCGATCACCTCGATGGCACGTACTCCCGCCACCGCGCAGTCCTCGACGATGCCCGGAACCGAGTCGATGCCCGAGGTGACCACCGCCAGGTCGATGGGACCCGGAGTGGAGGCGACGCTGGGATAGGCCTTGATCCCCTCGATCTCTTCCGCCTCGGGATGCACTGCGTAGATGGAGCCGGTGAATCCCGCATCCCGGAGATTGCGCAGTACCACCTGTCCGATGGACCCTGGTCGACGGCTGGCACCGATGACCGCGATCTTCGACGGGTACATCAACGCCGCCACCGATCGGGCCTCGCTGGCGCGCTCCCGAGCCCTCATCACCGACTCGTTGGCGGCGGTGGGTTCGATGTCGAATTCCATCTTCACCACACCGTCGGACATGTGTTGGGACGGTCGATAGCCCGCCTCGGCGAAGGTGTTGATCATCCGTCTGTTGTCCGGGAGCACCTCGGCGTAGAACGTCGTGATGTCGTTCTCCCTGGCGATGGCCGCCAGGTGCTCGAGCAGCACCGAGCCGATACCGCGGCCCTGATGGTCATCGCGGACGGTGAACGCGATCTCGGCCTCGTGATCGCTGATGCGGTCGTACCGACCGATACCGATGATCAGCCCGCTCTGGGTGATCACGAGCGCCACCCGATCCAAGTAGTCCACCTGGGTGAAGCGTTCGATGTCGCGCTCGCTGAGCTCCGGATAGGGCGCGAAGAATCGGTAGTAGATCGTCTCCGGCGACAGTGACTTGTGGAATTCCACGAGACCGTCGGCATCGTCTGCACGGATCGGACGCAGATGCGCGGGTCGACCGTCGCGCAGCAGGACATCTGCCTCCCAGTGCGCTGGATACCGGGAATCCGCAGTCACGGCCCTTACGCTAGCGGGCCAAGCCGCCCACAACATCTCGAGCGGTTCGGGTATGTGGCGAATCCGACAGGTTCCTGCTGGTCCACGACTCGCGGGCCCGGAGCCTGCGGTCATCCACCGGGCTGAGTCCGGTGTCAACGGCGTGCCCCGCACTGTCTACGACCGGGGTGGGGCCACAATGGCCCAATGGCCCGCAGCACCACCGTCGAACCACCGCCCGAAGAGCGCATCGTCGATGTCGACGTCGGCGAGGAGATGCGCGGTTCGTTCCTCGAGTACGCCTACTCGGTCATCTACGCCCGCGCGTTGCCCGACGCCCGCGACGGGCTGAAACCGGTCCAGCGACGCATCCTGTACCAAGCCGGCGAGATGGGCCTGCGACCCGACCGCGGCCACGTGAAGAGCGCACGTGTCGTCGGAGAGGTGATGGGCAGGCTGCATCCCCATGGCGAGAGCGCGATCTACGACGCCCTGGTCCGGATGGCGCAGCCGTTCTCACTGCGGCTGCCCTTCATCGATGGTCACGGCAATTTTGGTTCGCTCGACGATGGCCCGGCCGCGATGCGATACACGGAGTGCCGACTCGCCTCGGCGGCGCTGCCGATGATCACAGGCGTCCATGAGGACACCGTCGATTTCGCACCGAACTATGACGGGAGGGAGCAGGAACCGGTCGTGCTGCCGGCGGCCGCGCCGGCGCTGCTGGTGAACGGGGCCACCGGTATCGCGGTGGGTATGGCCACCAACATCGCCCCCCACAACCTCGGCGAGGTGATCAACGCAGCCCGTCACCTGCTTGCCCATCCGAACGCGACCCTGCGGCAGATCATGAAGTTCGTCCCGGGTCCGGACCTGCCCTCGGGCGGCCGGATCGTTGGTCTCGATGGCATCCGCGACGCCTACGCCACCGGCCGCGGCAGTTTCCGGATGCGTGCGGCCGCCAAGATCGAACAGGTCACACCTCGACGAAAAGCCATCGTCGTCACCGAACTCCCGTACAACGTCGGGGTTGAGCGGGTCATGCAGCGGATCAAGGACCTGCACAACTCCAAGAAGGTCGCCGGGATCGCCGGAATGACCGACCTGACCGATGGTGACCAGGGCCTACGACTGGTCATCGAGGTGAAGTCCGGCATCCATCCGGAGGCACTCCTCGAGCAGTTGTACCGCCAGACCCCGCTCGAGGAGCAATTCAACGTCAATGCCGTCGCCCTCGTCGCAGGAAAGCCGGTCACCCTGGGCCTGATCGAGATGCTGCGCGTGTTCCTCGATCACAGGCTTGACGTGGTGAGACGACGCAGCGACTTCCGGCGCGGCAAGGCCCGCGATCGACTGCATCTGGTCGAGGGTCTGCTCATCGCGATCCTGGACATCGACGAAGTCATCCAGGTCATCCGCTCGTCAGACGACACCGCCACGGCCCGCGCGCGGCTGATGGGGGTCTTCGACCTCACCGAGGCGCAGGCGACCTACATCCTCGAGTTGCAGCTGCGGCGACTGACGAAGTTCTCGCGACTGGAGTTGGAATCGGAGCGCGACGAACTGCTCACCGCCATCAGGGAATTGACCCGGATCCTGGAGGATCCCGCGACCCTGGCGGAGGTGGTCTCGGAGGAGTTGGCCGAGGTCGCCGCCGAGCATGCCACGCCTCGTCGGACGATCCTGCTGGAGTCGGATGCGGTGGCCTCTCCTGCCCCGGGGCAGATCTCGCTGGAGGTCAGCGACGAACCGTGTCTGGTGATTCTGGACGTCACCGGCCTCATCGCCCGAGTCCAGGTGCCTTCCGAGCTTCCGACGGGAGCGCGCGCGGCTCACGACGTCGTGAGGTCGGTGGCCCTGACCACGACCCGCGGCGACATCGGCGTGCTCACCGACACCGGTCGCGTGCACCGCGTCGCCGTCGTCGATCTGCCCTCCCTGCCGGGGACAGCCGGACACCCCAGCCTGGTCGGCGCCACCGGCGTGGGTGAGTTCGCGCCGCTGGCCGACGGTGAGAGCCCGGTCGCGATCGTTCGGATCGACGGCGGCGGCGATGGCGTGGCCCTCGGCACAGTCGGCGGGATCGTCAAGCGGATAGCGCCGGAGGCGGCACCGACCAAGGATGTGTGGGATGTGATCGCGCTGCGCGACGGCGATGCCGTCGTCGGCGCCGCGGAATGCCCCGACGATTCCGACCTGGTCCTCATCACCAGTGACGCCCACCTGCTGAAGTTCCCAGCCTCCGCTGTGCGACCCCAGGGAAGGGGTGCCGCGGGGATGGCGGGCATCCGAACCGCCGAGGCCGCCCGTGTGGTGGGCTTCTCGGTGGTTCCCGAAGGAGCGGATACCAGCGTTGTGACGGTGGCAGGGTCGGGATCCAAAGTGGCTACGGCGAAGGTGACGCCGCTGCGCGAGTTCCCCGCCAAGGGGCGCGGTACCGGCGGCGTGAGGTGCCAACGGCTGCTTAAGGGAGAGACCGCCATCATCGCCGCCACAGCCGCGGTCGACCCGGCGGCCTGCAACGCCGCCGGCGCCAGTGTTCCGCTTCCCGAACCGGACGACCGCCGGGACGCCTCCGGACAGCCCGTCTCCTCCCGTCTCGCGCATGTCGGCGGCGGGATACCGCCATGGGTCGTGGCCGCCCCGGTCCCGGCCGCCGTTACGACCGGTTCGGTGGCGGAATGACGACCTGTTCGGCGCGGGCCGCGGAGATCGGTGAGACGCTCCCGGGCACGGCACCACGCCAGAGATCCTGGGTGGTGATCGAACACGCTGGAGCCTTCGGCAGGATCGCTCTGCTCGACAGCGGTTTGCCGGAGGCGCTCAGCCGGTACCTGGAGGATGCCCGGACGGCCACCTCGACAGGCGTGCTGCTCGCGAAACGCCCGGAAGGTGAGCATGGTTCCGGAACACGCTTGTGGCTTGCCACCTGCGGACCGGGTGCGTCTCGAATGCGAACGGTGGAGGTACCCGAGGGAGAGCCGATTCCCCATCTTGAGATTGGCCTCATCGGGGAAGGTCAACTCCCGGGTCTGGGGCAGGCGTCCACAGATCCGGTGCTGTTCGTCTGCACCAACGGCAAGCGAGACGTCTGCTGTGCCGTACAAGGACGTTCGCTGGTGTCCGCCTTGGCCGCCGACGGGGAACTCGCGGCCGCCGTGTGGGAGTCCTCCCACCAAGGTGGCCACAGGTTCGCGCCGGTTGCCATTCTGCTGCCGCACGGGTACTCATACGGCCGCCTGACCGCCGCCGCCGCCACGGAAGTTGTGCAGGCCGCCCGCAGAGGGGAATTGTCTGTGACTGGTCTGCGCGGTCGAACCTCGCTGCCCCGCACCGCCCAGGCAGCCGAGGTGATCATTCGCCGCAGCTATGACGTACGGGGAATCGACGACCTCG
>CAYMPK010000152.1:0-6634 GCA_964392145.1 uncultured Actinomycetes bacterium | reverse complement strand
CGCGCCCTGCTGATCTGAGCCTCCCGCTGCTTCCTGCTCCCGCCCGGCAAGCGGTCCAGCGGTTGGCATCGCGTCGATGATGGCGTCGTTGGGTTCCGAGCCTTCCGGCTGTCCGGAGGGGTAACCCAGCGGGATCGGCAGGCTCGATCCCGGCGACCGCGGCGCGGTGACCTCGCTCATGCCGCCACCCCCATCGCCAATCCCACAGCACCGCCCATCGTGTTGGCCATGACGCGCAGTTGCTCGTCGGAGACCCCGAGTTTGGTGCGCGGCATTCCGAGCCACGCCGCCTCCCGGACGACGGGGATCTGCAGTTGACTGCCGATTGCGTACTCGATTCCGGGAAGCTGAGAACCCTCACCTGTGAGAACGAGCCTGGCCAGCGGACGCCCCTGATTGGAGGCCTTGTAGTACTCGATGGTCGTGACGATCTCGTCGACCAAGGGTTCCAGCGCCTCGGCGACAGCCGTCGGTGATGACGGGTCCAGCCGCGCGTACTGTTCGATGGCTGAGTCGGATCCGACGACGAGGCCGCGAACCAACTGTGGGCGAGAGTTGCTGTGAACGATGACCTGTGTCATCTGCGAGGCGACATTGACCAGTACTTCAGTAGCACCGGACGACCATGGGTAGTGCGCCACGCTGGACCGCAAGATCGCGAACGCCGTGAGGTCAACCCCCACGACAGTCAGTTTGGCGGCCTCCACGGCCGCCACCATCGGCTCGATGAAGTCGAGTGCGGCCGCCACCAGGATGCCCGTGTAGAGCCGGTTGCCCTCGTCGTCGGTCGTCTCGCCATCAATGACGAAGTCCATTACCGCCTCAGCGGAGTCGAACGGCAGGACGTCACCGACGTACAACGATAGGGCGCTGGAGATATCCCCTTCCGGCATCCAGGGCAAGGTCGTGTTTCGGATGGCCACCCGACTGCCCGCTACGCCGAGGACGACCTTCTTGACGCGCATGCCCGTGCGATTCCAGAGGGTGTGGACGGTGTGGGTGACAGCCTCAGGGTCTCGTACCTCGCCGGCGACCACCGCGCCTGCGGGCAACGGTTCCTCCGCCATCCCCTGCAGGGTCATGCCGTCCTTGCCGAGCTGCACCTCGGCCATGCGCACGCATAGCGAGGTGATCTCCAGCCCGATGGACGTGTTGGTCACGACAACCTCCAGATTGACTCGTTTGGAGTATCGGCCCGGGCACGACGGGACTTGACGTGATTCGCAGTGCCTTGGTTCAGGAGAACAGACCTAGGTACCACGACGTCAGCTGGTTGCCTGCGAGTAGCGCGATCAGGGTCCCGGTCAACATGAAGGGGCCGAAGGGGATCGCCGTCTTGCGTCCGCTGCGCCTCGCGATTGCGAAGGAAACGCCGATGACGGCTCCGAGGGCGAATCCAAGGAAGGTCCCCCACGCTACGAGGCCCCAAGAGATCCATCCGAGGGCAACGCCCAGCAGGGGTGCCAACTTGACGTCGCCCAGGCCCATCCCCGCGGGGTAGATGAGGGCCAGCGCAAGGAAGAAGGCGAAGAGCGCCAGGCCGGCGAGAGCAGCGCGAAGCAGGCTCCCCCACTGGTGGTCGAGGGCCGACGGCAGCAGCAGAAGGGCCAGCATGACCGGCGTGGCGGGCAAGGTCAGTACGTCCGGTAGCCGCCGGTGGTCGATGTCGATGAGGGCCAGTGCTACGCCCATGGCCGCCAGGAACAGGTAGGCCGGTAGCTCCCATGAGAGGCCGAAATGCCACGTCAGCAGCCCGAATACGACCGCGGTGAGGAGTTCCACGGCGGGGTACCTTGCAGAGATCGGGTTACCGCAGTCGCGGCACCTGCCCCGCAGGATGAGCCATGACACCACTGGGATGTTGTCCCGAGCACGGATCTCCCGGTCGCACGAAGGGCAGTGTGAGCCGGGTCGGACTACGCTCTCGCCGCGCGGCACCCGCCAGATGACCACGTTGAGGAACGAGCCGATGACCAGACCGAGCACGGTACCCAGCGCCACCACGACAACGGTCTCGGACACCTTCACAACCTAGCGAGTGCTGGTCGGCAACAGGGCGCGACCATCCACAGCCCGCGCTTGTCGCCGGCGAAAGGAAGCCTCACTTGTATGCGGCCGTGACTTCACCGGTGGTCTTCGCTCCCCAGGCGGCGTTGGTCCACTGTGGGAAGTACGGCGGCGAGGCGAACTGCAGTCGGGCATCGTAGGAGTAGTCCTTCTGGTAGCCGGTGCCGCCGGAGGTTCCGACCGCACCGCGCCATTTCTGGGCGATCGAACCCCGGACGCTCAACTTGCCCTGGCTGGAGCCCTTGTCGTAGCTGTGCACCCAGAAGCTACGTTGCAGGGTTTGCAGGCTCGCATAGATCCATCTCGTTCCGCTGGAGGTTGTCTTGTTCGGGTAGTTCAGGTCCGAGTAGGAGCTGCCGAAGGTGTTCGTCGAGGTCCAGGTGCATGTGATGGGCCCGCGGCCGTAACTGCTCGAGGTGGACAATGGCGTGCCGCCCGCGGTGGTGGAGCAGAAGCTGGTGTAACTGCTGGGATTGGGAACCACGGCGGTTGTGGTGCCGCTGGACGCCCGCGACACGGGGTGGTAGACGACGACTGAATTGCCCGCAACGAGGCCGGTGAGGAACGGGCCTGCGGGCGGTTGACCCGCCGCGGCGCCCTGGACGAGCAGGTCACCCGTGATGACCACGTTGTTCTGGGCGGCGATGGTCACGTGTGAATTGACCGTGCCCTCGAGGTAGACGTTGCCCTGGCCGCAGTCGAAGGTGCTGAGCCTGGAGTCACCGCTCGCAGTGGTTGCCGGGGTCGCGGGGGTGCTCGCAACCCACGGGGTCCCCGAGGTGGAGGACGCGCGCGAGTAGCTGCGGATGGCCGTGGTCGACGTGACGCTCGTCGGATTGAAGAAGGTCACGTCGGTGACTCCGAAGACCGTTGTGCCGGTTCCCTGCGGGATCACGTCCGTGCTGGTGCTTCCGGAGCTGGTGCCGTTCACGATCTGGCCGGGGGTGCAGGCGCCGATGCCCGAGGTCGCATCCTTGACGTAGATGACCATGTCGTCTGGCACCGGGATGTTCTGCTTCGCTGTCGGCTGACCGTTCGCGTTGGCCACGAACTGGCTAGCATTGCCACAGTTGGTCCCGGCCGGGGTGTCTGGACCGAGCAGTGTGGTACCCGCGCTGCGGGTGTTCCAGACGTCCATCGTCCCGTTAGCATTGAACTTGATCCTCGTGTCGCCCGTGAAGACGCAGCCCGGGAAGTTGACGAACTGGTCGCTATTGTCCGGCAGGTACAGCGGCGCTGCCGGCGTCGCACCGTACTGGCCGACGTAGGGATTGACGGTGCTAGTGCTCCGCCAGCATTTGCCCTTGCCCGCGTTGGTTCCCACCCCGGACGCGTCGGCCTTGCCGAGCGCCTCGGTGCAGTTGGGGTCCGCCGTCTCGAAGCCCTGCAGGAAGCGCGGACGGGTTCCGCCGTTGTTACTCATCAGCGGCGTGTCGTTGAAGTGGACCTTCCCGTCCAGCACGTCGAATCCGGCGAACTGGATCTCGCTGCACCCACTGCGCGTCTGCCACCAGTACTTGGCCAGTGTTGCGCCGCTGAGGCCACAGGCGTTGCTGGGAGCCCCGCTGGGGTAGGAGACCTTGTTCTGCGGATCTGCATCCTCGAAGTCCGTGTAGTAGAGGAATTCCGTGGAACCGCCGCGGTAGACGCGCACCTGGATGGTGCGGCTGGCAGTTCCGACCCGCCCGGTGGACTCCAACCACACGGACCCGTTCTTCCAGAACTCGGAAGTGTTCACGTCATAGTGGAATTGCCCGGCAGTGGAGACACCGGGTTTGACATTAACCCAACCGGGCTCGGTGTCGGAGTTCCAGTTGCAGTTGTTCGTCTCCGCCTTCGGCCCGCGCAGGGCGACATTCGTGCAGTCGACGGAACGGGCATAGCTATCGCTCTTGTTCAACTTCGCAACGTAATCGTCAACCCCGGACTGGGCGGCCGCAAGGGCCGCGGTCCAGTCTTCGTTGAATCGGGCGGCGGGCTGCTGATTCACCGCGTAGGAGAGCACGCCGCCGACTATCACAGTCATCACGGTGATCGCGCCCAGCACGAAGATCATGGCCATGCCGGCTTCGTCGCGGACATCACGTCGATGCGGGCCCGATGCCTCTCTGTTCACACTAACTCTTCGTCGCATCTCACTCACTCATCCCGGGCTCGTTGTCGGCTGCACCACAGAGTCCGCGTTCGGCAGAGTCACTCGCGTGGTCATGGTGCTGGTCTCGATGCGGTTTGTCTCGCGCACCTTCAATACCAGATCGATGCTGTCGACCGCCTTGAGGCGCTGAAGGTCCACCTGCAGCGGCACTGGCAGTTGGCCGCCATCCCGGTCGTAGTAGGTGAAGACAGGTTCCGCAGTCTTGTTCACCACGCCCTTGGCAATCTCGCGCTTCCGCACTTCGCAGCCCTGCGTCGAAGGGTTGCAGTACTGGTAGTTGTAGTCGGTGACGTCGTGGCTGTTGGGCCGCTGGATCAGTTCGGTGAGGGTGCCCGTTGTGGGGTTGTAGGTGTAGGTGACGCGACTCGGGCCCGCCGTTGTGGAACCGCTGGCGGGCAGCAGTTGCTCGTTGTCGATGTTCGCGTAGAACTGCACGTAGGTGTTGTCACCTTGGATGAAGGCCGCGATGTCGCAGTCGCTGCATGTGCCGTTCAGTTGCGACGGCATGATCGCGGTTCGGATGACCTTCGACATGGCGTCGAGGCTCACGCGCACCTGTCCGATGCTGTCCAGCCGGGAGCTGTTGTCGGCGAGTGTCTTCTGTGCTGTCAGGATCGCCGTCTGGGCCACGGCCAGCACTCCCACCAGGAGTCCGGTCACGACCAGCACCTCGATCAAGGAGATGCCGTCGTCCCGCCGCCACCGCCGAAGTAGGGCGTCCCGCAGGGTTCGATAGATGAACATCAGGGCACCACCAGGGTCATCTGGATGCTGGTGTCGAAGTTGCCGTCTGCGTCGACCGGTTCGGCGAGCGTCGGCGAAGTGCCGCGGGCGATCAGCGTGCTGCCCTCGAAGGCTTCGATCAGCCAGGTGCCGCGCGGAAGTGAGGTCTTGAGTACGCCACTGGTGTCGGTCGTGCCGAGATTGAGTTGGCTATCGCTGCCGCAGCCGGTGGCCAGCACGGGGTCACCATTGGCGGCAGGGGTGGCGTCGACGGCGGTTGCGCGCAGGGTGCGGCCGGCCCTGGGTTCGTCCTCATGCATCACCGAGATCGAAATCGGGTGCAAGTCGGCGTAGGCGGTCTCGGTGCCCCCGGCGGCCGGCACCACTGCGGCCGGTCGGGTCCCGGTGCCGCCCGGGTCGGACTCGGGGCACGATCCGGCCCACACTGAGTAACCGGTGGTGAACGGCCACAGCGGCGTGACCGTTGTCGGCGAGGAGGCGGGCAGGGTCGCCGCCACCGTCTTGAGGCCGCCTGAGACCAGACCGGAGTTGTACAGCACGAACATCGGCAGCTGGGTGGGCAGCGCGAAACCTTCCGCGGTGCGTTGGTGCAGGTTCAACGTTGCGGCCCGGTCGTAGCTGAACGGCACGATCTGGATGGTGGAAGGGCTGACCACCGCGGTCTTCTGTGTGGCTTGGGTGCCTTCGTAACTGACGTAGTTGGTGGCGTTCAACTCCACGGTATAGGTTCCGGCAGTGCTGAGCGCGAAGACCGCGCAGCCGTCCTCGGCGGTGGTTGCCGAGGACGTCGCCCCGCCGAGCCGGGCCGTCACTGGCACATCCGGGACTCCGTTGCCGTCGGCCCCGGTGAGCTTGGCGGCGATGAAACCGAGGTTGCTAGTGAGCGTGCCCTTCGGCGGCGTGAGGATGGTGTTGGATTCGACGTCGCGGGTCCGCGTCCCTTCCGTCCACGATGTCCGCACATTCACCGCGAGGCTCGGGTAGGTGACGCCGCTACCGCCGTCACAGACGCTGGCGCCGGTACCTGCCGGAAGCCACTGCACGTTGCGCCTGATGGTGAAGGACGTGCCATCCACGACCAGCGGCTCTCCCTGAGTCGCGCCCGGAAGTTGGTGCGGATTGGTGACGAGCCCCGAGTTGCCCAAGGACATCGGGGCGAGAGTTGAACTGTTGAATTCGTTCCGGACGATCTCCAGCTCTCTGGAGGCCAGGTTCGAGGCCTGGCCTCGAAGGCGGTCGTCTCGTGTCGTGACCAACGCCATGCCCAGGCCATAGGCGAAAGCCGTCGAGACTACGGCGAAGATCGACATCGCCACAATCAGTTCCACCATGGAGAGGCCCGCATCGCTGCCCTGTTGCTGGCGCAGCGCGAGAATCCGAGACCGCCACCAACCTGGCGATAGCCGTCCCGGTGTCGATCTGGGGGTGGACAGACCAATCACAACAGGATTGTCGTCATCGATCGCACCGGACATGAGTGTTGGCGATCCCCGTCATCCCTGTGATTGCCTAGATGCACCCTGATGAGTGAAGAGGTCTGCGAGCTCGCCCAATTCGACAAGGTTGGGCGGTAGCGGATGAACCTCATGGTGGATGAGGGCGGCCCTGGTCTGCCGCGCCCGCGTGCAGACGTGAGTGGGGCGCCGGCCCCGGTTGCCCGGGGCGGCG